>DATEII010000191.1:0-19247 GCA_035279135.1 Steroidobacteraceae bacterium
AGTTCTCGATGGCCGACGGACTCCAGAAGGCGAAACCCAGCGGCCGGTCGGCTTGCGGAGTCCGCAACGCGGCCAGTTCCGCCGCGAGATTGTCGGGAGCGACCGTCGAGTAGACGGCCTCGGTGTGCACTCGCAGGCGCCTGCGCAGGATGGCGACGGCGGCCAGGTGTTCGGGCTGGCGCAGCGCGGCGTCGCTGGTCGGATAGAAAACCTCGGTGCCATCGGGCACGGCCGCATTTTCCAGTACCGCCTGCGCGAGATCGCGCACCCCGCCGTGCGCGGTGTGGTTCACGCGGATGCCGCGCGCCTCCAGCGTGGCCGAGGTGGTGGGGGCGATGGCCGCGACCTGCGTGCCGGGCGGCACCTCGATACGCGCCGCGGCGGCGCGGCTGGTGACGAACAGCAATGCGTTGCCCGCGGCGCCTATCTGCTTGAGCGCGGGCCAGTCGTGCCAGCGGTGCTCGATGCAGCAGATCGCCAGCGCGTTGAAGCCTTGCCGGCGCAGCTGGATGACCACGCTGTCGGCATGCGGCTGCGACTTGGTGATGATCCAGGTGTACGCCAATGTAACGACTCCGTCATGGATGTTAGCTCCCGTGAAACTTCCCGCGCGTATGCCGTGACACAGCTGTGACAGTGCCCGCGGCCTCGCGCCGTACGCTTTCATTTGATTTCACAGGAGTTTGTGTCGATGCAGGCGCGTGAGCGATTTCTCGCGGCGTTGCGCGGTGACGCGCTCGACCGTCCCCCGGTGTGGCTCATGCGGCAGGCCGGTCGTTATCTGCCGGGTTATCGCGCGCTGCGCGCCGAGCACAGCTTCTGGGATGTGTGCCAGACGCCGGAGCTGTCCACGCGCGCGGCACTCGAGCCGCTCGATCGTTACGCGCTCGACGCCGCCATCGTGTTCTCCGACATCCTCGTGATCCCGCTCGCCATGGGGCTCGGCGTGACCTTCGGCAAGGGAGAAGGTCCGCTCATCGCGAAGCCTTTGCGCACCGGCGCCGACTACGATGCCTGGAACGTCGATGGCGCGCTCGGCCGCATCGACTACCTGCCGCGCGCCGTGGCCCATCTCAAGCAGACCTTGAAGGACCGATACGGCATCCTCGGTTTTGCAGGCGCACCTTTCACGCTGTTTGCCTACTGCGTGGAAGGTGGCGGGAGCGATGACTTCCGCGAGGCTCGCACGCTGATGCATCGTGATCCTGCGCTCGCACGTCGCGCGTTGAACACCATCGCGGACATCGTGGCGGAGCTGCTGCTCGCGCAGGTGGATGCCGGCGCCGACGCGGTGCAGCTGTTCGACTCCTGGGGCGGACTGCTCGCGCCGGACGAATACCGCGATTTCGCGCTGCCAGCCCTGCAACGCATCACCGCAAAACTTTCACGCAAGGTGCCGACCCTGCTGTTCGTGCGCGGCGGCCACCACCTGATGCCGCTGCTCGGCGACAGCGGTGTTACCGGCTTCTCGCTCGACTGGCGCACCGAGTGGGACTTCGCGCGCCAGATGTACCCGAATCACCTGCTGCAGGGAAACATCGACCCCGTACTGTTGCTGGGCGACGCCGGCGTGGTGCGCAAGCGCACGCGCGACCTGCTCGAGGTCATGAAGCGCACGTCGGGTGGCCGGCACTGCATCCTCAACCTCGGGCACGGCATCCTGCCGGGCACGCCGCCCGAGACCGTGGCCGCGATGGTCGAGACCGCGGCGGAATTCCGCTGAGGCGACCGTGATCCCGCTGGCACTGGTGGGCATGAGTTATCGCGAGGCGCCGTCCGCGGTGCGCGCCGGACTCGTGGCCATGGATGCGGGCACGGAAAGCCCCGCGCGTCAGCTGCTCGAGGCCGGCGAGATCACCGGCGTGGTGCGCATCGAGAGTTGCGCGCGCGTCGAGTGGCTGCTGGCATCCGCGCGACCGGCCTGGGCCGCCGAGCTGTTCGGCGCCGCGCTGGTCGGCGCGGCCGAAAATCCCGATCGCCTGCGTCCGCGCGTGCGGCATGGCGCCGCCGCCATCGGCGGCCTGTTGCGCATCGCTGCCGGGCTCGACTCCGTCGCCCAGGGCGAACATGCCATCGGCAACCAGGTGCTGCGGTCCTTCGAGCGAGCGCACGAGGCCGGCACCATGTGCCGCAACCTGCACGTCGCCTGGCGCGGCGTCGGCGAGTTGTTGGGTCGCGCGCGCCGCATCCTGCCGCAGGGCCGCACCGGCGGCGTCCAGGCACTGGTGGTCCAGCGCATGCACGACGTGCCGCGTGATGCGCCCGTGGCGGTGTTCGGGCTCGGCGAAATCGGCCGCGCCATGCTGCGCGCGCTGGCCGACGCGGGCTTCACGGCCGTCGAAAGTTTCAATCGAGCCAGCATGCGCGCCTTCGAAGGCGCGGTGCAGCGGGCGCACACGGTCATCGTCGCCTCCGGCGCGCCACAAGCCTGGTTGTCACTTCCACCCGGTCCGGGCAACGAGACCCGCCGGCGTGTGTTTGACCTCGGCAGTCCGCTGCAGATCCTGGACGCACCGGGCTGGGCGCTCACACCGCTGGACGAGCTGCTCGACGGCCACGGAGCCGTGTTGCCCGAAAGCGAATACGCGGCGCTCGATGCCGAGTGCGCCGCAGGTGCCGAGAAAATCTGCCAGGCATTGCTCGCGCCGCCACCCAGCGACACACTCGCGGCGATGACCGCGATGCGCACGGAATTCATGCAGAACAAACTACCTGGCCTGCTCGAAGGGCTGCCGCCACAGCGCGCCCGCAAGCTCACCTCCGAAGTCAACGCGATGCTGCACCAGTTCATTGCCGCCGCGCGGCGCGAGACTCCATGAGCACGCGTCACATCGGCAGCCGCGGCAGCGACCTGGCGCTCTGGCAATCGCGCAACGTGCTGCGGGAGCTCAATACGCGGGCGCCCGCCGCGGGCTGGCACTCAGACATCACGGTGATCACCACGCGGGGCGACGTCGACCAGTCGCCGTATCTCGCCGGCAGCGTCGAGAAGGGGTTCTTCACTCGCGAGCTCGAAGTTGCGCTGCTCGAGCGCCGCATCGACCTCGTGGTGCACTCGCTCAAGGATCTGCCGACCGCGGAACCGCAGGGGCTCGCGAACCGCACCATCCTGCCGCGAGCCTCGGCCGCCGACTGGCTGCTGATCCGCCGCGAATTCTATGTGCCGCGCGAGGATGGATTGCTCCCGCTCAAGCCTGGAGCGCGCGTCGGCGCCTCTTCATTGCGTCGCGGTGCGCTGTTGGGCCGTTACGCGCCCCAGGCGCAATCCGTGCCCCTGCGCGGCAACGTGCCGACGCGGGTGCGCAAGCTCGGCGAGCAGCAGGGCGTCGACGCCATCGTGCTGGCCGCCGCGGGACTCTCGCGCCTGCAGCTGGACCTTTCCGCATTCGCCGTGGTGGAGCTCGCGCCCGAGTGGTGGGTCCCAGCCCCGGGCCAGGGTGCGCTGGCCGCGCAGTGCCGCCTCGACGATGGCGAAATCCAGTCCCAGGTCGACGGGCTCGCGGACCCTGCCTGCGTGCGCGCGACGCGCTGGGAGCGCGAATTCCTGCGCGTCATCGAGGGCGGCTGTTCCACTCCGTTCGGTTGCCACGTGCTCGGCAACCGCGCCTATCTAGGCATTGCCACCGCCCAGGGTTGGGCCGCCGGAAGCACCGAACTACCTCCAGACACCCTTTCACAAAAGGACGAGCAACGTGACTCCTTCATCCGCGCAGCCGTCGCCGGCTGCCAGCCCGTCGAACTCGACCCGGACTCCGCTCGCGCGCTCAGCCGAACTCTACTCGCGCGCTGAGGCGCTGATCCCCGCGGGCGTTTCGAGCCCGGTGCGCGCCTTCCGCAAGGTCGGTGGCACGCCCGTGTTCTTCAAGGAGGCGCAGGGCGCGTACGCCACCGACGAGGACGGCAACCGGTACCTCGACCTGTGCATGGCCTGGGGGCCGCTGATCCTGGGCCACGCGCATCCGAAAGTAGTCGAGGCCGTGCAGCGCGCCGCGCGCGAGGGCCTCGCATTCGGCACCGCGCATCGCCTCGAAGGTGAGCTCGCCGAACGCGTGCTGGCCGCCTATCCGTACGCGCAGCTGGTTCGCTTCGTGGTGAGCGGCACCGAGGCCGTGGCGACCGCGGTGCGCATCGCGCGCGCCAGCAACGGCCGGCGGCGCATCCTGAAGTTCGACGGCTGTTATCACGGCCACGTCGATCAGCTCATGGTGAAGGCGGGCAGTGGCGTGATCACGCAGGGCCTGGCGGACAGCGCCGGGGTTCCGGCGACGGTCGCCGCCGATACGCTGGTGATTCCACTGGGTGACATCGCCGCGCTGGAACGCGCCTTCGTCGAAGCCGGCAAGGACATCGCGGCGGCCATCATCGAACCGCTGCCGGCCAACAATGGCCTGTTGATCCAGTCGCGCGAGTACCTGCAGCGCCTGCGCGACCTCACGCGCGAACATGGCGCCGTGCTGATCTTCGACGAGGTGATCACGGGGTTCCGCTTCGGTTACCACGGTTACGACAAGCTGGTGGGCATCGAGCCGGATCTCACCACGCTGGGCAAGATCGTCGGGGCCGGCATGCCCGTCGCGGCGGTGCTGGGCCGGCGCGAGTTGCTGGCTCAACTGGCGCCGCTCGGGCCGGTCTACCAGGCGGGCACCATGGCCGGGAATCCGGTGTGCCTGGCCGCGGGCGTGGCCACACTCTCCGAGCTCGCCGAAGGTGGTGCCTACCGGCACATCGACATGCTCGGCAAACACCTGGATTCGGCGCTCGCGCGCCACGCGTTGTCCTCACAGGCGCAGCTGTCCCGCGTCGGGCCCATCGTCTGGCCGTATTTCGACACGCGGGGTGCGTTGCCCGTGGCCGCTTCGAGCATCAGTCCCAAGGCCGTCGATGAATACCATCGTCGCTACCGCGGCTGGCTGGCCCACGGCGTGTACCTGCCGCCCTCGGCATACGAGGTCTGCTTCCTGTCGGCGGCTCACACCACCGCCGATGTCGATAAACTCCTCGACGTGCTGGCAACGAGCGAAAAGGCCTGAATGCGTTCGGGATTCCGCCAATGGTTCGCGGAACGTGCCGAGCTCATCGTGCTCGGCCTGACCATGCTCACCACGGCGTCGCTGGTGATCTGGTGGACCATCCTGCTGCGAGGTGAATTGCGCACCAACGAGCAGCTCGAGCTCGAAGTCCTGCATCTGCAGGCCAACAGCATCAGTGCCGAACAGCGCGATGTGCGGCTCGGGGAAATCGCCGCGCGTCACCAGAGTCGCACGCTCATGCTGGTGGGTGAATCGACGCTGCTGGGGCTGCTGTTGTCGGGCAGCCTGGTGCTGCTGTTCCTGGTCGCGCAGCGCCGCAAGCAGCAGCGCGAGGACATGGAGAAGCTGCTGCAGTTCACCAGCCACGAGTTCAAGACGCCCGTGGCCGGCGTGAAGGGACTTCTGCAGAGCCTCGCGATCGGCAGTATTCCCGAAGCCCAGCGTGCCGAGCTCATCCGCCTCGGCCAGCATGAATGTGACCGGCTCGAACACCTCGCCGAAACCATCCTGGCGTATCAGCGCGCCATGTCGCGCGAACCGCGCGAAGGCGCGCAGGCCATCGACGCCGCGCGCTTCATCGCCGACCTGCTCACGCATCGCGCGCGCACCTCGAGCGTCGGAGAAGTCCAGGTGGCCGTCGTCGATGCGGTGCAGGTGCTGGCGGACCGCGATGCGTTGCGCGTGATCCTGGAAAACCTGCTCGACAACGCGCACAAGTACGGCGGCGGCAGCGTCCGGCTCGCGGCCGGCGTGCGCGACGGTTACTGGCGACTGGACATCAGCGACCAGGGACGCGGCTTTCCGCCGGAAAGCGCGGAAAAGCTGTTCGATCTCCACAATCGCGGCAGCGGTGAGGGAGTGACCCATGGCGCCGGGCTCGGCCTCGCGATCGCGCGGCAGCTGGCGAGGCGCATGGGTGGCGACATCCGCGCTCACAGTCCGGGCCCGGGACAGGGCGCAGTCTTCACGGTCACGCTGATGCTGGCACCGCCATCGGCGCAGCCACTGGGCAACGAGGGTGCCGCGCATGGCTGATCGCATCGCGATCGTGGAGGACGAGCGCCTGGTGCGCGAGCTGGTGGCCGTCAACCTGCGGCACGCGGGCTACGAGATCGTGACGGCCGAGAATTTCGAACAGGGCCGCGAGTTGCTGGCGAAGCGCGAATACGAGCTCGCCATCCTGGACGTCATGCTGCCGGGCGGTGACGGTTTCGCGCTGACGCGGTTCGCGCGCGACCAGGGCATCAACGCGCCCATCCTGATGCTCACGGCGCGCGGCGACACATCCTCCAAGGTGCGCGGGCTGGATTCCGGCGCCGACGACTACCTACCGAAGCCCTTCGACGTCAACGAGCTGCTGGCGCGCGTGCGCGCGCTGCTGCGCCGGGCCAGTGGCCGGCCGGCGACCGCGCCGCCGCGGCTGAATTTCGCGAATTACTGGGTGCGGTTCGACACGGGGCAGGCGCTCACCAACGAAGGCGAGGTGTCGCTCTCCGACAAGGAGTTGCGCCTCATGGAAGTCTTCTCGGCCAACGAGAACCGCGCGCTCACGCGCACCGACCTCCTCGAGGAAGTCTGGGGCATGGACCAGTTCCCCACCGACCGCACCGTCGACAACTTCATCCTGCGACTGCGCAAGCTGTTCGAACCCGATCCGGAAAACCCCGTGCACATCGTGACCCTGCGCGGGCGCGGCTACCTGTTCCGGAGTGCGCCATGAACGCGTCGGTGGCGCCTGCGCGCATCACGCCGATCGGACCGGCCGAGATCGAGGCGGTGCGCGATTACTTCGTCGGCCTGCACACGAGGCTCAGCGATGCGTGGCATGCGCTGGACGCCACGGCCGCGCAGCGCCGTGACGAGTGGCAACGCCCGCCCGGCGACGTATTGAGCGGCAATGGCCGCCTGTCGCTGATCGAGAACGGCGACACCTTCGACCGTGCCGGTGTCGCCTTCAGCGACGTGACCGGCGCCAAACTACCGGCCGCCGCGAGCGAGCGGCACACCGAGCTCGCCGGGCAGCCGTTCCGCGCCATGGGCACCAGCGTCGTGGTGCACCCCGTGAATCCCTACGCGCCGACCTCGCACGCCAACGTGCGGCTGTTCACGGCACGCGGCGGCGAGGTGTGGTGGTTCGGCGGGGGTTTCGATCTCACCCCGGTGTATCCGTTCGATGAAGACGCGCGCGCCTGGCACCAGGCCGCGCAGGCGGCGTGTGCCCCCGCGGGGCCGCGTGTCTACGACGTCCTCAAGCAGGCCTGCGACCGCTATTTCTATCTACCGCACCGCGGCGAGACGCGCGGCATCGGCGGGTTGTTCGCCGATGACCTCAACGACATCCACGCCGAGATCGGCGGTGACTTCGAGCATTGCTTCGCGCTGATCCGCCGCATCGGCGACACCTACCTCGACACCTACGTGAAGATCGTGCAGCGGCGCGCGAATACTCCGTTCGGGACGCGCGAGCAGGAGTTCCAGCGCCTGCGCCGCGGCCGCTACGTGGAATTCAACCTGGCCTTCGATCGCGGCACGCGTTTCGGGCTGCAGTCGTCGGCCCGTACCGAATCGCTGCTCATGTCGCTGCCGCCGCGCGCCGAGTGGCGATACGACTACCACCCGGATCCCGGTTCGCCGGAGGCGCGCCTGGCGGAATATCTCAAGCCGCGCGACTGGCTGGGTCTCGCGTGAAGGGCGTACTGCTGGTGAACTCCGGCACGCCGGCGTCGCTGTCCACGAACGACGTGCGTGCATTCCTGGCCGGGCTGTTGGGTGATCCGCGCGTCGTCGAGATCCCGCGGCTGCTGTGGTGGCCGATCCTGCACGGCATCATCCTGCGCGTGCGGCCGCGAGCCAGCGCGAAGAAATATGCTGCCATCTGGACGCCCGAAGGGTCGCCGCTGGCGGTGCAAAGCGAAGGACTGCGGCACGGACTGGAAGACGCGCTGCGGCCCGCCGGCATTCCCGTGGCGCTGGCCATGCTCTACACGGGTGGCGCCACAGTGGCCCAGTCCATCGATGCGCTTCGTGCGCGTGGTGTGGACGAGATTGTCGTGGTGCCCATGTTTCCGCAGTACTGCGGCGCGACCACGGGCGCGGTCTTCGACCAGGTCACGGCGGCGCTCAGAAAGATGCGACACGTGCCGTCGCTGCGTTTCATCTCCGAATATCACGCCGAGCCCAGCTACATCGCGGCGCTCGCGCGCAGCGTCGAGGAACATCGCCAGGCGCACGGCGCTCCCGGTCACCTGCTCATGTCCTTCCACGGCATCCCCGAAAGGTTCGTCGATCTCGGTGATCCGTATCGCATGCATTGTGAGCGCACCGCGGCGCTGCTCGCGCAGAAGCTGCAGCTCGCGAAAGACGAATGGAGCGTGTCATTCCAGTCGCGCTTCGGCCGCGCGCGCTGGCTGCAGCCCTACACCATCGAAGCGGTGGCCGAGCTCGCCCGGCGCGGCGTGAAGAATCTCGCCGTCATGTGCCCGGGCTTCGCCGCCGATTGCCTCGAGACGCTCGAGGAAATCGGCATCGAGAACCGCGATGCGTTCCTGGCCGCCGGTGGTGAGCAGTACCGGTACATCCCGGCGCTCAATGCGCGCGCCGACCACGTGGCGGCAATCCAGGCTCTCGTGGCCAGCGATGCGGCCGAGGCCCGGTCACGGGTGTCCGGAGTTTCCACATGCTTTGGCTGAAGGCATTCCACGTCGTGAGTGTCGTGAGCTGGTTCGCGGCACTTTTGTATCTGCCGCGACTGTTCGTCTATCACGCGCAGATACAGGGCACCACCATCGACGACGCCGTCGGCAATGCGCGCTTCAAGGTCATGGAGCGCAAGTTGTTCAAGCTCATGACGCTGGCAGCGATCATGGCCGTGAGCTTCGGCGTGTCGATGCTCGCGGTAGCGCCCGAGTACCTGCTGATGCGCTGGCTTCACGTGAAGCTGCTGCTGGTGCTGCTGCTCATCAGTTACCACGGTGCCTGCTTCGCACTGGTCCAGCAGTTCGCCAACGATCGCAACTCACGCTCGGAGCGCTGGTACCGCGTATTCAACGAAATCCCCGCGTTGCTGCTGATCGGCATCGTCGTCCTGGTCGTCGTGAAACCGTTCTGACCCGCTTGCCAACTCCCGGCATCGGGTTCTATGCTTGCCCGCAAATGAGAAGGGTTCTTATTTGGGGTCGCGAATGCCCGCGCATATAAAAGAGTCGCCGAACCCGCCAGCGCCGGTTCCGACCCATGCGCCACAGGACCGCGTCGTCTCCACGCGCGAGTTGCTGGGTGGCGCGCACCGCATCTGGATCGAACACGCTGCCGAACGTTACCTGCTGCAGGTGACGCGCAACGGCAAGCTCATCCTCACCAAGTAGCCGCCTAACCAGAATCCCACGGCCACCCGGGAGAATCGCATCACCATGCGTTCCATGCGTCTTGCATTCGTGCTCCCGGTTCTGCTCATCGGCGCGTGCGCCCGCGAGCCGGAAAAACCCGCGGTGCCTCCCGCCTCGCCACCCCCGACGGAACCGGCGCAGGTCGCTGCGCCAGCCTGGCCGGAATTCGCGGCCGCCTTCATCGAGTCTCGCTTCGAGGCGGATCCCGCCTTCGCGGTGCAGTCCGGACGTCACGAATTCGACGGGCGGATGCCCGACTGGAGCCGCGCGTCGATCGAGGCGGACGTCACCGCGCTGCGGGCCCGGCGAACGGAATTGCAGAAGTTCGGCGCAGCCACCATGACCCCGGCGCAACGCTTCGAGCGCAAGTACCTCGAATGGATCATCGATCGCGAGCTGTTCTGGCTCGCGAGCGCCGAGGAACCGTTTCGCAACCCAGCCTGGTACATCGATCGTCTCGACCCCTCGATGTACCTGACCCGCGAGTACGCGCCGCTGCCGAGACGGCTGGAAGGTTTCCTCGGATACCTGCGCGCCGTGCCCGGCCTTGCGGCGCAGATCCAGGCGAACCTGCGCACGCCACTGCCGCGAGCCTTCATCGAGCGGGGCACCGCGGGCTTCCGGGGTTACGCCACTTTCTATCGCACCGAGATGCCCGGGATCATCGCTCAGCTCAGCGACGAGCGGCAGAAGCAGGAGCTGAACGCGGCCAATGCCGCGGCCGCGCATGCCATGGACGAATTGAGCGACTGGCTGCAATCGCAGCGCGGTAGCGCCAACGAGGCGTTCGCGCTCGGCCCGGCGAAATTCTCGGAAATGCTGCGTGCCACCGAGCGCGTGGACCTCTCGCTCGAAGAGCTGGAGCTCGTGGGGCGGAAGGACCTCGAGCGCAACCTGGCAGCACTCACCACCGCCTGCGCGGACTTCGCACCGAAGGTCACACTCGCGGCCTGCGTCGACCGGATGCGCGCCAACAAGCCGTCGGGCGGCAGCGTGGACGGCGCACGTGCACAACTCGCGGACCTGCGCCAATGGGTGATGGACAAGAAGATCGTCTCGATCCCGCGCGAGGAGCAGGCGCTGGTCGCTGAATCACCGCCTTACAATCGCGGCAACTTCGCGTACATCAGCATTCCCGGGCCGTACGAGAAACCGGACGTCAAGGCGACGTATTACGTGGCGCCGCCCGATCCGAAGTGGAGTGCCGCCGAGCGCAGCGCCTATCTTCCGGGCCGGGCCTACCTGCTGTTCGTGTCCGCGCACGAAGTGTGGCCCGGTCACTACCTGCAGTCGCAGTTTTCGAACGCGAATCCGTCGCGCGTCGCAGCATTGTGGTGGGATTACGCGTTCGCCGAGGGTTGGGCGCATTACGCCGAGGAGATGATGTATGACGCCGGGCTGGGCGGCGGAGATCCGGAGATGCGCATCGGGATGCTCGCGAATGCGCTGCTTCGCGACGTACGTTTCATCTCCGCCATCTGCCTGCACGCCGGCTGCATGAGCCTCGAGGAGTCCGAGAAGATGTTCCGCGAAAAAGCGTTCGCCGACGCAGGTAACGCGAGGCAGCAGGCGCTGCGCGGCACCTATGATCCAGGTTACCTCGCGTACACGCTCGGCAAACTCATGATCCGCCGGTTGCGGGAAGATTGGCTCGCGGCGAATCCGGCTGCTTCGCCGCAGCAATTCCACGACCGGCTGCTCTCATATGGTTCGCCGCCCGTCCCGATGGTGCGCCAGGAGATGTTGGGCGCGCTCGGCGCGATCCTGTGAGTCGCTAACTAGCGACGATCACCCGGTTTTTCCCTCGCATGCGTTCCATCCGGGAACCTCCGCGCGCCGCCGGGTTACACACGGTTTGCGACGAGAGGGTTCGCGGTCTGCACCGCTTTGTGGCGTAGCGGTATCAGCACACTTTTTCACAGTAATGTCAGTCGGCACCGACATACTGTAGGCATAAACGCTGAGGGAACTTCTTACTCGGAAGGCGTTCGATACGCTCATGAACAAACAACTCTGGATAGGCGGCGCCTTGCTGGCGCTGGTGGGAGTTGCGCTCGCGCAAGTCGAAGCGAGCAGCAGCACGTATTTCATCGACGTCGACTCGGCGCGTTACAACGGCCCGCCGGCGCAACGCATCGTCATGCAGGTCGGTGACCAGCCGCGCCACGTGACGCTCAATTCGAACGATGAGATCTGCGTGCAGCTGCGGCGCGCGAGCACCGACAGCTCGGTGATCAGTGCGCACGTCCGGGTTCTGCGGCCTGAGCCCCACGATGCCGCGGAAGTGAAGGTGGCGGGTCCCGGGATTTCGCCCGGCACGTATCGCAGCACGCCCTGGGGCCTGCTTTTGCGCGTGGTGCCCGAGAAGAAGCTGACGCTCCAGCCTGCCCAGACGCTCGGTACTTCAGACGCGCCGGTCTGCTCGCTCTAACTAGCCTTTCACGCTTTGGCGGGTCTGACCACGTCGATGACGCGGCTCTCGTTGTCGCGCGCGAAGCCGGCGGCGCACAGCCGCCGGTAGATGTCGGCGGCCGCCATGCCGAAGGTTTGTGGCACGCCGAGCTCTTCCGCCAGGCGTAACGCATATTCGACGTCCTTGAGGCGCAGTGCCGGCGTGAAATTCACTGCCCCGGCGTGATCCGCCTCGACGAAGCGGCGCACGTTGCGTACCACCTGCGGGCTCGCCGCCTGGCCGGAGGCGATCGCGTCTGCGACCAGTCGCGGATCGAGTCCCGCCGCCTCGGCGAACGCCAACCCCTCGGCCGCCGAGGCGATCTGGATCGCCCCCAGCAGGTTCACCATGAGCTTGTAGGCGGTGCCCTTGCCGACGGGGCCAAAGTGCAGAACGCGAGTGGCGAGCGAGGCGAACACCGGCCGGGCGGCGTCGAGATCCGCCAGTTCGGCGCCCACGAGCAGCGTCAGCGTGCCGGCCGCGGCCGCATCGGGCAGGCCGGTGACCGGCGCATCGACATATCGGAACCCGCGGGCGCGCACGCGGCGGGCGAGGTCCATCACCCAGTCATGCGACAACGTCGAACATTCGATGGCGAGTGCGTCGGGCGCGTTGCTCGCGGCCAGCGCACCTTGCTCGCCGAGCCACATCGCGCGTGAGGACTGGTCGTCGGCCGTCATGCCGATGATCACGTCGGCGTTCTCGGCCGCGCTCCGCGCCGAATCCGCGACGCGTGCCCCGAGTTTCGCGAGGGCCTCGGCACGCCCCGCCGTGCGGTTGTACACCGACAACGAATGGCCGGCGGCAGCGAGCCGCGCAGCCATGCCAGAACCCATCTTGCCGAGACCGAGGAAGGCGATTCGCATCATCTGACTCACTGGTTAGAGCGAGTCAGATCATAACCTCAGCGCGCGAGCCAGCCTCCATCGACCGGCAGGATGATTCCCTGAACGTAGTCGGCCGCGCTCGATGCGAGGAACACGGCGGCGCCGCCGAGATCCTGCGGATCGCCCCAGCGCCCCGCGGGAATGCGCCCGAGAATCTCCGAGTTGCGCTTGGGATCGGCCTGCAGGGCCGCCGTGTTGTTGGTCGCAAAGTAACCTGGAGCAATCGCATTGACGTTGATGCCCTGGCCGGCCCACTCGTTTGCGAGCAGGCGCGTCAGGCCGGCGATGCCGCTCTTGCTCGCGGTGTAGGAGGGCACGCGGATACCGCCCTGGAACGACAACATCGACGCGATGTTGATGATCTTGCCGCCGCCATTCGGAATCATGTGGCGCGCGGCCGCCTGCGAAAGGAAGAACACCGACTTGAGGTTCACGTCGAGCACCGCGTCCCAGTCGGCCTCGGTGAAATCGATGGCGTTCGCACGCCGGATGATGCCGGCATTGTTCACCAGCACGTGCAGGCCGCCGAGTTTCCCCGTGATCTCGGCGACGATGCGCGCGTAGTCGGGCTTGTTGCCGAGATCGGCATTCACCCAGGCAGCGCGCCGCCCCAGCGCCGTGATCGCGCCCAGCGTTTCCGCGGGATGGCTGCGGCCGACGAGCGCGACGTCCGCACCCGCGCCGGCCAGAGCCTCGGCGATCGCGCGCCCGAGGCCGGTGTTCGCGCCGGTGACGGCCGCGACGCGCCCTTGCAGGCTGAATGACCGGTCGACGCCGCCCATCAGCGCAACACGTTCATGGGCACCCAGGCGACGTCCTTGTATTCCAGGTTCTCGCCGCCCATCGCCCAGATGAAGCTGTAGTTAGAGGTGCCGCAGCCCGTGTGGATGCCCCACGGCGGCGAGATCACCGCTTCTTCGTTCGCCACGAAGATGTGCCGGGTCTCGTGCGGTTCGCCCATGATGTGCACCACGCGCGCATCCGGCTTCAGGTCGAAGTAGAAATAGGTTTCGGCGCGGCGCTCGTGCAGGTGGCAGGGCATGGTGTTCCACACGCTGCCTTCCTGCAGCGAGGTGAGACCCATCAGCAGCTGTGCCGACTTGCAGATGTCCGGGTTGATGTACTGGTAGATGGTGCGCGCATTGGCCGTGGCAGGCGCGCCGACCGGCATCGGATTCGCCTTCTTGATGTCGATCTTCACCGTCTCGTAACGCGCGTGCGCGGGCGTGCTGGCCAGGTAGAACTTGGCGGGCGTGTCCTTCGAGTCCGACGAGAACGACAGGGTGTTGGTGCCCTGGGGGACGTACAGGCCTTCGCGGGCGGCCAGCGGCCACTCCTTGCCATCGACGACCACCTTGCCATTGCCGCCGATGTTGATGACGCCGAGCTCGCGGCGCGCCAGGAACGGGCCCTTGTTGAGCGCCGGCACCTCGTTGAGCTCGATGGCCTTCGACACCGGCATGACGCCGCCGACGATCATTCGTTCGACGTGGCTGAACGTGAGGTTCACGTCATCCGGGGTGAACATGCCACCGATGTGGTACAGCTCGCGCAGCTTCTCGGAGTTCGCGGTCGGGATGATGCTGGGATGGCTCGCGTGTCGTGTCTCGAACTTCATGGTCTCGACTTCCGGGTCGTATCTGGGGGTCGCGATTCTACTCTGGCCGGTTCGCGGAGGAAACCGGTGTCATCAATATCGGCCCCGGCGGCTCAAGGGGTTATGACAGCTGATCAACGGCTCGGCGGCTGGCAGGAGTCGCGGATGACGAGGTGCGGCTCGAGCGGCGTGACCATGGCGTGCGTCCCGCCGGCCGCTTCGGGATGCAGGATCTTGTTAGCCGCGAGTCGGCCGAGCTCGCGGATCGGCAGCCGGATGGTGGTCAGTGACGGCAGCAGGCGCGCGGCCAGCGGACCGTCGTCGAACCCGACGATGGAGAGATCGCCCGGGATCGAGAGGCCCAGCTTGTTGGCCACGCGATACACGCCCGCGGCCATCTCGTCGTTACTGGCGAAGATGGCGGTGGGGCGCGGGTTGAGCGCCAGCAGTTTCTCGCCCCCGGCAACGCCGGATTCGTAGGTATATCCGCCCTCGACGATGAGCTCGTCGGGAAACGGGATCGAGCGGGCTGCCAGTGCTTCGCGAAAACCTGCGAGGCGTTCGATCGCGGAGCGGAAACCGGACGGACCCGCGATGTAACCGATGCGCTTGTGCCCCAGCGAAGTCAGATAGTTCGCCACTTCCGCGACCGCCAGGCGGTCGTTGGAGATGACCATGCGCGACGGATCATCGAGCGCGGTGTAGGTGATGCGCACGTACGCGCATTCCGCGGCCGTCAAGGCGCGCGTCAGCTCGTCGTTCTCCGAAATCGGCGGCAGCAGTATGGCGCCACGCAGCTTCTGGCGTTCGACGAAACGCCGCACGCCCGCGATGAAATCCGGCTTCTTGCGATCGCAGGGATGCACGACGACTTCGTACTCGGAGTTGCGCACGGCATCGAGCGCGCCTTCCATGCAGTTCACGATGTACTGCGCGTTCGGGTTGTCGTAGACCAGGCCGATCAGGAATGACTTGCGGAACGCGAGGCCGCGCGCCTGCGGATCCGGCACGTAACCGAACTTGTCTATGACCGCCTGGATGCGCGCGCGCGTGGCTTCCTGCACGAGCGGTGACTGGTTGATCACGCGCGACACGGTTTTCTTGGAGACGCTCGCGAGTCGCGCGATGTCGTTGATGGTCGCGTTGCGACCCGGCTTGATTCCGCTCGGCTTGGCCGGCAGCGGCTTGGGAGGCGTGGCCGCCCTGGGGGCAGTGCGCGTGATTGCCGCTTTTTTCCGCGTGCGTGTCATGGGTAGGGGATTGTACGGAACCGTGTGCCGGTCGTGCAGGGTTGTCCCCTAACAATGACCACTATGCAACCGGTGTCATGGGCCTGGCGACGCATCGCAGGCTGCCGATGCCGGTGAAAATGGCCTCGGCCGATTGTCCCGCCCGGATCGAGTGGACACCGGTGGCGGCTCCAGTCGAAACCAGGTCGCCGGCCCGCAGCGGGCGGCCGCGACGCGCGTTACAACGCAGCGCGAACGCGAGCGCCGACAGCGGACCGCCGCTGACCGCCGCGGCATTGCCGCGTCCGACCACCGCGCCGTCGATACGCGTCTCGCAGTTGAGCGTGTCGAGGGCCCGGGTCTGCCAGTCCGGTACTTCGGCGCCCAGCAACAGGCCGGCGTTGTTGCCGAAGTCGCTGGCGACCACCGCCGGGCCGAAGTCGTTGATGTTCTGCAGGGGACTGCTGGCGACCTCGATGCCGATGAACATGGTCCTCACGAATCGTCGCGCGGTTTCGGCGCTCCATTCGGTGACGTTCGCCGGCGCATCCTTGGCGAGCTGAAATACGAATTCGGCCTCGATGGCCGCGAAGCCCTGCGCGAATACCGGCGCATCGGCCGCCATGCCGCCGTTCGATCGCTGCAGGGTCCGGCTGAAGATCGGTCCGACCAGCCGTTGCGCGCCATACTTGATGCTGAACGGCTCGGGAATCCAGCCGACCTTCCAGCCCACGATGGAGTCGTCCCAGAGTGCGATGGCTTCGTCCTGGCAACGATAGGCAGAATCGAGATCCGGCGGCACGGCTCCCGGGTACTGGGTGAATGAGCCGGCGGCGCGGCGCGCCTTGACGAATTCGGCGGCCACCCCCTTGGCGTCGAACGCGAGGTCGGAGACAACGGAAACCAAATTAGAAGCCTTCTTTTCGGAGCACTATGGTGCCACCGCTGTTATATAGGGAAACCGGTGTCATTTTCAACGTTTCGAGGGGACATTGCGACGCCACTCGCATTTCCGGTGTGCCAGGCGTCCACGCGCCTAGGTCCCCTGCTGGATGAACGGGGCTTTGTCGAATAGCCGCCGTTCGGCGCCGCGCGGGTCGTCGGCCAGTTTCGACTCCACATCGAACAACATGGTTTGCCGGCGGGGCAGCGTGTAAGGCTCCCAGCGCGCCAGGCCGGAATAGTTAGGATCGCCGGTGCGTGCAAACGCGAGCAATGCCTGCTGCATGGTCCCGGAAACGCGCCGGGCCTGTTCGCCATCACCAGTCAGCGAGCCATTCGCGGTCAGCGTGCCGAACATCAGCGGGATGTCCAGCGTGTGGAAGGCGCCCCACTTGCCGCCATCCTCCGGCGAGCCCCAGTCGAGCTGGTACGCGAAGGCGGGCGAGCCCTGTCGGGCGCGCAGCTCGGCTTCGATGATGGCGCCGCGCCACGATCGACCGGCGGTGGTCGCCGAGAAGAAGACATCCGTGGGCGAGTAGTGCGGGTAGAGCCGCCGGTACTCGGCGACGACCAGGTCACCCGAGATGTCGACGCGCAGTTCCTGCTCGAGCTTGCGCGGCAGTTCTTCCCAGCGGATCGTCCACGCGCTCGCGTCGCCGCGTCCGATCAGAGATCGTGTTTCGTCGTGCGTGTTGCCGATCATCATCGGAATTCCGGCCGACTGCGGTGGAGCATCCGGATAAAACGGATGGCGCTTCAACGTGCGCTCGTCGAGCACCGGACCCATGTAACAGGTGCCGCGCCCGATGTACGGATCGATCGTGGCTGCGTGCGCCTGCTGCAGATCCTTGACGGAAATCGTGGCCAGTTGCCGCGTGCGGTCGACCGGGACACCGAGCTTATCGAGCAGCGCTCGAGTACGACCCGCGGCATGCAGCGGGCCGGAGGCCGTGACCTGCTGGCCGCTCATCGTGGCGGCGCGATGGAACAGGCCAACCGCTTCGCCAATGGCCATGAGCGTCGCGATCTTGGCGCCGCCGCCGGACTGGCCGAGCAGGGTGACGCAAGCCGGATCTCCGCCGAACGCCGCGATGTTCTCGCGTACCCAGCGCAGCGCCAGCACCAGGTCGAGCATGCCGGCATTCCCCGAGTCCGGGAATGCCGGTAGATAGAGGTAGCCGAACAGGTTCAGCCGGTGATTGAGCGTGACCACGACCACGTCGCCGTGGCGGCACAAGGCCGATCCGTCGTACAGCGGGCTCGAACCCGAGCCGCCCGAATAGGCGCCCCCATGGATGTAGACGATGACCGGGCGCGGACGCGCGGCCAGGGTCCGCGGTGCGACCACGTTGAGAAACAGGCAGTCCTCGGACTGGTTGGACTCGGAACCGCCCTGCGGGCTGGCGGCGCCGAACTCCCGCGCATCGACGATTCCGCGCCACGGCTCCGGCGGCGCGGGCGGCTGAAAACGACGTGGCGCGGTGTCGGCGCCGTAACGGATGCCGCGAAATACGTTGAGATCACCATCGGCGAAGCCGCGTACCCGGCCCGCCGTGGTGCGCACCACCACGCCGTGTGTGCCTGCCGCGCGAGCCCCCGGAGAAACACAGGCCGCGGCGAAGCCGGCGAGCAGTACGCGGCGGCGTCCGCGATCGAAGCTGGAATCAGTGTTCTGCATTGGAATGCGTGACGGAGCGCGCCCAGTTCTCCACCAGCTGCGGCCATGCCGCCGCGTCGATGCCGGCCACCCCGCGCAAGCCGAAGCCATGGCCACCGCGATCGAAGATGTGCAGCTCGCTGCGCACGTGCGCCGCGTGCAGCGCTGAGTACATGGCGAGTGAATTCTCCACGGGCACCGAGTCGTCGTCGGCGGCATGGACCAGCAACGTGGGAGGCGTCTGTGGCGACACGTTCGACGGCGGCGAAAACTTCCGGAGTTCTCCCGCGGCTACGCCGGCGGCGAGCAGTTGTTTCACGGAACCGGAATGAGCCGATGCTCCCTCGGTGAGGATCACCGGATACATGAGCACCGCGAAGTCCGGTCGCGCCGCGAGTTCGTCCGCCGCGTCCTGGCGTGGATAGGCGAGACCGGGTTCGGTGATCAGGCGTGCGACCAGGTGCCCGCCCGCGGAAAAGCCGATGATGCCAAAGCGCGAGGTCGGAGTCGCGGCACGCTGCTGGCGCAACAGCCGCAGCGCGCGCATCGCATCGTGCACCGGCGCGTCGGCACCCGCGGCCCAGCCGTCGGCGGGCAGCCGGTAACGCAGCACCGCGCACTCGAACCCGCGTTGCGCAAACCACTCGGCCGTCTCGAATCCTTCCTTGTCGATCACCACGCGCACGTAACCGCCGCCGGGGACGATGAGCAGCGTGATGCCGTTCGGGGTGCCCTTCGCATGGACGAGCGTGAGCTGGGGGTGCGTGACGTGCTCGGCGATGCGATCGCGCAGCGGACCTTCGGGTGCACGTTCCCTGAGCACCTGCGACACCTCGACGTGCTCCGCGCCCGGCACGCTGGCGGGCCACAGAGTCAGCGTCTCGCCACCCGGTTCCGCGGTGGGCACTCCCGCGGCCTCGGTGTTCACGGTGACAGCCATCAGGGTCATGAGGATGAACAGCCTCGGGTTGCAGGACGACTTCATGCGCCGAGTATGCCGCGCCGGCACACAAAAAAGGGACAGTCCGCGAGGACTGTCCCTGGATACCGGCCCGGCGGGCGGGGCGT
>DATEII010000192.1:0-16921 GCA_035279135.1 Steroidobacteraceae bacterium
TCTTTTCAGCCGCGACATCGGCCTCGGTCGGGCCCGTCGGGACATTCAGCGTGGTGACGTCCACCTGCTGCTGGCTCGCAAGCTTGGGCAGCAGGTAGTAAGCCACGCCCACGAGGATCACGAGTCCGGTGGCCATGAACCAGCCGCGACGACGATTGCTGGCGCGTTGTTCTCGCACCACCTGCGCGCGCAGCTCGTCGACCTTGGGCAGCACGCCGGGATCGATCTCCTCGAGCTCGCGCACGTCGCTGATGATGGGCGGCTCGTCTTCACCCGCCATCACCGCCGGTGTGAGGTTCTCGGCGGCGGCGCCGAGGATCGCCGCTTCGGACTCCGAGACGGTTTCGGCCGGCGCGTTCTCGAGGCCGAGCGTGTCCTGAAGCACCGCGTTCATCTCGTCGGCGACATGGCGCATCGACGGCGGCCTTTCGCGCGCCTGCTTCGCGAGCAGCCACGAGACCAGCAGCTCGAGCCGCGGCGGGATCGGCTTGACGGGCTTGAGGCGCGGCACCGGCTCGGTCGCGATCTTCTTGGCATCGAAGGCGGGATAAAACGGCGGATAACCCGACAGCAGCTCGTAAGCCAGCGCGCCGAGTCCATAGATGTCATCGGCAGGCCGCGCCGGCTCGCCCGCGAGTTGCTGCGGACTGGCCGAGAACGGTGAGCCCGGCGGACCCGAGGTGTTGTCGCCTTCGGAGGCGCCCGCGCCGAAGTCTGCGAGCAGCGGTCGGCCCGCGCCGTCGAGCAGGATGTTCGAGGGCTTGATGTCCCGGTGCACGATGCGGCGGCTGTGCGCATGTTCGAGCGCCGCGGCCACGTCGATGAGCATGGGCAGGATCTTGGTGTACGCGGCGCCGCGCATCTGGCGCAGGTCACCACCCGTGGCCAGCACCATGGGCAGCACGGTGGCTTCGCTGTCGCGCACCGGCTCGTACACGCGCAGCACGCCCGGGTGATTGAGGCGCGCGGTCAGCGTGAATTCGCGCTGGAACACCTGCCAGGCAGCTTCCGAATTCGCGAACTGCGAATACAGGACCTTGAGCGCGACGTCGGTGTCGCGCAGTTCGTCACGCGCGCTCCATACCTCGCCGTACCCGCCGGCTCCGAGTTTTTCATTGAGCACGAAGCGGCCGCACAGCTTCGTGCCGGCCTGGTTCTGGTTTGTCACGATTAAGTGTGGCTCAGCCCGACGGCTTGGCGCTACCACTCGCCGACGTGGAGCTGGTGCTCGCCGGTTCCGGCGCGGGGGCCGCCGGCGGGGGCGCCGCAGCCGCGCCCGTCTCTTCCTCGTACAACTGTTTCAGCAGCTTGCGCCACTCGCGGTACTGGTCTTCGACCGTGCCCGTCAGGCGCAATGTGTGTCCTTCGACCTCGACCACCTGCGGCGCGACTTCCGACTGGAAGCTGGTGGTGAGCTCCTTCAGGGCATCGGCATGGGTGCGCGCATCGGCGTATTTCTTGACGCCCGAGAGAATGGCCGCGATGCCGCCCATCGCGCCGGCGTTACGCGCCGCGTCGGCGATACGGCAGCTGTCGTAAGTGCTGCAGGAATTCGGCGCGAAGATGCTGGCGAGCAGCGCCGCGGCGCCGAGCACGGTGCGGGTGCGCGCCGCGGAGCGCGCGCGCATCTCCTTCTCGAGCTCGGTGAAGCTGGTCTGCCGCCAGCTGCCATACGAGTCTTCCATCGTGTCGTGGAAGCTCGCGTAGTAATCGTTGACCGTGTCGACCACGGCGGTGTCACGCTCGCGGATCTTCTCGATGCGGCCCAGCGTCGGGTCGCTGTCCGCCGGCATGCGCACCACCTGCGTGACGCCGTTCTTGTCCTTGGCCGTCATGCCCGCCATGGCATCGGGAGCGAGGTCCTGCGCGAAGCGCAGGCTCGCGACCTTGCGGATGTTCTCGCGGTCGAGCGCAGTCAGCTTTTCGCGCGCCACCACCATGTCGTTGGCGATTTCGGAATAGACGTTCTGAAAAGGATCGCGCGCCTTCATCGAGGCGCTGGTCTTGTACGCGCCGAGGTCGACGAGGCTGGAGTAACGCTTGTCCTTGATCCAGGTACGGCCTGCGGCATCGGTGACCGTGACGTCGATGGCGAGGAAGCCGCCGTTCGAGTCGATCAGCTGGCCGGTGACGATGACGTCGACGAACTCGGCATTGTTCGGAATGACGCGCACCGCGCCCCACTGCGCCGTGCCTTCGAGCGTCTCGCGCAGCAGCGTGGGGATGTAACGCGCCTCGGCCTTGCGCAGGTCGGGATAGATGCGCTTCTTGGCGAGCGCCTCTTCGTTGTCCTTGATGTTCTCGGGAATGCCCGGGTCGAACACCTTGATGCCGACGTCCAGCAACTCGGCTTCGGGTATGTGGACCGTGGCCTGCTGGGCAACGACCTTGGGAATCGGTTTGGTCTCACTGGTCACGCATCCGGTGAGCGCGAGTACCGCCGCGATCACCGTGCCTGCAACGAATTTGCAGTTCATGACTTCACCTCATTGACTCTCGCTCTTACTTCGCCGATTTCTTGTAATCGTTGTATTCCTTCCAGAGCCGCTCCTTGAGCTCCGGATCCGTTTCTTCCTCGGCCGCCTTGCGCAGACGGCGGGCGACGATGTCGTCGTCGTTGCCGCTGGTCTGCGGACCGCCACCGCTGCCGCCACCGGCACCGATACTCTTGCCACTCTTGTTGCCCTGGTTGCCCGACTGGTCGCCGTTGCCGGCATTGCCGTCGGGTGAACCGGACTGACCGGCCGTACCGGCCTGCTTGAGATCGCCTTCGCGGCCCCCGGGCGCGCCACCGCTGCCGTTGCTGCCGTCGCCGGCGCTGTCGGCCGCGGCACCGTTGCCTTCGCCTTCGGCAGTGCCCTTGGCATCGCGTTCCTTCGCGACGCGCTCCTGTTCCTTCTTCAGCGTCTTGTCGAAGTCGCCGAGCGAATCATCGAGCGCCTTGTCCGCGCCCTGGCGCCGCTCGTCGGAAGTCGTGGCGCCGCCGCCCGGGCCTTCCGGGTTCGCGCTGCCGCCCTTGCCTCCCTTGGTGCTGCCGCTCGAACCGGAGCCGCCTTCACCTCCGTTCTCCGAGCCACTCTCCGATCCGCTTTCCGAACCTTTCTTCGAGCCGGACTGACCGCTGCCATCGCCGGACTCACCGGGCAATCCGGGCAGTGACGTGGTCCCACCAGGCATGCCACTGGAGCCGCCGGGCATGCCGCTGCTGCCACCAGGCAATCCACTGGAACCGCCCTGCGAGCCGCCTTGCGATCCACCCGACGACCCGCCTTGCGATCCGCCGGACGAGCCGCCCGGCATTCCACCGCCGCCGGAAGGCATGCCGCCACCGCCGCCGCCCCCACCACCGGAAGGCATGCCGCCGCCACCCGAGGGGCTGGGCATGCCGCCGCCGCTGCTGGTCGAAGCACAGCCCGCGAGCGCAAGCGCCACCGCTGCTGCCGCAGCGGTCATGAACAGGTGACGGGGGCGCATGCGAACCTCCTGCTTCAATGAGTTCCGGCGGGGATACCGTCGGTTCCCGAGAAAAAGCTGCGCAGCTGGGCCGACATGCGGTTGCATGCCGTCGCCTGCACGCGCGCGATGAACGGCAATGGAACTATGGCCCCCACGATGGCGGAAGTTCCGGTGACGTTGGTGCCGACGCTACCCGCGGACTTGGCCGCTTTCAAATCCCAAATGGTGGCCTCGTAGGCGGATTCCTTCTGCCACCAGCCGAAGCCGATGCAGCCCGCGCCGCCCGGCGCCGCGCCACAGGCCAGGCTGCCGCCGCCGTCGGTTTTGCGCGTGCTGCCGTCGAGCCAGACTACATAACGCACGCCGCTGTCGGTGACGCGGTCCGCGACGCCGGGACGTGCCAGCAATGCGCTCAGGGCCTCCGGTCGCGCCGGCGCAGTGCTCGGCTCGAACCAGGGAAACATCTTGTCGACGAATTCGTTGTTGTCGTGGACGGCGATGCCGTGGCGCCCGCTGGCCATCTCGTCGCTCACGCAGTCCATGAAGGAGTCCTCGGCGCCGGCGCCTTCGATCTGCGGCTTGGCGAGGATCACGACGCGTTCACCCTTCGCGACCGGGGTCGCGAGCTCGCGCGATTCTTCGATACGCGCCTGCATGCAACCGCTCGCGAATACCACTCCAAGGCACGCGCACGATATGCGAATAGCTTTCATGAGGCGCTCCCCGATCTAGATGCAGGGTTTTTCCAATGGGCGCGGCCAGTATGCCACGTTGCAGCATCTGCTCTTTGTGACTCTGAGCAATACGCCGTGGTTCCCATTTACATAGGTAATTCCAGATTCAGTTGAGGGTGAGTACGCGCGGGCGGTTGAAAAAGATTCGTGGGAAGGCTGAATTTACGTTCCTCCGGGAATCCCAGGCGTCGCTGGGCCAGCCGGAATCGCTGACGGATGAGCTCTGCCACCGGGCCTGTTGCGTGCATGCGGGTCCCGAAGTCGGGATCGTTGTCGCGTTCGCCGCGCATGGCCCGGACCTGCGACATCACGTGCGCGGCGCGATCAGGGAAATGCTCAGCCAGCCATTCGCGGAACAGGTCTTTCACCTCCCAGGGCAGGCGCAGCATGGTGTAGCCCGCCAGCGACGCGCCGGCCTCGCGAGCGGCCTCGAGCACTGATTCGATTTCATGTTCCGTGAGGACGGGGATGATGGGTGCGACCAACACGCCGACCTCCACCCCGGCCTCCGCGAGTACGCGCATGGCCTTGAGCTTCGCGGCGGCGGCCGCGGCGCGTGGCTCGAGGATGCGCTTCATGTCGGGGTCGAGTGTGGGGATGCTGAACATGACGCGGACCAGGTTGTCGCGCGCGAGCATCGCGAGCAGGTCGACGTCGCGGGCCACGAGCGCGCCCTTGGTGGTGATGTTGACCGGGTGCTTGCAGCGCACCAGCACCTCGAGGATGGAGCGGGTGACGTGCAGCTTTTTCTCGAGCGGCTGGTAGGGGTCGGTGTTCGCGCCGAGCATGATGGGCGAGCAGCGGTATTTCGGCGCCGCGAGCTCGGCCTCGAGGAGTCTTGCGGCGCCCGCCTTGTAGAAGATTTTGGTTTCGAAATCGAGGCCCGGGGAGAGACCGACGTATCCGTGGCTGGGGCGGGCGTAGCAGTTGTGGCTGACGACGCCGTTGGCAATGAAGTCCTCGGTGCCGGTGGTGATGTCGAACAGGCGCATCTCGGTACCGAGTGGCTCGATGTGTGCGATCGCGTTGTGTGCGTCCGCCATGACGATCTCGTCGAGCAGTGTTTCGCGCGCGCCCCGACCCGGCCCCATCAGCCTGTCGCCGCTGGCCAGGTGCTCACCATGCTTGTTAGGCGTCACGAACCCCCAACCACGTTCGGCCAGAAAGCGATGATCAGCGCTGGTCACGAGCTGGCGGCCGTCGGCGAGCGTCACGCGATAGGCAGGCTTCGTCACGCTCCAATGCGCAAGAACAGTCGTCTCGACGTACCGACGATGCTGTCCAATCACGCGAGTGCCGATGATGGCGTCACCCACCTGCAGATCGTCCAGTCCTCTTTCGCCACCGTCGGCCATGAGAACTGGCGTCTCGCCACCCGAGCAGTAGATGCACGCATGCTCGCATCCGCGGTACGGATTGATCGATTGGCCAAAGCCGATGTCAGGTGATGTGTTTCGACTGATGATGGAGCGCGCCGGCTCCGGCATCACGACGGTTTCAACCTTGTTAGGCGCTTCCTCTTCGTACCACCCGTCGTGCTCGAGTGTCTGTGTGAGTTTGTCGAAGCGACCTGGCGGGTTCGACAGCGCTCCTCGTCCTTTGATTGAGCCGGCCATGCGCGAACTGTATTTCCGTACAGCGCGGCGGTAAATCCAGCTCCGGGCGAGTGTCAGTACTGGATGAGTTCCGCGCTCGGCGAGGTGCGTCCCCTTTTGCTGGCAAATGGGGAGTGTCCCCATTCAGTGGACCGGGTCGGGGAACTTGTCGAGCTTCCGCAGTTGCGGGAACAGGCCGAGGTAGCTGCCGACGACGGCGAGCGTGCACACACCGCCCCAGATCATCGAGGGCACGATGCCGGCCCAGGCGGCCTGCACGCCGGCGCGGAATGCGCCGAGCTCGTTCGACGCGCCGATGAACATGGAATTCACGGCGCTCACGCGGCCGCGGATCGCGTCGGGAGTTTCGAGCTGCACGAGCATGCCGCGCACGAACACGCTGACCATGTCGCCGGCACCGGCGATGGCCAGCACGATGACCGAGAGCCACAGACTCGTCGAAAGGCCGACGGTGATCATGCACACGCCGAACAGCGCGACGCCGCCGAACATCCAGGTGCCCGCGTGCCGGGTGATGGGCCGCAGGCCGAGCGTGAATGCGACGATGGCCGCGCCGACGCCGGGCGCCGCGCGCATGAGACCGAGCCCGATGCTGTCGACGTGCAGGATCTTGTCCGCATACGCGGGCAGCAACGCGACCACGCCGCCGAACAACACGGCGAACAGGTCGAGCGAGATCGCGCCGAGCACCGGCTTCTTCTTCCAGACGAACACGAAGCCGCCGAGGAAATCGTGCCAGCGCCACTCGGAGGTCGACTTCGCGCGCACCGGCTTCACTCCGAGCATCAGGAACATGGCCGCGACCAGCAGCGCCACGGCGATGCCGTACGACCAGTCGATGCCGAGGATGATGGTGAGTCCGGCGAGCGCCGGGCCGGTGATGGTCGCGATGGTGAAGATCAGCGTGTTGAACGAGATGGCGCCCGACAACAATTCCTTCGGCACGAGGTTCGGCACCATCGCCTGCCCCGCCGGCGCCCAGAAGCTGCGGCCCACGCCTAACAAGGCCGCGATGAAGAAGAGAAGGTAGGCCTCGGTGCGCCCCGACAAGGTGAAGATCAGCAGCGCCACGGCCGCCACCAGTTCGAGCGAATACGCCAGCGCGATGATCAGTCGGCGGTCGAAGCGATCGGCGATCTGCCCGCCGGGCAGCAACAGCACCACGAAAGGCAGGAACTGCGCGAGGCCGATGTAGCCGAGATAGGCCTCGTTACGCGTCAGCTTCCACATCTGGTAGCCGAGCACCACGTCGATCATCTGCCAGGCCAGGGTGGCCGCGAAGCGGCCGTAGGCATAACGCGCGAAATCGGGATGGCTCAGGGCCTGTCGGGCCGGGGAGAGAGAAGTACTGCTCAAGGGACGGAGGGCTGTTGGGGGGTGGCAACTTTAACTGGTAACGTCGCGTTCCGTCGGCTCGTGGCCGGATTTTTTCGAGGGACGACGATGAATGGCCGGATCGTTGCAGGGCTTGCGGCATTGATTCTCGGGGCTTGCGCCGCCGCGCCGCCTCCACCCGCGGCGGTACCGGCACCGCCGCCCCCGCCGCCGACTCCGGACCAGCAATTCGACCAGCTCGCGCGTCGTTACCTCGACGAATTCCCGCAGCTCTCGCCCGTGGACGCCACGGCGCTTGGCGACCATCGCTTCGATGACCGCCTCGACGATGTCGGTATCGAGGGCTGGAAGGCGCAGCTGGCGCTCAACGAGCGCTACCTCGCCGCGCTGCAGCCCATCGACCGCTCGAAGCTCACACGCGCGAACCAGGTGGACGCGTTGCTGCTCGCGCATGAGCTCGAATACCAGCGCTGGAAACTCGCGACGCTCGAGGAATGGCGTTGGAACCCACTCATATATACGCGGCTGGCTGGGGATGCCCTGTACAACCTCATCGCGCGGGAGTTCGCACCCGAACCGCAGCGCCTGCAGAACCTCGGCAAGCGGCTCGACGAACTACCGCGCCTGCTCAAGCAGGAGCGTGAGTCGCTCGATCCGGCGCGGGTGCCGAAGGTGCACGCCGAGACCGCCGTGAAGCAGAACGCCGGTCTCGTCTCGATGCTGGACGGGGAGATCGCGCAGCGCGTCGCGACGCTTCCGGCCGCCGACCAGGAAGCGCTGCGCGCGAGCGTGGCGCGCGCGCGCAGCGCGTTGACGCAGCACCAGATCTGGCTCGAGAAGCGGCTGGTGCCCGAAGCGAAGGGCGATTTCCGGCTGGGCCAGAAGCTTTACGACGAGAAGCTGGGATTCGCACTGTTCTCGCCGCTGTCGCGCCAGGAGATCCGGACGCGTGCCGAATCCGAGCTCGCGGCCACACGCGCCGCCATGTACGACATCGCGCGGCACGTGCTCAAGGGACGACGCGGTGCGCCACCGCTGCCGGACAAACCGGGCGCCGCGCAGCAACAGCGCGCAATCCGGGCCGCGCTCGAGCTCGCCAATGCCGAGCGCCCCGCGCGCGACGGCGTGCTGGACGCGGCGCGCGCGGCGCTCACCGATGCCACGCAGTTCGTGCGCGACAAGCACCTGGTCACGCTGCCCGACGAGCCGCTCCAGATCGTGGAGATGCCGGCGTTCAAGCAGGGCGTGGCGCTCGCGTATTGCGATTCACCGGGGCCGCTCGATGCGGGCCAGAAGACCATCTACGCGGTATCACCGATCCCGGCCGCATGGACGCGCGCGCAGACCGACTCCTTCCTGCGCGAGTACAACTCGCGTTCGATCCGCAATCTCACCGTGCACGAAGCCATGCCCGGGCACTATCTACAGCTCGCGCATGCCAACAAATACCCGTCGACGCTGCGCGCGGTGCTGGGCTCCGGCCCGTTCGTGGAGGGCTGGGCCGTGTATGCCGAGCGGCTCATGGTCGATTCGGGTTTTGGCGGTGACGACCCGCTCATGCGCCTGGTGCAGCTCAAGTGGTACCTGCGCACCATCGTGAATGCCCTGCTCGACCAGGCCGTGCACGTCGACGGCATGTCGCGCGCCGCCGCGATGAAGTTGATGACCGAAACCGGCTTCCAGGAAGAACGCGAAGCGGCGGGCAAGTGGACGCGCGCGCAGCTCACGTCCGCGCAGCTGCCGGTGTACTTCGTGGGCGCGCAGGAACATTTCGCGCTGCGCGCCGAGGCCGGGCAGCGCGCCGGCGCGGCGTTCGACCTGCAGCAGTACCACGACCGGCTGCTGTCGTTCGGATCGCCGCCGGTGCGGTTCGCGCGGGAGCTGTTGTTCGACCTTCCGGTCGAGTAGTTAGGAAGCCGGGGGCGGCGGATCGTTGCGCGCCGCCATGCCCGCGACCGATTGTGCCTTTTCCTTGATCTTGCGCAGCCAGCTGCGCGCCCAGGCGAACTCCAGGCTCAGGATGCCCAGCCCGACGGGAATGACCACGAAGGCCGGCCCGGGCAACACGATCATGAGTATTCCGATCACCAGCACCGATCCGCCGACGAGACCGACGGCGATGCGCTTCGCGATGCGATATGTCCCGAACAGGGGGTGCTTGTCGTCGAACACCAATAGGGACCTGATGACGGTGGCGGGCGGCATTTTACGTGAGACACCGCGCGCCGCCGCGCGGTTCCCCGTTCCATCACCGAATCGCGCTCAGGAGCCGAGAAAAATCCGGTAAACCGGATTGTTAGTTTCGTCGCTGTAGGAGTAATGCAGGACGTTCAGGTGATCGAGGAATTCCGGGGTGTCGGACGACGGCACGTCGATGCCCGCGAGCACGCGGCCGTAATCCGAGCCATGGTTACGGTAATGAAACAACGTGATGTTCCAGCGCGTTCCGATCGACTGCAGGAACTTCAACAGCGCACCTTTGCGCTCCGGGAATTCGAATCGATACAGTCGCTCATTGGCGACGTTTCCGTTCACGTGACCACCGACCATGTAACGCACGTGCAGCTTGGCGATCTCGTTGTCCGTCATGTCGGTCACGCCGTATCCCGCGCCGCGCAATGAGGCGATGACCTCGTCGCGCTCCTCGCGGCCGCGCGAGATGCCGAAGCCCACGAAGATCTGCGCGCGCTCCTTGCTGCCGAAGCGATAGTTGAACTCGGTGACGGCGCGCGAACCGAGTAGCTCGCAGAACCTGAGGAAGCTGCCCGGCTGCTCGGGAATCTCCACGGCCAGCAGCACTTCGCGGGCCTGTCCCACGTCCGAGCGTTCGGCCACGTAGCGCAACTGGTCGAAGTTCATGTTGGCGCCGCTGTTCACGGCCACCAGGCGTTTGCCGGTCCACTGGTGCAGCGCGCAGTACTTCTTCAGACCGGCCACGGCCAGCGCGCCGGCGCCTTCGACGATGGAGCGCGTGTCCTCGAAGATGTCCTGGATGCCGGCGCAGATCTCGTCGGTGTTCACGAGCACGATTTCATCGACGTGCTCACGACACAGGCGGAAGGTTTCCTCACCGACCTTTCTCACGGCCACGCCGTCGGCAAAGATGCCGACGCGATCGAGCACCACGCGCTTCTTCGCGCGCATCGAATCGTGCATCGCGGCGGCGTCGACGGGCTCCACGCCGATGATCTTGATCTTGGGGTTGAGGTACTTGGCGTACACCGCGATGCCCGAGATCAGGCCGCCGCCACCCACGGGCACGAAGATGGCATCGAGATCGCCGCGCGTCTGGCGCAGGATCTCCGCGCCGATGGTGCCCTGCCCCGCGATCACGTCCGGATCGTCGAACGGGTGCACGAAAACCAGGTTGCGGTCGCGCACGATGGACTGCGCATGGTCATAGGCGCTGTCGTAGTCGTCGCCGTGCAGCACCACCTCGCCGCCGAGGTTGCGCACCGCGTTGACCTTGATGCTGGGGGTGGTCTGCGGCATCACGATCACCGCGGGGATGCCCCGACGCTGCGCGGCCAGCGCCACGCCCTGCGCGTGGTTGCCGGCCGAAGCGCAGATGACGCCACGGCGCGCGGCGGACTCGGACAGGTGCGCGATCTTGTTGTACGCGCCGCGCAGCTTGAACGAGAACACCGGCTGCAGGTCCTCGCGCTTGAGCATCACGCGGTTTTCGAGCCGGTGCGAGAGACGCGGGGCATGGTCGAGCGGCGTCTCCGCCGCCACGTCGTACACGCGGGCCTTGAGGATTCTTTCGATGTAGTCGTCGGGCGCCATAAAGTGGCCCCGATACTACCGAAGAGTCAGCAGCTAGGTGCGAACGGTGTAGCGGAAATGGGTCCGGCCGATGGTCACGCGGTCGCCGTCCTTGAGCACCTGGCGCGCGACGCGTTTGCCGTTCACGAACACGCCGTTGGTGCTGTTGAGGTCCTCGATCGAGGTATGCACGGGACCTGCGAGCAGCACGGCGTGGTAGCGGCTCACGTGTTTGGTGTCGAGTACCAGCTCGTTGTCGCCGCCGCGACCGATGCGCGTGCGGCGCCCGAGCACGTGGACGAAATCGGTGTTGCCGTCGGTGCGGATCAGCACGCGCGCCGGGCCTTCGAGCGCGATTTCCTCACCCGTTTGCGCAGCGCTGTCGGTCGCCGCGGCGAGACGCTTCTCGAGATCGGCCTCGAGCTGGTGGATGCGACTGTCCCGCTGCAGGATGGAACGCTGGCTCTCGGCGATGACGGCCCGCCACTCTTCGACCGTGACATTGGCTTCGTCGAGCTTGCCGGCCTTGTCGCGCACTTCCATCTCGAGGTTGCGGATGCTTTCCTCGGCGACCTCGAGATCGGCGTTCTTGTCGACCACCTGGGCCTGGGCGGCGGCCAGTGCGGCCTCGAGGGTCCGGATGCGCTCCTCGCGCGCTGCGATCGAGGTTCGCAGCGCGGGCATCTGCGGGTCCGCCGACGCGAGTGCGTCCTCGAGCCGCGAGCGCAGCGTCGCCTCGCGCGCCTGGCGCGCGGCGTTGTCCGCTTCGATGGTCGCGATCTGCGCATCACGACGTGCGACGGCGGCGCGCAGGTTCATGATGTCGGCGTCGAGCCCGAGTGCGTGTCGTGCGGCGGCCTCGAGTGACGAGCGCAGTCCGTCGATCTCGGCGCTGCGCGTCGCGAGCTCGCGTTCCAGCGCGGCGATGCGATCGGCACGCGCGAACAGGTCGTCTTCCAGCGAAGACAGGTCGGCGCGCTCCGCGTCGAGCCGGCCGCGCACGGAATTCAGCACCTCGAGCTGCAGGCCTAACTGCTCGCGCAGCTGGGCGTTCTCGGCGTTGACGCGCGCGACCGCGGCATGGCGTTCGACGTCGGCGATGCGCGCGCGTTCGTTGAGCTCTTCGATGCGCCGCTCCGCGGCCGCGAGCGCGCCACGGAGTTCTTCGATCAGCGGCGGCGATGGCGGCACCGTGACCGCGGCAGGCGTGGGCACGGGCGCGGGTACGGGCGCCACGCGCGGCGGCACCGCGACCAGGGTTGGCGGCGAGGGTGCCGGCACCACGATGGCGGCTGGGAGGGGCGTCGCCTTGATGACCTTGTTCGAGAACACCGGCATCTCGTGCGTGGCGCTCAGGTCGAGGGTGCTTTCGGGATCGGCCGGCAGCAGCGTCGGGATGGCCTCGACGGTCACGGACACTGCGGGCGCGATGGCGGGCACGGTCCAGGTATCGGTGCTGGCGATCGACTGGTCGAGCGTCGCCTCGTATGCGGCTACGTCGAGCACCGGCAGTTCTGCGGTGGCATCGTTGTCGACATCCGTCGAGGACGCGACAGTCTTGACCGGTGGCATCGCGGGTGATCCCCAAAGATCGTTCTTGTGGCCGGAATTCTAGCCCCCGTTCCCGGGGCCGGTAGCCGGTAGTTTCCGCGCCCCGCCAGAAATGCGAATGCGCTTCTCATTTCTGTCAAATCTCGATCCGGAATGACGGCCCCCGAGTCGGAAAGGGCCGACGCCCGGCCCCTGGCTCGACCCCCAACCCGGCGGGCAGGCACATCCGCGCTTGGAGTATCGTTGCGGCCCGATGACTTCCTCCCCCGCCCCGCGGCTGCGCCGCGCCTACTTCGAGTGCCGCTACGGCCAGCTGCACGTCCACAACGCCATCCCGTCTGGTGGCGGCTTCGACGAGCTGACCACGCTGATCTGCCTGCACGCCAGCAGCGCTACCGGCCGGGTTTTCCTGGAATTCTCGAATCTGCTGGGTACCAGCCGCTCCATCTACAGCCCCGATACGCCGGGCTGCGGTGAATCCGACGCGCCGCCCAGGCAGATCCCGGTCTCGGGTTACGCCGAAGCCATCGGCGATTTCCTGGACTCCATGCGCTTCCGCCAGGTGGACTTGTTAGGGGCGCATTCCGGCGCCGCGGTGGCCGCGGAGCTCGCGATCGCCCGCCCGAAGCAGGTGCGCCGCGTCGTCATGGTCGGTGCGCCCGCGCTCGATACGGACGCGCGCCGCAGCTACCGGGACCTGTCCGCGCCGGAAGGGACGCCGCGCGGCGCACTCTGGGCGCGCGCCGCGCTCATCGACTGGGATGCGGACGCGCGTCTGCGCCTGCTCAAACAACCCTTGTTGGTACTCCGTCCCAAGGACAGCTTCTGGGAGGCGAGTGGCCGTGTCGCGAAGCTCGTACCCGCCGCGAAGATCGTCGACCTGCCGGACCACGACCGGAACCTGCTCGAAAAAGCGCCCGAGCTGGTGGCGCGCCAGGTCTCAGCCTTCCTGGCCTGAGCTTCGCAGCGGCGGCCAGGCCTCCGCCGAATCCTTCTCGACGAATGGCGCCGTCAGCGCGGACAGGCGGTGTTTCTGCGCGCCCTGCGCGTCGAAGTTGGCCGGATCGAGCCAGCGTAGATAGGCGTCGCGCAGACCGCGGTGCCAGTCGCGGTCGATGATCGCGAACCAGGTGGTGTCACGATTGCGGCCCTTGTTGACGATGGCCTGGCGGAACATGCCTTCGTAGGTGAACCCGAAGCGCGTGGCGGCGGCGCGCGATGGCAGGTTGCAGCTGTCGCATTTCCACTCGTAGCGCCGGTAACCGAGCGCGAAGGCATTCGCCATGAGCAGGTACATGGCTTCGGTGGCCGCACGTGTACGTGCGAGTCGCGGCGAGAAGTAGATGTGGCCGACTTCGATGACGCCATGCCTGGGGTCGATGCGCAGGTAGCTGCAGCTGCCGACCGCACGGCCCGAAGCCGCATCGACGATGGCGTAGAACTGCGGATCCCGTGAGGCCTGCGCGTCGCGGCCCCAATGCTCGTACGCGGCGAAATCCGCGTACGGACCACTGAAGGAATACGTCCAGCGTTCGCCGCGCGGGTCATCCGCCTGCGCGTCCCAGAGATCGCGCGCGTGGCGCACGGGATCGTAGGGTTCGACGCGCGCATACCGGCCGGTCAGCACCTCGCGCGGCGGAAACGGCGGCGAGCTCCACCCCGGCAGGTCGGGCCCGATGGGTTGGCCGAATTCGTTGAGGCGCGGTGCGGACTTCGATTGCTGCATGCGAAGGATCTTCGCATGCCGAGCGCTCAGCTGACGGGCCACCACGGCGGGACGTTCGGGAAAAGCTTGCCTCGACAAATTGCCGGTCGGCAGAATCGATTCAACGCGCATCGCGCAATCTCTTGCAGGAATTCCATGCGACGCATCGGGTTTTTACTCGCGCTCCTCCTTTGCTCCTCGGTTTTCGCCGAGCCCTTCACTGCCGAACGCATGTGGGCACTCAAGCGGCTCGGGGATCCGGCGATCACGCCGGATGGCAGATTCGCCGTGGTGCCACTGACCACCTACGACGTCGCGGAGAACAAGGGCTCCACCGACCTCTGGATGGTGCCGGTGGCCGGCGGTGCGGCGCGCCAGCTCACCAGCGACAAGGCCAGCGACACGCAGGCCACGGTGAGCCCCGACGGCAGGTGGGTGGCCTTCGTATCCAAGCGTGGCGAAGACACGGAAAGCCAGATCTACGTGATCGCGATCGACGGGGGCGAGGCCCGGCGCGTGACCAACATCCCGACCGGCGTCTCGGTGCCGAAGTGGTTTCCGGACAGCAAGCGGCTCGCGTTCGTCAGCGACGTCTGGCCGGACCTGGTGCGCTGGGAAGACCAGGCCGCACGCAACAAGGAACGCGAATCGCCCAAGATGACGGCCCGCGTCTGGACGCAGGCGCCGATTTCCTACTTCGACCACTTCCTCGACGAGCGCCAACCGCACCTGTTTTCGATCGCGCTCGAAGGTGGCGAGACCACCGCGATCACGCGCATGTCCGGCTACTGGCTGTCGAGGGCCGAGGTCGACGCGACCTCGTACGACATCTCGCCCGATGGCCTCGAGGTGGCCTTCAGCGCCGACGTCGACCGCACCGGCATCGCGCCTAACTACGACGTGATCCTGCTGCCCACCTGCGGCTGCAAGCCGCCGAAGGACATCACCCGGGACAACAAGGCCGACGACATCACGCCGCGGTACAGCCCGGATGGCCGGCGGCTGGCGTTCGGGCAGCAACGCATCGTGGGTTTCTACGCGGATCGTCCGCGCCTGATGATCTACGACCGCAACGCGGGCAGCACGGCCGGACTCACCGAGGACTGGGATCGCGCGGCCGACAGCCTGGTGTGGGAGCGCGAGTCGCGCAGCCTGATCGGCTCCATCGACGATGCGGGCACGCTGCGCGTGTATCGCTTCCGGCTCGATGGCTCGAAGCCGGTGGCGCTGACCAAGGACCCGTCGTTCCAGTCGCTGGCGTTGTCCGGCAATGGCAAGGCACTGGTCGCCATCCGGCAGAGCTTCGTCGAGCCGCCCACGCTGGTGCGGCTCGACGCACGCACCGGCGCCGCGACCAAGCTCAGCGACTTCAACGACGCGGCGCTCGCGAGTCTCGACGTCGCGAAATACGAGAGCGTCACCTACAAGGGCGCGAACGGCGACGACATCCAGATGTGGGTGTTCTATCCACCGGGCTTCGATGCCACGAAGAAATACCCGGTGCTCATGCTGCTGCACGGCGGCCCGCACAACTCCATCGTGGACGCGGTGCAGTGGCGCTGGAATGCCGAAGTCATGGCCAACTGGGGCTACGTGGTCACGTGGCACAACTTCCACGGCTCGAGCGGCTTCGGCAATGACTTCGCCGACTCCATCAATCCCGACCGCATCACCCTGCCCTACGAGGACACCATCAAGGCAGCCGAGTGGATCATGGCCCGGCCGTTCGTCGACAAGGACCGCATGGTGGCCGCGGGCGCGAGTTACGGCGGATTCCTCGCCACCACGTTGTTAGGCCGCCCGAACCCGTTCAAGGCCCTCGTGGCACACGCCGCGGTGTACAACTCGTTCACCCAGATCGGCGCCGACTACGGCGCGGAGAAGGAGCGATTCTTCGACTACTGGGACAAGCCCGGGGAGTTCGCGAAGTATTCGCCGCACACTTCGGCGGGCAGCTTCAAGACGCCGACGCTCATCATCCACAACCAGCAGGACATGCGCGTGCCGGTGAACCACGGCATCGAGCTGTTCAACACGCTGCAGAAGCGCGGCGTGCCTTCGAAGCTCGTGTATTTCCCCGACGAGAACCACTGGGTTCTCAAGCCGCAGAACTCGTTGTTCTGGTACCAGACCGTGCGCGACTGGGTTGCAACCTACGCCAAGCCCGGCCCGTATTGATTGGAGGACATCATGCAAAGACGCACACTGCTCAAGCTCGCCGCCGCCGGCGCCGTCTCCGCCGCTGCTCCCGTGTTCGGCCGCAAGATCAAGCCGCTCAGGATCCTGATACTCGGCGGCACCCGTTTCATCGGCCTGCACATGACTTCGCTGGCGCTGGAGCGCGGGCACACGCTCACGTTCTTCAACCGCGGCAAGACGCATACCGACAAGTTCCCGGAAATCGAGCGCATCAAGGGCGATCGCAACGGCGACATCGAGGGACTCAAGGGCCGGCAGTGGGACGTGGTCATCGACAACTCGGGCTACGTGCCGCGCCATGCGCGCGCGACGGCCGAGCTGCTCGCGCCCAGCGTGCGCCAGTACATCTTCACCTCGTCGATCTCCGTGTATCCCGACTTCGCCGCGCCGCGCGACGAGAAGTCCGCGGTCGGCAAGCTGCAGGACGAGACCATCGAGAAGGTGGACGGCGAAACCTACGGCCCGCTCAAGGCACTCTGCGAACAGGCGGTCGCGACGGCCATGCCGGGCAAGACCTGCGTGATAAGGCCGGGTCTCATCGTCGGGCCGGATGACAACAC
>DATEII010000193.1:0-27333 GCA_035279135.1 Steroidobacteraceae bacterium
CCTTCCAGTGCCGGACCGCCCGCGTGAAACGAGAGAGCAACGATGACCCGATCGAACGGATTGCTCGCGACCTGGAGCACTACGTCGCCCTGCACCCTGCCGCCGCCGACACCGCCGAAGGTATCGCGCGCTGGTGGTTGCCGCATGGCCCGGAGCCCGCGCTGAGCCACGTGGAGGCCGCGCTCGAATCGCTCGTGCAACGCGGCGTCCTGGTCCGCCGGCCGCTGCCGGGCGGCACGTCCATCTACTCGCGTGCCGCGACCGCGCCGCGCAGTCCATCGACCAACTGAAGGCCATCTTCCAGAAAGGAGAGTCCCCATGCCCCAGCCGTTGACCTATCCCGGCGTCTACATCGAAGAAGTGCCGAGCGGCGTGCGCACCATCGCCGGGGTTGCCACGTCGATCGGCCTGTTCATCGGCTGGGCGACCCGCGGCCTCGTCAACGAAGGCAAGCGCATCTTCAGCTTCGCCGACTTCGAGCGCGAATATGGCGGCATCGACCACCGCAGCTACCTCGGCTACGCGGTGCGCAATTTCTTCGACAACGGCGGCACCGACGCGTACATCATCCGCATCGCGCAGCCGGTCGATCCCGATGACTCGACCGCGACTCCCGCCGCGACCGCGACCACCAAGCTCGACGACCTCGACATCGAGGCCTCGTCACCCGGGGACTGGGCCCACCAGTACAGCGTGCGGCTGCGCAAGCGCGCCGCGCCGGACGACAAGCGATTCAAGGTCGACGTGCTGCTGGGCGACGTGGCGGACGACGTCGTGGTCGAGAGCTTCGAAAACCTGTCGAAAGACGCCGGCGACTCGCGCTTCGTCGCGGCCATCGTCAATGCGCGCTCGAGCATCATCCGCGTGAAGATGCCGGCCACGCCGGGCGATCCCACCGATGACGACGCCACGCTGGGTGACGCCGGCGGTGCGCCGGGAAGTCCCGGCGACGTGCTCGATCCGAACGACACTCCCGCGACCACGCTCGTGCCCGCGCTGTTCGACGTGGGCGGCGGCGCCGACAAGATCGACATCTTCAACCTGGTCTGCGTGCCGGGCCTCACCGATGGCGAAACCATCAAGAAGCTCGAGGGTGGCTGCAAGCGCAAGCGTGCCTTCCTGATCGCCGACTGCCCCGAGGACTCGACCATCGACACCGCCGCCAGCGATGCGCTCAAGTGCGTCGGCACGGATCCCTCGTACGCGGCGTTCTACTTCCCGTGGGTGCGCGCCGCGGACCCGTTGCAGGACGGCGGCATCCGCAGCTTTCCGCCCTGCGGCTACGTCGCCGGCGTGATGGCGCGCACCGACGCCGCGCGCGGCGTTTGGAAGGCGCCGGCCGGCACCGACACCGTGCTCAACGGTGCACTCGAGTTCAAGGTGCCGATGAGCGACGCGCAGAACGGCGCGCTCAATCCCAAGGCAGTGAACTGCCTGCGCACGCTGCCGGTGTACGGCAACGTGGTGTGGGGCTCGCGCACGCTCGACGGCGACAACGACCGCGGCTCGGAATGGAAATACGTGCCCGTGCGCCGCATGGCGCTGTTCCTCGAGGAGTCGCTGTTCCGCGGTACGCAGTGGGTGGTGTTCGAGCCCAACGACGAGCCGCTGTGGGCGCAGATCCGGCTCAACATCGGGGCGTTCATGCAGCAGCTGTTCCGCCAGGGCGCGTTCCAGGGCGCCACGCCGCGCGAGGCCTACTTCGTGAAGTGCGACCGCACCACGACCACCCAGGCCGACATCAACCTCGGCGTCGTGAACATCCACGTCGGCTTCGCGCCGCTCAAGCCCGCCGAGTTCGTGGTGCTGCGCATCCAGCAGATGGCCGGCGAGATCGGCACCTGAGGCCCGCACTAACTACTTGGAGGACCCGACATGCCCCAGTTTCCCGTCAACCCCCAGCGCCGCACGCCGTACGCCAACTTCAAGTACCGGCTGAAGTGGGATGGCCGCTACGTCGCGGGCATCTCCAAGTGCTCGGCGCTCAAGCGATCCACGGAGATCATCGAACATCGCGAAGGCGGCGACCCCTCGACGGCGCGCAAGGCGCCGGGGCGCAACAAGTACGAGGCCATCACGCTGGAACGCGGCGTCACCCAGGATCTGGACTTCGAGCGCTGGGCCAACAAGGTATGGAACTACGGCGCCGGCTCCGGCCGCGAAACCTCATTGAAGGACTTCCGCAAGGACATCGCGCTCGAGCTCTACAACGAAGCCGGCCAGCTGGTGCTGGCCTACAAGATCTATCGCTGCTGGGTGTCCGAGTACCAGGCGCTGCCGGATCTCGACGCCAATGCGAATGCGGTCGCCATCCAGCACCTCAAGCTCGAGAACGAGGGCTGGGAGCGCGACGTCGACGTGGTCGAGCCCGCGGAGATCGCCTTCACCGAGCCGCCGCTCTGAGGGGCGTGTTCACCCGATGGACGCGCAATCGCTGATCGAATGCTGGGAGCTGGGCCGGCGCCGCCATCCCCTGGATCGCGCGCTGCTGCTGTTCGCGGCGGCGGAGCCGCACCAGGACGTCGAAGCGCTGGCCGATCGTCCCATCGGGGCGCGCAATGCGGCGTTGCTGGGCCTGCGACAAAGGTTGTTCGGCGATGTGCTGAAATCCTGCGTGGCGTGCCCGGCCTGTGATGAGGAGCTCGAATTCCAGATCTCGGCGCGCGAGCTGCTGGCACGCGCGCCGGTCGACCCGTCCGCATACATCGACTTCCGCGGTCACAGGCTGCGACTACCGACCACGCGTGATCTGGCCAGTGTCGCGGATGAAGCCGATGCGGCAGCCGCCTCCCGGCTGTTGCTGGCGCGGATATTCGAATCGGCCGAACGCGAGCCCGACACGCCCGAGCTCGCCGAGGTCGCCGACGTGCTCGACGCCGCCGATCCGTGCATGGACCTGGCGTTTGCGCTGAGCTGCGCCAGCTGTGCGCACGAGTGGTCCGCGCCGCTCGATGTACCCGCCTTCCTCTGGGAGGAGATCAACGCCCGGGTCCGCATCCTGCTCGACGACGTCCACGCCCTGGCCCGTGCCTACGGTTGGAGCGAGCAGCAGATCCTGGCGTTGTCCGACGCGCGCCGCGGCGCCTACCTCGAGCGGATCCAGGCATGAGTGGCCTCTTGCAAAGGCTCACGGGTCAGGCCATGAACGCTCAAACCGGGATGCCCGGTGCGTCGCGCATCCGGCCGTCCTCGGCGGTGGATGCCCGCCCCGCGCAGCGGGACGCGCTCCCCGTGGTGGACGTTCCATCGAGTCTGCCCGCGATGAGAGAAGCCACTGCCGGGTTCGAAATGGTCCGCAGTCCACCTGCGCCGCGGGCGAAACCAACGGGGCTCGAGCTCGTCACCCGCAGGCGGCCCGAGTCGATGTTGCCCGACGCGCCGCTCGATCGCGTGTCGCCGGTCGCGTCGCTGGACGGCGCAAACCCCGGCGTTCCACCCCAGCCCATGGCCGGCCAGCAGGAAATGCACGGCCAGGAAGCAGCGACGCGCGTGCCGAAACCGTTGCTGCCTGCCACTGCGGTGATGTATCCGCCCGCCACGGCGATGCATTCGAAGGGCGCGGAAGCCACAGGGGACGGCGACACGGCGCGCGCCGCCGCGACGCCCACCGAGGTGCACGTTCACATCGGCCGCATCGATGTCATCGCGGCCGCGGAGCCGCCGGCCCCGAAAAGACCACGCGAAAATACGGTGCGCAAGACGCAGTCCCTTTCCGAATACCTGGCGCGCGGGAGGAACCCTTGAGCACCGCGCTCGCCATTGCCGGCGTCACGCAGGTGCTGCGCGACCTGCTCAACGATCGCTTCGTCAACAAGAACGTCGCGGGCGACATCGGCCAGAGCGTCACCGTCAGCACTCTGCCGCCCGACAAGGTCGTACAGCAGAACGGTGTCGAGGTCACGCAGCTCAACCTGTTCATGCGTCACATCACGCCCAATTCCGGCTGGCGCAACGAAGGACTGCCGGCGCGCGACGGCTCGGGGCGTGGGCGGCTCGACAATCCGCCGCTCGCGCTCAACCTGCACTACCTCATCTCCGCGTACGGCGCCGCCGATCTGCATGCCGAGATCCTGCTGGGCCATGCCATGCAACTGCTGCACGAAAACCCGGCGATCCCGCGTGAAGCCATTCGCCGCGCACTGCAGGCGGATCCGGACTCCGCGACCACACTGCCACCGTGGTTGCGGGCACTGCGCGACTCCGGCCTCGAAAATCAGATCGAGCAGCTGCGGATCACGCCCGAGTTTCTCAGCACCGAGGAGGTGTCGAAGTTCTGGACCTCGACGCTCACGCACTACCGCCCCAGCGCCGCGTACGAAGTCTCGGTCGTGCTGATCCAGTCGGAAGAGCCACGGCCCCGTCCCTTGCCGGTGCTGGTTCGCAGCGTCACGGCCCGGCCCGAGGTCGCGCCGTGGGCTCCCACGCTCGCGAGCCTCACGCCGAAAGACGGACAGGGCGTCGTCGAACTCGATGCGCCCGCCACACTCGACGGTTTCGGGCTCGACGGCACGTCCCGTGAGGTGGTGCTGACCAGCGACCGCTTCGACATCGAAGAGTCACTGGTCGCCACCGGCAACGCGACCCGACTGCAATTCGCCATCCCGGCCGCACGCGCCGGGGATTTTCCGGTGGGCGTCTACAAAGTGGGCGTCCGCGTGCAGAAACCCGGCGAGCCACAAGCGCGCGTCACCAATGAGCTGGCGCTCACGGTGGCACCGACCATCACCGGCCTGCCGATGAATGTGCCCAGCAGCGGTGGGACGGCGAGTTTCACGTTGAACGTCCTGCCGATGGTGCGCGCCGGCCAGCGAGTCAGTCTGCTGCTCGGCAGCGGTGAATTCGCGCCACAACCGTTCATCGCCGATACGAATTCCTTGAGCTTCGTCATTCCGGACGCGCCCAAGGGCGATCACCTGGCGCGCCTTCGTGTCGATGGCATCGACAGCCCCATCGTCAATCCGGCCGCGACGCCACCGGCCTTTCTCAACCGGAGGATTCACATCACGTGAGCGCCCCGGAGTGGAACGCCGCCAACCAGTTGCTGCTCGCCGCGGAATTCGCGCGCCTGCGCGCGTGGCTCAGTGACCAGGGCACGTCCGCGGCCGCCGAGGAGCTGGCTGCCGCGCGCACCGCCATGCCGGCTCCGGCCGCGATCGATGTGCTGGTCGACGCTTTTGGGCTGAGCGGGTTCGAGCGCGACGTGCTGCTGCTGTGCGCCGGGGTGGAGATGGATCCGGCACTCGCGCGCCTCTGTGGACCCGCCGGCGCAAATTTCAGTCTGGCCCTCGAAAAAATCCCTACCGCGCACTGGCAGGCGCTGGCGCCGCATCGGCCTTTGCGGTCATGGCGCATGATCGAAGTGCGCGACGACCGGATCCTCACCCGCAGTCCGCTGCACATCGACGAACGTATCCTTCACCATCTTGCCGGCGTGGACTATCTGGACGCGCGGCTGCGTCCGTTCTTCACGCCGCGTGACGCAACCACGACCCTGGCGGATTCGCAGCAACAGGTGCTGGAACCGGTAGCGCAGGCGCTGGGGCGCTCGATCGACGGCCAGCTCCTCGTGCAGCTGGTGGGCGACGACCCGGCCGCGCAGGAAGAAATTGCGCGCCGGGCAGCCGAGCGGCGCAGCCTGCGACTGCACTCGCTGCGCGCCGTCGACATTCCCGCGCATGCGGAAGAAATCGATTCGATGGCGACGCTGTGGACGCGGGAGTCGGTGCTGTCGCGGAGCGCATTGCTGGTTCGCGTCGACGATCCCGAGCATCCCGGCGCTGCGCGCCTCATCGGAAGAGCGGGTGGCATCGTCTTCGCCGCCACGCGCCGCGCCGTGAACGTCGACCGACCGGACACGCGCTTCAGCGTGGACCGGCCGCTGGTGCACGAACAGAAGCGGCTGTGGGAGTTGGCGCTCGGCGAATCCGCGCGGCCTCTCAATGGATCGCTGGATGCCATCTGCGAGCGCACGCGCCTGAATATCGACGTGATATCGCGGCGCGGTGCAGCCATTCGCGCCGAACCCTCGGCGGCACTGAAGCAGACGTTGCGCGACGGAATCCGCGAGTCGACCCGGCACCGGCTCGCCGATCTCGCGCAGCGCGTCGAGCCGATGGCGGGCTGGCAAGACCTGGTTCTCCCGCCAGCCTCACTCGATACGTTGCGACAGATCGCAGCGCAGGTGCGGCAGCGCCAACGCGTCTACGACACGTGGGGATTCGGGCGCAGTGGCACGCGTGGCCTCGGTGTCAGCGTGCTGTTCAGCGGCGAAAGCGGCACGGGCAAGACCATGGCAGCCGAGGTGCTGGCCAACGAGCTGGAGCTCGACTTGTACCGCATCGACCTGGCCACGCTGGTGAGCAAGTACATCGGCGAAACCGAGAAGAACCTGCGTCGCGTCTTCGACGCGGCCGAGGAAGGCGGCGTGATCCTGCTGTTCGACGAGGCCGACGCGTTGTTCGGCAAGCGCGGCGAGGTGAACGACAGTCGCGACCGCTACGCCAACATCGAAGTGAGCTACCTGCTGCAGCGCATGGAGTGCTACTGCGGCCTGGCCATCCTCACCACCAATCTGAAAAACACGCTCGACGCGGCCTTCCATCGGCGACTGCGATTCGCCGTGCCATTCCCCTTTCCAGACCAGTCGCTGCGCGAGCGCATCTGGCAAGCCGCGTTTCCGGCCGGCGCGCCGTTGGCAGATCTCGATCATCGCAAGCTCGCGCAGCTCAACGTCGCGGGCGGCAGCATACGCAACATCGCGCTCAACGCGGCCTTTCTGGCTGCGGACGCCGACCAGCCGATCGGCATGACGCACCTCCTCGCGGCCGCGCGCAGCGAGGCCGCCAAGCGCGAGCGGCCGTATTCCGATGCAGAGACACGCGGATGGACGTGAAGCGCCTGGTGCTGCACGTGGAACGCGTGGTGCTCGACGGTTTCAAGAGCCGCGATCGCCAGTCGTTCGCCGAAGCGTTGCAACTGGAGTTGCAGCGCCACTGCAATGATCCCGGCCTGGCGCGCGCGCTCGCGCTGCGTGGTGGCGTGTCCAGGCTCACGTTGTCGGGCGCCGGGATTCCGCGCTCACTCAAGCCGGAGCAGGTGGGCGCCTGGGTTGCGCGCGTGATCGCGCGAGGACTGCGCACATGAGCGCGCGAGCGAGCCAGCTCGGAAACACGGCCGCGAAACTCGCCTCGGGCGCGACGGCCGCTGGGCTCCTGCAGCGCAAATGCTCATGCGGCGCGTCCCGGTCATCACTGGCGCAGAGCTGTGAGGAGTGCAAGCGCAAGCCGCTCCAGCGCAAGCTCAGTGTCGGTCGCAGCGACGATCGACTGGAGCTGGAAGCCGATCGCGTGGCGGAGCAGGTATTGCACGAGGGCCATGGCGGCTCGCCGGAGTTTCCGGCGATCAGCCGCCTCGGCGCGATCGCCACGACTTCGGGCGCCGACGCGGACATCGACGTGCCCGCGAGTGTGGACAGTGTGCTGGCCAGTGCCGGTCGGCCGCTCGAGCCGGCGCTGCGCCAGGACATGGAAAGCCGTTTCGGCCACGACTTCGGCGCGGTACGCATTCACACCGGCGCCGGCGCGGAGCGTTCCGCGCACGAACTCAACGCAGCCGCGTTCACCGTGGGGCAGCAGGTCGTTTTTGGCGCCGGGCAGTTCGCGCCCCAGACGCGCGCGGGCAGACACCTGCTGGCGCATGAGCTCACCCACGTGGTGCAGCAATCGGCGCCGGCACGTACACCAGTCGGTCTCGGCTCGGCACGCATCATGCGCCAGCCATCCGAGCCGGACCGCACGCCGGATGCGCGGGCGGATTTCGCTCCACGCGTGCCGGAAGCGGTGACGCCCGGGAACATGCGCAAGGAAGTGAGCTTCCTGCCGATGCGTGAGAACGTGCAATGGCACGTGCCTCCCTCGGCTGCTGCGGATCACTTCGACAACGGCTACGGCCTGGACCTCGGGTTCGGGGTCTTCGACCCGCACGATCCGAAGGGTCACAAGTATTCAGCGCAGGAGCTGGCGAATTTCAGCATCGACGCGCTGCTGGAATCGAGCGGACTGGTGTTTCGCGCCGGCGCCCGCGAGTACCTCGCGAATTTCATCGCGAGCGTCATCGTGACGAATTCCTATGGGCTCGAGCACGCCACCGGCAACTTCATCGAAGTCGACGGCCTCGCCTTCTACGGAGTCGTGCTGAGCGCGAACCTCCTGTTCGATTTCTCCGCCGAGCGCAACTTCCGCTCGCTGTTCGAGCCGGACAGCTGGAAGGCCTGGACCGACTACCTGCGTTCCAACTTTGCGGACAAACACATCGGTCTCGGCAAACTGCTGGTCGCCGCGGCCAACTTCGGCGACACCTTCGCCTCGAAGGCGCCGAAGGAGAAAAAGAAACCGGTCGAGAAACGGCCCGGTTGGACCGTGGACCAGGAAAACGGACTCCGGAAGCGCATCGACGCGGCACGCAAGCAGTCTCCGCGACCGGATCTTCCCGATCGGCTCGTGTTCTATCCGCACAAGGACGGCTGGTTCGTCAATGTCTGGGTGCACTTCGACGTGGCCGGGCGCGATGCCACGCACGCGGCACTGCGACTGAAGCAAGGCGAGAAGCCCGACGACCTGTACCAGCGAACGCTGCAGGCCGTGCAGGACGCGCTGGACATCCACCGTGGCGAGGATCGGCAGCGACTCGAAGCCGAGATGCCCCAGTGGGCGGCGGACCTCAAGGACAAGGTGCAACGTGCGCTCGGCAAGGAAACCGGCGACGACGTACCGGATGGCATGACGCTGGTACTCGAAGGTCGCGGTGCGCCGGTGCGCGGCCCCGGCCAGGAAAACGTCGCGCAGGAGGATTCCCCGGACACGCGCGATACGCAGGTGTTGCTGCGCATCTGGGTGTACCGCGGCGACAAGGGCAAGCCCGAGAACCGCCAGCAGGGCAGCGTGCCGATCTTTCCGCGCACCGATGCCGGCCAGCTGGTGCGCTACGTGCGCAACCTGGCAGCCGTGCTGCACCAGGGTGAGCACGTACCCGATGCCGAGTTTCACGCGAGCTACGACCTCGGCGAGCAGATGCTGCCGAATTTCGACGCGATGATCCTGCCGCTCGACCTGAGCAGAGACAGCATCTCGGTCGTCGGCGCCACCAACAAGTTCAGCCTGTTCCTCGATTTCGACAAACAGTACAACGCGATCGGCGCCGACCCGCTGTACGTCGCATCGAAGCTCTACAGCCAGCCTATCTACTACCACTGGCGGATCTTCGAGGCGCCGCGGGACGCCGCACTGGGCAACCCCACGGACGAGTGGGCGGCGCGCTGGGAAAAGCTGTACGACCACTTCAACCCGGGTTCGCACGTCAAGGACAAAGGCGCGATCAGCGCCACCTCGCGCGCCGGTCTGGTCGACGAACCGGCCGGGGGCTACGACACCGGCGACAACGACATCACCACGCGCGTCGATCTTCCCGATACCCCGGGCGACTACCTGGTGTACTGCCAGACCCGGCACGAACCCATCGGCGACGCGAAGCTCAAGCGCGTTTCGAGTGTCGCGTATTTCCCGGTACGTCTGCGCAGCCGCGAGGACCTCATGCGGCCCATGGTGACCGGCGTCTCATCCGCCGTCACCGCGGTGGATGCCAACCTCGCGGACCTGCGGGAGCGGCTCGCGCAGGACGAGTTGCATCCCGGAACCCTCGATCCGCTCGAAAAGAGCGTGTTGCAGGAGTCGCTCAAGTCGACCGAGGCGGAGAAGGAGATGCTCTTCGCGCGCGAACACGGGGACTTCGCCGTGTCGGCAAGCGCGCAGATCAAGCTCAACTGGCAGCGCCTCAAGGTGGTCAAGCGCCTCAAGGAGCGGCTTCCCCTCGTGCTCGAGCAGGCCAAGGCCAACGCGGCGTCGGGCACGGGCTCCTCCAAACCCACCGAACTACTCGCCGACAGCCCCGATCTGCTGGCGATGTACCTGGAGCTGCGGGCGGCCCAGCTGACCGCCGCGGGCTACGAGAAGCAGCTGGCCGCCGAAAACGAGCGGTTGACCAAGGAACGCGATCGCGCGGCGGGGTTCCGGAACAAATTCAAGGCGCCATCTGCCGGCGGCTGCATGTACTCGCCCGAGGCGGTGTTCCTGTCCAAGATCGACGGACGTCTCTATCCACTCGAGCTCGAGGTGGGCGAAGCCCCGCCGCGCGCCACGGAGCGCGTCGCCTACTCGGTGGTGGACGTGACCTTGCCGGAAACCTCGAAGAGCTACCACGGCATGAGCATGCAATACGGTGAAGGGGGACACCGCGAAGCCATCAACAAGGCCTTCGAGAAGTTCGGCGATGAGGGCATGTATGGCGACGGCTGGATCGCGGTGCGCATGCCGGTCGGCGGTCCTGGCAACGAGTGCGCCACATATCGCAATCCTGACGTCGTCTATTACGACAGTGAAAAAGGCATCCTCGACAAGGTCCTGAAGATCCTCGGGCTGCTGGCCGGCATGATCGCGGTGTTCGCGCTGACGCTGACCGGCGTCGGCATGGCAGGCGCCGGTGCGCTGATCGGCCTGCTGGCCGCGTCCATCGGTGCGGCCGCGGCCATCAAGAACATCGGCGACCGCTCGGACCGCAACACGCTCAAGTTCGATGCCGAACTGGTGAGCGACATCCTGTCCATCGTCGGTGTCGCCGAAGCCGCCATCGGTGCGCGTCTCGCGACGCTGCCACGCGCGCTGCGCGGCGTGGAAGCCTTTCAACGCATGGGCAACTTCCTGGCGCTGCTGCAGCTCGGCACCGGCACCGCGCAGATCCTGCTCATTCCGATCCAGGCGATCGAGGACATCAACCGCATCAAGGCACTCGGGCTGCCGCCTGACGTCGAGCGCCAAATGCTCCACGAGGCCTACGGCACCGCGCTCATGAGCGCGGTGATGGCGACGGCATCGATCGTGCATTCGCGCATCGACGGTCGGATGCGTCAGACCGGCATGCCGGTCGAGGAGGAATACGCGGCACTGCGCCAACAGGCGGAACTGGTGGCGCTCGAAAATGAGCCGCCGCCCGCGTCGCTGCGCGACCGCGGCTGGGTGGATGCCGATGGCAACTGGACCGACCTCGCCCCCGAGCCGATTCGCAATCGCGTCAGGGAACTGGGCGGGGACGCGCCAACCGACCCGGCCAAGCCGCACGGCCCGACGGAGCCCATTCCGGAAGCCGCCCAGCACACGCTCGACCAGATCAACAACGGCGAAGCGCGCATCGAAGGCAAAACTCCCGGCAAACGCAGCGCCAAGGTGGGCGGACACGAGGTCGACGAAGAGCTCGAGCCGGACGGGCACATCTCCTGCTTCTGGCACTCACCCAATGACATCCAGGTGGATTGTCCGGCCGGGCTGGGTTCGCCAAAACCCGATCACGAGGAGACCGTCAAGCCTGCGGCCCGCACCAGTACCGAGGCCGACGAGGCACAGGCGCGTCGCAAGCCGGTGGCCGATGCCGACGAAAATGCCGCCGTCAAACCGCGCAACAAGGCGAAAACGCAGCCCGCTGCGGACCGGGTGGAAGGCGAGCACCTCGATGCCACCGTTCACTCGGAGCTCGTGGCCGAGCGCGCCCATCTGCGCGAGCGGGTGAATCAGAACGATCGCGTCATCCGCGACAACAGGCAAAACCTCGCGGAGAAGAAGGCCGCGGTGGCCAAGGCCTCCGAAAACTACACCTCGACGCCGCATGGCAACTCCTCGAGCGAGCCCGGCCGCCAGCAGATGAAGAAGCGCGCCAGGGCGCTTCGCACGCTCAACGACGCCGAGGACGAGCTGCGTGCCGCAGAAGGCATCTCTAACAAGGCGCAGAACGAAAATTCCGGGCACTACCGCCGGCTGATGGAAATCGATCGGGAGCTCAATCCCTGGAAGTACCCACAATCGTCTGGAGAGAAAGGCACGTTCGCCGAAGAGCAGGGCGACATCGCGATTCGTGCGGGCAGCACGGTGCCCGCGCCGGGCGAGAGTGAACGGCTGGTCGGGGATTGGGAATGGAAGGGCTCTGCGCAAAAGCCATTCGACGAAAGCAAGGCAAAACCGCAGGGCCTCGACGGTGGCTATCGGAACAGGGACCCGGACGAAGGTCCGCGGCACATGGCCGCCGAGTTCAAGCACGACGATGCACCGTTTGGTCCCGAACAGGAAACCTACAAGTGGGTCGATGACCGGCTCGAGGATGCGCTCGGCTGGGAACAGGCCGAAGCGATGCGCAGGGAAGGCTACGAGTACTGGGAGTTCCGTTATCGCCCCGGCAGCAAGACCGTGGAAGCGAAGCTCCTCTGGGAGTGGCGCGCCACCGGCGTGAAGAACGCCCGCAACCAGTGGGAAGGCACCGTGCACTACCGCAGGAAACCCAAATGAGCGGATTCCCGAACTCGCCCAAACTACTCAAGGGCGGCCTGGTCGTGATGTCGCCCGGTGGCACACGCGTGCGCCAGGTGATATCGCTGCAATACAACCCGGACTCGCTGTCTCGCAGCTACCAGGTGCAGGGCGTGGGCGGAGAGGGTGGCGGCGAACGCGCCCAGCCTTTCAGGCTCAAGGGCGCGGCCATCGAGACCATCAAGTTCGACGCCGAGATCGACGCGGCCGACCAGCTCGAATCCCCCGACAACAACCCGGTCACCGCCGAGTTCGGCATCGCGCCGCAGATCGCCGCGCTCGAGGCACTGATCAATCCGAGCACCGCCGAATTGCTGGCCGTGGACGCCGACGCGCGGGGTGGCACGCTCGAGATCCTGTCGGCCGAAGCGCCGCTGGTGATCTTCGTCTGGAGCCGCAACCGCGTGGCGCCGGTGCGCGTCACCGATTTCTCGGTCACCGAAGAGGCGTTCGATCCGGCGCTGAATCCGCTGCGCGCCAAGGTGAGCATTGGGCTGCGCGTGCTGACGGTCGACGACCTCGGCTATGCACACCGCGGCGGCACCCTGTTCCTCTCCTATCTACGCACGCGCGAGGCGCTGGCGCAGCGCACGCCTGGCGCGACGCTCGCCACGCTCGGCATCTCGAACCTTCCCTGAGGAGCTGCCATGCCCGATCCGGTTCAAATGCTCATCGACGCGGGTGCCATCCCCACCTCACCTTTCGGTCCATCGAGCCGCTACGCCAAGGTCGCGATCGGGCGGTACCAGGTGTCGGCGGACGAGAGCGTGGCATACGTGCTGCGACGCTTCGTACCGCAGGCACGCGACATACCGGCGATGACCCGTCACCGGGTGCACGGCGGCGAACGCATCGACGTCATCACCGCCCACTACCTGGCCGACCCGGAGCTCTACTGGCGCGTCGCTGACGCCAACGTCGCCACCGACGTGCTGGAGCTCACTGGGACCGCGGGCTCGTGCATCGTGATCCCGTTGCCCCCCGGCGCGGGCGTGAGCTGAGCCGGACATGCTCGGCAGCATCAAACTATCGATGCTCATGGGGCCGGTGCCCATGCCGGTGCCAGACTTCGTGGTCGAGGCATTGACCTCGGCGAAAATCGAGCTCGGCTCGGGCAATACACAGGGCGGGTTCGAGCTGACGTTCGATGTTCCGCTGCGTTCCAGACTTCACGGGCTGTTGATGGGGCTGGGGCCGCAGGCGGCAGGCGGCCTGCCCATCATGCGCGTGGTGCTGATGGTCACCGTCAACGGCCGCACTGAGACCGTCATCGACGGCATAGCTACCGACATCGAGGCGCAGCCCGCGGATGGTGGCAACGCGAAGATCATCATCAAGGGAAAGGACCTCACCGCGCTGATGAACATCCAGCAGCTGCCGGCGACGCCATTGCCGGCCATGGCGCCGTCGACGCGCGTGTTGCTGCTGCTCGCGAAGTACGCGGCCTTCGGCGTGGTGCCGCAGGTCATCCCCAGCGTCGTCGACGAGCCGCCGCTTCCGACGGAGCTCATTCCACAGCAGCAGGGCACGGACTACCAGTACATCCAGAAGCTCGCGGACGACGCCGGTTACGTGTTCTACCTGGAGCCCGGACCGACGCCCGGCACGAGCCGTGCGTATTGGGGGCCGGAGATCCGTTTCGGCGCGCCGCAGCCCGCGCTAACTACTTCGATGGACGCGCTCAACAATGTCGAGCAGCTGTCGTTCCGCTTCGATCGCGAGGCGAAGAGTATCCCGATCGTCTATTTCCACGAGGCGCAGAGCCACCTCTCGATCGGCCTTCCGATCCCGGACATCACGCCGATGAATCCGCCTCTCGGCCTGGTGCCGCCGCTGCCGCCGAAGATCGAGCATCTCTCCGATACTGGTCACCTCTCGCCCGGGCTCGCCATGATGAAGGGACTGGCATTCGTCGCTCAGCACAGCGACTCGGTGTTCGGTACCGGCTCGCTCGACGTCGCGAAGTACGGCCGGCTGTTGAAGTCGCGGCAGCTGGTCGGCGTGCGCGGCGCCGGTCTGCCCTACGACGGCCTCTACTACGTGAAGAGTGTGTCGCACGACATCCAGCGCGGCGCGTACAAGCAGAATTTCCAGCTGGCGCGCAACGGCTTGTTCTCCACCCTGCCGCGGCTGCCCACATGAGCGACAGACTCTTTCACGGCATCTACCCGGGCCGCGTCGAGAACAACATCGACCCGCTCAACATGAGCCGCATCCAGGTGTCCGTGGCTGACGTGGGCGGTGCGTCGATCTCGAGCTGGGCGCTGCCTTGCCTGCCGGTCACCGGCAACAACATGGGCATGTTCACCGTGCCGCCGATCGGTGCGGCGGTGTGGGTGCAGTTCGCGCGCGGCAATTCCGACTATCCCGTGTGGTTAGGCGGCTACTACGCCAACGGCGAGGCGCCGGCGCTGTCGCGCAAGGTGCCACCGGGTATCAACGGCGTCACCGTGCAGACGCAGCTCGGCAATGGCCTGGTGATCAGCGACGCGCCTGACGGCGGGATCCTGCTCAAGTCCGCGAGCGGCGCGTTCATCCACGTCTCGGAGTCCGGCATCACGCTCGACAACGGCCTGGGCGCCAAGATCGAAATGACGGGTTCGACCGTGCGCGTCAATGGCGACGCGTTGACGGTGCTGTAGGAGGTCGCATGGCGGGATTCATCATGCACAAGGACGCACTGGTCGCCTGCGACCACGCGCCAGGCGTCGCCTCCGCGATTGCTCCCGATGCGCGCGTACTGGTCTCCGGCATGCCGGTGGTCGCGATCCTGAGTGGCTACACGGTCACCGGCTGCAACCTGCAGGGCTCTTCGACGAATTTCTGCGCGACCGGGATGTGGACCCAGGGCGCGAACCATGTGCTGGTCGGCGGCATACCGGTGGCCATCGACAACGGCCAATCGAGCTGCGCGTCCTCGTTCGGCAAGTTGAATGCGCGCGTGGTGCAGCAGCGCGTGAAGGCGAGTTAGGAGCAGCCGTGGCGGAACTCGATTTCCCGTATCACATCAGCCGCCTCGGGCGCACCGCGGTCAGCGATGCGCTCGATCACGTCCGCGATCTCATCGAGCAGGTGCTGTTCACCTCGCCGGGCGAACGCGTCATGCGCCCGGACTTCGGCGGTGGTCTGCTGGCGATGGTGTTCGAGCCCAACAGCACGGCGCTGGCCGCCACCGCGCAGATGCTGATCCAGGGCGCGCTGCAGCAGAACCTCGGCCATCTGATCGCGGTGAACGCCGTGGAGGTGGAGGCGCTCGACAGCACCTTCCGTGTAGTCGTCAAGTACGTGCTGCTGGCCGACAACAGCGCGCACCTCGACAGCTTCGCCTCGCCGGGAGGTGCCGCATGATCTTCCGCTGCTGCGAACAACGCCGCCTCGAAGTCCTGCGCCGCTCCGGCAGCAAGAACGCCATCGAGTTCCTCGAGGTGCTGGACCACGGTGCGCCGGCGGGTGTGCCGCCGCAACGCACGCTGTTCGTGCGGTTGCTGCATCCGGCCGCCGGCCTAACTACCGACAACCTGCGCATCTCCGGCGGCACCCGCATCCCGACCGTGCCGGTCGAATGGATGGGACTCGCCGACGCCTTGCCACCCCAGGCCGAACCGGGCCTGACCGACGGGCTCGACGAGCTGCCGCGCACGCTGGTGATCCGCACGGCCTCGGCCGGCGACTTCTCGCGCTACACCTTCGCCATCGTCGCGAACCCTGGCGGCAACGCGCCGCCCGCGGACTTCGACCCGCTGCTATCGCGCATGGACTTCTCGTTCAAGGTCGAGTGCCCCACGGACTACGACTGCGATGCGCCGCTGGCCTGCGCGCCAGCGCCGGTGGCCGCGCCGCGCATCGACTATCTCGCCAAGGACTACGCGGGCTTCCGCCGGTTGATGCTCGACCGCCTGAGCCTGCTGGTGCCGGGCTGGAAGGAGCGTTCGGCCGCGGATCTCGGCGTGACGCTGGTGGAGCTGCTGGCGTTCGCCGCTGACAACCTGAGCTACCGCCAGGACGTGGTCGCCAACGAGGCCTATCTCAACACCGCGCGCCAGCGCATCTCGGTGCGTCGCCACGCGCGCCTCGTGGACTACTACCTGCACGAAGGCTGCAACGCGCGCGCGTTCGTGCATTTCACGGTGCTGCGCGGCGCAGGCCCGCAATTCCTGCCGCGCCACGCGCAGCTGCTGACTTCCGTGTCCGATGCGCCCACCGTGATCGCGCCCGGCAGCCCGCAGGAGCGCGCCGCGAGAGCGGCCGGCGCGCAGGTGTTCGAGACCGCGCACGATGCCACGCTGCATGCCTCGCTCAACGAGCTCGACTTCTACACCTGGGGCGACGAGTCCTGCTGCCTGCCCCGCGGTGCGACGCGCGCCACGCTCGCGGGGAATCACGAGCCGTTGAAGGCCGGCGATTTCCTGGTATTCGAAGAGGTCCTGAATCCCACGTCGAAAGGCGACGCCGATGCGCAGGCCGACGCGAACCGCGCGCATCGCCACGTGGTGCGCCTGACGCGCGTGTCGCCCGCCAACGATCCGTCGGGGGGCCTGTTCGAGGATCCGCCCTTCGACGGCCCCGTGCCGGTCACCGAGATCGAATGGGACCCGGGCGATGCGCTGCCGTTCGCGCTGTGCATCTCGGCGCCGCTGCATCCGCGCGTCAGCATCGCGCGCGGCAATATCGTGCTCGCCGATCACGGTGACACGGTGCATGACGAAGACCTCGGCGTGGTGCCGAAAGCCCCGGCGCCGTTCGCGCGCCGCGATCACGTGGTCGGTGAGTGCTGCGACCCGCCGAAGCCGGTGCCACGCCCGCCGCGCTACCGCCCATTGCTGGCTGGCGTTCCACTCACCCATGGCTTCGATTTCGCGCGACTGCTCGCGCCGCCAGCGGACGCGCCACAGGATTTCTGGAGCGCGGCCGCGTTGCGCGCACTCGGCGCACGCGATGCCCTGCCGCAGATCGCACCCGTGACCGGCAAGCTCGACGACCAGTCCGACGAATGGTCGGCCCAACGCGACCTGCTCGGCAGCGACGGCCAGGCCACGGACTTCACGGTCGAAGTGCGCGACGACGGCCGCGCGCAGCTGCGTTTTGGTGATGGCGTCCACGGCCGCATGCCGGCCGAGCGCACTGCCTTCCGGGCGACTTATCGACAGGGCAACGGCGCCGTGGGCAACGTGGGCGCCGAAGCGATCACGCACCTGGTGCATGAACCGGCGCTGGCCATCGAGGCGATCCGCAACCCGCTGCCGGCCTTCGGCGGGGTCGATTCCGAGGATGTCGAAGCGGCGCGCCGCGATGCGCCGCAGGCTTTCCGCACGCAGGAGCGCGCCGTGACGGCGGCCGACTATGCCGCGGCCAGCGAGCGCCGCCACGACGTGCAGCGCGCGGCAGCCACGTTCCGCTGGACCGGCAGCTGGCACACGGTGTTCGTGACCACGGACCGCGCCGGCGGTGGGCCGGTAGATAGTCCGTTCGAAGCCGGCCTGCGCACGCACCTGGAACGTTTCCGCATGGCGGGCTACGACCTCGAGGTGGATGCGCCGCGGTTCGTGCCGCTCGATGTCGAGCTGCACGTCTGCGTGAAAGCGGGCTACTTCCGCGGCGCGGTGCTGGCCGCGGTGCGCGATGTCCTCTCGAGCACGCAGCTGCCCGACGGGCGGCTGGGCGCGTTCCATCCCGACAACTTCAGCTTCGGCCAGCCGGTGTACGCGAGCCGGCTCGTGGCCGCGGTGCAGGCGGTGGAAGGCGTGGAGTCGGTGCGCCTCGATCGCTTCGAACGCCTGGCGGCGCCGGACCCGGCGACGCTCGAACAGGGCGTGATCCCGATCGGCCGGCTGGAGATCGCGCAGCTCGCCAACGATCCCAACTACCGCGACCGGGGACGCCTGCGCCTGAGCGCGGGAGGCGGCCAATGAGCGCGCCGCGTCCCGAACCGCCACGCCTGCCGGAGATCGCACCGGGCACGGATGCCTGCGGCTGCTGCGAGGGCACCGGTCCCGTCACGCCGCAGCGCGTGGAGAATCGCGGCGGACTCGGCGAGATCCGCTATCGCATCGGCACCTGGGCGGATTTCCGCGAAAGCCTGCACGCGGGGCTGTCCACGTCACGCAACGCGGCGCTGCGACGGCTGACCACGCGCGCCGATGACGATTTCAGTATCGGGCTGCTGGATGCCTTCGCCTGCTCGGCGGACGTGCTCACCTTCTACCAGGAGCGCATCGCGAACGAATCCTTCCTCGCGACGGCGCGCGAAAGGATCTCGCTGCAGGAGATGGGCCGGCTCATCGGCTATCGACTACGTCCCGGCCTCGCGGCGGAAACGCTGTTGGCGTTCACGCTCGAAACGCCGCCGGCACCGCCCGCGGCGGCGCGGCCGGAACCGGGCATGTTCGTCACCGGCGTGCCGGCGACGGTCCGCATCGAGCGCGGGCTGGCGGTGCGCAGCGTACCCGCGCCCGGTGAAACGCCGCAGGTGTTCGAAACGGTGGAGGCCGTGGACGCGCGTCCCACGTGGAACGCGGTGCGGCCGTGGCTCAGCCAGGCGTTGCCGCCGGCGCGCGGTGCGGTGTCCACCTGGCTGGCCGGCGTCAACACGCGACTCAAGCCGGGAGATGCGCTGCTGTTCGTCGGCGACGAATACTTCCAGGATCACGACGCCAACCAGTGGGACTTCCGCATCCTCGACCAGGTCGCCGCCGACGTGGCGGCCGATCGCACCTTCGTGGGCTGGCGCCGCCCGCTCGGATCGGTCGATCCGCCGAAGAACCCGGCGGCCGTGCCGCGCGCCTTCGCGTTGCGGCGCCGCGCCGCGGTCTACGGCCACAACGCGCCGCTGTGGCCGACCATGCCGGCCGACTTCCAGACTAACTACCGCGCGGCGTTCGAGCCGCCCGGGCCGGTGATCCTGAAGACAGCCGCGTTGGTCGGCAAACACGACGACTGGCCGCGATTCCTGGTGACTCCCGCCGCCGACGACCCGGCGGCCGCGCCGGCCATCGATCTCGACGCGCTGTACCCGGAAATGCCGAGCGGCAGCTTCGTGGTGCTGGCCAAGGGCAGCTTCAACAACCCGGCCGAGCCGGCGCCAGCCGGCACCTACGTGGAGCTCTACACGGTCACCGCGGTCACCGAGGTGTCGCGCGAGGAGTTCGCGCTGTCGGGCAAGGTCACGCGGCTCGGGCTCTCGGGTGCCAACTACGCGAAGTTCTCCAGCCAGGTGCGCGAGACGTCGGTGTTCGGGCAGTCCGAACCGCTGCCGCTGGCCGAGATCCCGGTGAGCACGGCCATCGCGGACGACCGGGTCCCCGTGGCCATCTCACCGGACGGCCTCGAGGCGGGCCGGCACCTGTTGGTGCGCGGACGCCGCGTGCGCGACGGTGTCGGCATCGTGCACGCCGCGACCTTGTTGAGCGCAACGCCGGCGGGCGCCGGCCGCAGTCTGCTCACCATCACGCCGCCGCTGCCCGAACCGCTGCTGCGCGACAGCGTGGTTGTGTTTGCCAACGTTGCGCTGGCTTCGCACGGCGAGACCGTGTCGCAGGTACTCGGATCGGGCAACGCGGCACTTCCGTTCCAGCGCTTCGAGCTCAAGCAGCTGCCGTTGACGTGGCGCGCCGCCGCCAACGAGCTCGGCGCGAGCCCCGAGCTCACGGTCCGTGTCGACGACATCGCCTGGACCGTGCGCGACACCCTGTATGGCGCCGACGCACGGGAACGCGCGCTCACGTGGGTCGATGACGAGCAGGGTCGCCGCTTCGTGCAGTTCGGCGACGGTATTTCCGGCGCGCGTCCATCGAGCGGCCAGAACAACGTGCGCGCCACGTATCGCAAGGGCCTTGGGCTCGCCGGCAATCTCGCGGCCGAGAGCCTGACCCAGCTCACGCAGCGGCCACTCGGGGTCAAGGGCGTCAGCAATCCCTTGCCGGGAGAAGGCGGTGCGGATCCGGAGCCGGCCGAAGAAGCGCGACAGACCATGCCGCTGCGCACGCGCACGCTGGGCCGCGCGGTGTCGCTGCTCGACTACGAAGACTTCGCGCGCGCGTTCGCCGGTGTGGCCCAGGCGCACGCGAGCGTGCTGAGACTCGCCTCCGGTCCGGTGGTCGCCATCACCATCGCCGGGCCGCGCGGCGTGGTGATCTCCCCGGCCAGTCCCGTGTGGACCCACCTGGCCGCAGCGCTTGCCGAGAACGGCGATCCGCACGTCGCGGTGCGGTTGCTCGCGCACCGGCCGCGCGCGTTTCGCCTCGGGTTGAAAATCCGTCGCGACCCCGACCACGAAAGCACGCGTGTGCTGGCCGCCGTGGAAGCCGCGCTGCGCCAGCAGTTCGCCTTCGAGAACCGCGCCCTCGGCGCGCCCGTGTACCAGTCGGAAGTGATCGCGGTGGCGCAGGCCGTGGCCGGCGTCGTCGCCGTGGACCTCGACCTGTTGTACGTCGACACGCGCCCCGAATCGACGCCCGTGCCCTCGCGCCAGGTCCGCCTGCTCGCGCAGCGCATGCACGTCGAGGGCGGCGTGCCGGTCGCCGATGAAATCCTCACGCTCGCATCGGGTCCGTTCGACCGCCTCGAGGAGATGCCATGAGCCTCGATGCCGACAGCCTGTATCGCCTGCTGCCCGCGGTGCATCGCGTCCGCGATGCGCAATCCGGCGAGCCGCTGCGCGCCTTGTTAGGCGTGATCACGCGCGAGCTGGGCGCGCTCGAAGCGGATCTCGAGCAGCTCTACGACGACCAGTTCATCGAGACCTGCGCCGAGTGGGTGGCGCCGTACATCGGTGAGCTGGTCGGCTACCGGCCGCTGCACGGCGTCGCGCCGCGAATCTCCTCGCCGCGCGCCGACGTGGCCAACACCATTGCGTTCCGGCGCCGCAAGGGCACGGCGCTGATGCTCGAGGAGCTGGCGCGCGACGTCACCGACTGGCCGGCCCGCGTGGCGGAGTTCTTCGGACAGCTCGCCACGACGCAGTACCTGAACCATGTGCGTCCGCAGGCCGCCGCCACGGCCGCCGTGCGCTCGCATGCCACGATGCTCACGGCGGGCGGCCCGTTCAATCGCGTCGCACACACCGCCGAGATGCGCCGACCGGAAGCGGGCAGCGGGCGCTACAACATCCCGAACGTCGGCATCTTCCTGTGGCGGCTGCAGCCGTATCGCCTGCGCGCGCTGCCGCTGGTCGCGGATCCCGGCGATGCGACGGGCCGCCGCCATCGCGTCAATCCACTCGGCGCGGACCTGGCGCTGTTCCGCCGGCCGAAGACCGAGTCCGACATCGAGCACCTGGCCGAACGCGCGAACGTGCCCGATCCGCTGCGCGTACGCGAGCTCGCGCTGCAGGTGCGTGCCGCCACGGCCGGCGACGCGGCGGTCGCGGTCAGCGACGACTACGGCCCGGGTCGCAGCCTGCTGATCTCGCGCGCGGGCGAGGACCTGCCGCTGCGCAAGGCCGGGCCCGCGCCCGCTGGTGATCCCGACGCGAAATGCGTGGTACGCATCGCGGACCTGCGCGACGTGTTCGACGGTGGCGGCGGTTTCATCGGCTGGGCGCACGAGGACGACATCGCCGATCACCAGGTGGCGCTCGACCCGGAGCGCGGCCGCGTGCTGCTGGGCGCGGCGCGCGTCGCCGACCACGCCAGTTCGCCATTCCTCGCCACCTTCCACTACGCGCGCGCGCGCGACATCGGCGGCGGCGACTACGACCGCGTTCCGGGTGACGTTGCCGACGCCGCGGCCCCGCAGCTGACGACCTCCGGCGGCGCCGCGCTGCAGCCGCTGCTGGACCAGCTCGCGGCGGGTGGCCGCCTGCTGATCGAAGACAGCCTGACCTGCACGGGCACCTTGACCTTCAAGGCGCCCGCGGTCACCGATCCCGACCTCCCGAGCTCAGTAGTCGCGGCGACGACCGGATCGCGGCCACTGCTCGCGATGAGCGGTGAAGGCGCGCTCGAGATCGCCGCGAACGGTGCGCTGCTGCTCGACGGACTCACGATCGCAGGCGGCGCGCTGCGGTTGCCCGCCGCGGCGGACAGTGAACCCCGCACGCTGATCCTGCGCGACTGCACGCTCGTGCCCGGGCTCGGCCTGGATCCGCACGGCGATCCGCTCACGCCATCGGCGCCGAGCCTCATCGTCGAACAGCCGTTCACGAAGGTGAGACTGGAGCGCTGCATCGTCGGACCGATCCACGCGCGCGCGGAATCGGGCATCACCATCGAGCTCGTGGATTGCATCCTCGATGCGGCCGCCGACGATGGCGTCGCCTTCGCTGCCGGGGCCGACGGCGCACCGGGCGCGGAGATCACGCTCGAGCAGTGCACCGTGATCGGCGAGCTGCAAACCGCGCTGCTTCGCCTGGCATCCAACTGTATCTTCACGGCACCCGTGCACGTGTCGCGCCGGCAGGAAGGCTGCATGCGCTTCAGCTTCGTGCCCGAGGGCTCGCTCACGCCGCGTCCCCATCGTTGCCAGCCCGACGCCGGGCATGCGCAGGTCCTGCCGGAATTCACGTCGACGCGATTTGCCGATCCGGGATATGGCCAGCTGCGGCAGTCCACGGCGCGCGTGATCCGCGAGGGGGCGGCGGACGGCGGCGAGATGGGCGTGATGCACGCGCTGTTCCAGCCGCAGCGCGAGACGAACCTGCGCATCCGGCTCGATGAATACCTGCGATTCGGCCTGCATGCGGGCCTGTTCTACGTCACCTGAGCAAAAAGTTTCCGGAGAAGCCCCATGGCCACCGATTTCTCGCGAATACGCGCCAATCCACTGCTCGACTACTCGGGCGTGCAACTCAAGCAGGGCGCGGTACTGCTGGACGCCGATGCGAACGAGCTGACGGCCATCGTCGATCGCCGGCTGCGCGCGCTGGCCGGCGACGTGCTCGGCCGTGCCACGGTCGGCGCGAACACGCCGGATGCGTTCCGCATCACGCTCGGCGCCACGAGCGCGGGTGCGCAGACGCTGAACATCGGCGCCGGCCGGATGTACGTCGACGGCCTGCTGGCCGAGAACCACGGCAACGCGGATCCGGCGGGCCGCGTGTTCGACGATCTCATGGGCGAGGAACGTTTCACCGCGCCGGTGCCGTACGAGTCGCAGCCCTATCTACCCGGCGCGCCGGCGCTGCCCACGGCGGGCCGGCACCTGGTCTACCTGGACGTCTGGAACCGCGAAGTCACGCAGCTCGAAAACCCCGGGCTGGTAGAGCCCGCGGTGGGCGTGGAAACCGGCTCACGGCTGCAGACCGTGTGGCAGGTGCGCGTGCTGGCCGAGCAGGCCGGCGGGTCCGCGACCTGCGCATCGCCCGACGGCGACCTGCCAGGCTGGTCGGATCTCATCGCACCCTCCACGGGACGCCTGACCACCGGGACCTACGAGGTCGCCGCCGTCGATGATCCCTGCGAGCTTCCGCCCACCGGCGGGTATCGCGGGCTCGAGAACCAGCTCTATCGCGTCGAGATCCACGACGCGGGCCAGCCCGGTGGCCAGGCGACGTTCAAGTGGTCGCGCGAGAACGCCAGCGTCGGCAGCCGCGTCGTGAACGTGGTGACCCCGAACGAGCTCGAGCTCGAATCGCTGGGCCGCGACGAGGTGCTGCGCTTCAACAGCGGCGACTTCGTCGAGGTCATCGACGACCGCCGCGAGTTCGCGCAGCTCGGTGGCGAGATGCGCAGCATCACGGTCGACAACGCCACTCGGCGCATGACGCTGAGCGCGCCGCTGCCGGGTGACATGTTGACCGACCCGCAGCTGCGCAACCTCCGCGTGCGGCTGTGGAGCCAGCGCGGCACGGTGCTGGCGACCTCGGGCAGTGGCGCGACCAGCGTTTTCCAGGATCTCTCCGCGCCAGGCTCGAACGGACTCATCCGCGTGCCGGCCGCGGGCACCACGCTGCTGCTCGAGAACGGCGTCACCGTGAGCTTCGATTCGGTGGGCAACAAGGGATTTCGCGCCGGCGATTACTGGGTGTTTGCGGCGCGCACCACCGATGCGTCGGTGGAACTGCTCGACAAGGCGGCGCCGCGTGGCATCCACCACCACTACGCGCGGCTCGGATTGTGGGACGCAGGCACCACCACGCCGCCCACCGATTGCCGGCACCACTGGCCGCCCGAGGGCGGTGGCGACGACTGTGCCTGCACGCAGTGCGTGACGCCTGAATCGCACGCCAGCGGCCAGCTCACCATCGAGGAGGCCGTGAACCGCGTGCGCGAGAGCGGCGGCACGGTGTGCATCAAGGCCGGGCAATATGCACTGCGGACGCCGGTGCCGGTTCCGAACGCGCGCTCGGTGCGCATCCGTGGCGAAGGCCAGGCGACGCTGCTGCTGGCGCCGTCCGGTGCGTTCGCGATCGACAGTGGCATCGCCGTCAGCATCGAGAACCTGGCGATGACCACCACGGGCAAACAACCCGCGATCTCCGTGCGCTCCGGTGCCGGCATCTCGTTGAGCGAGCTGTTCATCGTGGTCGCGAACCCGGAAGCGCCGGCGTCGGCCATCGCGCTGTCGGGCGCGGTGCTCGACCTCGCGATCCGCGACAACTGGATCGCCGCGCCGCTCGGAGTCCGCGCGGTCGACCCGACGGCGCCGGGCGCGTTCGAGTTCCTGATCACCTCCAGCCTGTGCATCGAGAACAACGTGTTCGCCTGTGCACGGCAGGCGATCGTGTTCGCCGGTAATGTCTGGCACCAGCTGGGCAACGACATCCGCGGCAACGAGATCTCGGGGTGCCGCGACACGGCCATTGCGATGCTGGGCTCGGCACTGCTGGGGTCGGCGGTGCGCATCGCCGACAACACGCTCAACGTCAACGACCGCGGCATCAGCTGCGCCACGAACTTCAGCTGGATCGAGGGCAATCGCGTGACCGCCGTGGCGCAGGCGAATCGCGCGCCGGCCGGCGCCGGCATCTCGCTCGATACCGGCTTCGATCCCACCGGCAGCGATCAGTGCCAGCTGCTGGCGAACCAGGTCAGCGGCTATCCGGAGGCGGGCATCCTGATCAATGCGCCGGTGCAGGACCTGATCTGCAAGCTCAACGTCATCGAGCACTGCGGCCACGGCATCCGCACCGCGCCCGGTGTCGCACTGGGCTCGGTGTCCATCGAGAACAACCACCTGCGCGACATTGGCGCGCCCCATGGGCCGCCGCAGGCCGATGCGTCCATCTACGGCATCAGCCTGCGCAACGCGCAGCTGGCGACCGTGGCCGGCAACCAGCTGCAGCGTGTCGGCGTCGACGCGCCCGTCGGCATCGAGCGGATCGCCGGCATCGCGCATTTCGCCGTTCGCTCGAGCCGCGTCGCGAACAACGACGTGGTGCAGATCGGGCCGGCCACGCAACAGTCGGCGGCGGTGATCAGCGGCATCGAAATGCACGGTCCGCACGAGGATCACCTGGTCGCGGGCAACCAGGTGGCTCGCGATCCGGCCGGCGCCATCCCCGATGCCGCGAACTGGTTCGCGCTGCTCATCGAGGAGCCCACGCCGCCGATCCCGGTGATACACGTCGGCAATTTCACCGCCGTGCACCTGGCCGCGGGACGCATGCTGGCGCTCGATGGCACGCACGTGATCGTCTCCGACGCCGTTCTCGATGCGGGCACCGCCGATGCGCCGGTGTTGCGGCTGTCCTCGGTGGTCGTGCAGGGCAATGTCTTGCGCGCGCGTGGCGGCACGCCTGCCGTGCACATGATCACCGGGCTCGATATCAAGTTCAGCGACAACCGCTGCACACTCAACGGCGCGAACACGGCCGTGAACCTCAACTGCCGCGTCGCGGTGATCAATTCCAACATCGTGCGCGGCCTCGGCCGCAATTCGATCGAGGTGCCCGGCGCGGACGTGCAGTTCACGGTCACCGGCAACGCCACCAGCGGCGAGATCTTCGTCAGGGGCCAGCCCCTGCCGGCGCCGTGGTCATCACTCAACGTGAGGGTCTGATGCAAATCTACATCGCCGACAAGGACACGGACCTCGAGACGCTGGCCACGAGCCTGGCGCGCACGCCGCGCGCCGCGGCCGCGACGCTGGCGCGCGTCAAGGCACTCAATCCGCACCTCGCCGACGCCGCGCGTGTGCCCAAGGGTGGCGTGCTGGTGTTGCCGGAAGGCCCGGACATCAAGCCCGGGGCCGGCACCACCGTGAGCCACGTGCCGCTCGATGAGCTGGCCGGCGGCTTCTCGAGCGGCACGCGGGCCCAGGCGAGCCGCGCTGCCCAGCGCCTCGAGTCGCTGACCGCAGATCGCGGCGCGGTCCGGGACGCGTTGAAGGCCGCGGCCGCAAAGCGGCTGGTCGACAACGATCCACTGTTGCAGAAGCAGCTCAGCGCCGCCGACGCGCAGTTCAAGGCCGAACATAAACGTGCCACCGATTCGCGCGCCGAGATCGCCAGACAGGCGAAGGCCGCGCAGGCCGAGCTCGAGCGGATGCAGAAGCTGGTGAGTTGAGATCGCGCGCGGTCCGGCGCGCGCGCGTTACTCGGCGCCGGCCTGGCCGCGGGTGAGCTCGAGCAGCCTGGCGCGCGCCACCTTGCCCACGGCGTCACGCGGAATCTGGTCCACGAGCACCAGCGGCCGCGGCAGGAACACGGCATCGAGGCTGGCCGACAACTGCGTCGCAATCTCCTTCGCACTGACCCCGCGGCTCACCACCACAGCGGCGACGCGGTTGGCGACACCGGCGGCGGCTCCATCGGGCTGGAACGCCACGGCATCCGCCACGCCGCCAATCGCGAGCAGGCGGCGCGTGATGTCCGCCAGCGAGGCGCGTTTTCCCGCGACTTCGACCAGGTCCGAGTTGCGGCCCAGCGCCACGAAGCCATCGCTACCGCGACGCTCGAGCACATCCATGAGTTTCTGCGGGCGTTCGTACCAGGCGGCGGACACCTGCGTGGAATCGGCGCCCGCCTCGAGCGAGATGCCGTCATAGATCTTCC
>DATEII010000194.1:0-50791 GCA_035279135.1 Steroidobacteraceae bacterium
TGCTGCCGCTGCCCCTGCTGCGCGCCCCGCGCCGGCCAAGCCGCCGGTGGTGGCGCCCAAGATTGCCGCCCAGGTCAGCGCGCCCGCGCTGACCGCAGCCGCGCCCGCCAGGCCCGCGGCGCCGGTCGTGCCCAAGGCACCGCCGGAACCGACGGTGCAGATGCCGGCGCTGTCGGCGACGCCATCGCTGACCAGCGTGCGCCAGGCCATCGACGAGCTCGACGATCTCACCGATACGCAGACCATCCGCCTGCTCGAGCGGCACACGCCGTACCGCGAAGGTTCGCGCGAGGCCGACGTCGACGAGGCGATCCGCGTCATCAAGCCCGAAGACACGCAGTCGATGATGGCGATCAAGCAGGACGTGAAGCGCAACGCGCCCGTGCTGTTCGCCGTGCAGCTCGACTGGTCGGTCACGGCCTTCGACATGTCGAAGGTGCCGCCGCTGGCCATCTTCAACGCGTACACGCTGTACACGACCGAAGCGAATCGCGACGGCCGCACCTGGTACGGCTTGCGCCTCGGCTTCTTCAGCGACGCTGTCTCGGCCAAGCAGGTGGCCTACTACGTGCGTTCGGATTTCAAGACCGTCTCCGTGGTGCCCGTGACCACGATCGAGAAGGAACGCGCCACGGACCTGAATGCCGCGCGCAGTGGCATCTACCGCACCGCGAACATCAAGGACGTCGCCGCGCCGACGCCGGAGTCCATCTCGGCTTCGACGAGCGGCGTGTTCAAGCTGCTCGAAGACGACACGCCCGCCCAGATCGAACAGGACGTCGACGGCGAGATGTCGCCGCGCTTCTTCAAGCCCGCGCAGGAGAAGGGGCCCGCGGCCAAGCCTGCGGCGTCCGCCGCGCCGGCCGCACCCGAGCAGCCCAAGGCTGCCGCCGCGAAGTCGCGTAAGCCGCCATCATCCAAGGGCGTCAAGCGCGATGCGCATGCCCAGGTGGACGAAGAGACCCTCGACCAGACGCTGGAAATCCTCGGTGCCAACACGCTCGAGATCACCAGCGACAAGGCCAGCGAAACCGGCGTGCGTCACCTGCGCGTCAAGATCGACAAGAAGGGTTCGAAGTTCGCCTCGCTGATCGACCGCCTCTCCGGCAAGAAATAGCCCGGCGGGAAGTCGCTACAATCCGGGCCATCCTTGCAGGGTGGCTCGCATGAAAAAACTGTTGATCGCTCTCGTCGGATCGTTGCTCGCGATCCCGGCATTCGCCGCGGACCCGCGCGGCACCGTCGTCGACCGGGACATGCCCGCGCTCGCCCGGCTGTTGCAGTCGCGGCTGCCCGCGTTGTCCGTGGACGGCATGCTGGAGGCCGAGCGCGAGGCGCACGGCTGGGTGTTCAACGTGCGCGTGAAGGCGGATCAGGGCGGCGCGGACGAAGTGCAGGTCATCGTGCGTGAGGCCGCGGACAAACACAGCGAGCTGCGCGTGCAGGGCGTGCGCATCGACAGCAACCTGTTCACCTCGAAGCGCGGCGTCAACGCCGCGCTGACCAGCGAGTGGACCGACAGGATCCTGAAGCTGGTCGCGCAGGCGGATTGAAGGGCCTAGGGCACCAGCGCCTTGTAGATAGGCATGTTCCACGCATCCTGGTCGATGTCGTAGACGATGAAGTTGCTGTCGAACTGCCAGTAGGTCCAGGCCCAGCCACGCTTCTCCGCGGCGCGCGCCACGGCCGCGGTGTACTTGATGCGGTCTTCCTGCGGTGCCTTGTCATAGGCACCGAATTCGCCCAGCAGGATCGGGCGGTCGTGCTGCCTGGCCCAGGCCTGGGCCTCGTCGAAGTTCTGCTCGAGCTTCGCGTAGTCCGCGGGCGCGCCCCAGCGGATGCCCGACAGGTTCCTCCACTCCGGATCGCCCCAGCTCGCGCCCTGGTGCGTGAACGTGTGCGGCTCGTAGTAGTGCACGGTCACGATGATGTGCCGGTCGGCATCGGGTAGTTTGAGCTCGGGCAGGTGCGAGATGTTGTTCCAGAACGGCGGCCCGATGACCACGTTGCGCGTGGGGTTGGACTTGCGGATCAGCGCTAGGGCGTCGGCGAGCAGATCGTTCCACGCCGCATCCATGAGGCGGTTCGGCTCGTTGAGGATCTCGAACATGACCTGCGGCGGCGCCTTCTCGTAGTGGGCGGCGACCTGGCTCCAGAAGGCCATCACGCGACGGCGGCATTCCGCGGCGCTCTTCGCGCAGGCTTCGTAGTCGTGTTCGTCGAGGATGACGTTGAGCTTCTGCGCCAGGGCTTCCTTCACGAGCCCGTCGAGGATGTCGTACCACTTCGCCGACAGCTCGAGCTTGTCGTTCATCTGGCGGAAGCCGTACAGGTTGATGCGCACGGTGTCGAAGCCACCGTCCTTGATGATCTTGAAATGCCGCGGCTTGAAGCGGCCCTTGGACGCGTCCTGCCACAACGGGTCGTAGCCCACGATGTTCACGCCTCGCTTCATCTGCGCGACCTGGTCGGCCGCGGCCAGTGGCTGTTCTGCGGCGGTGGCAACGCTGCCGAACAATGCCAGGACACTGGCCAGCAACACGATCCGATTGAACGTCATGTCCGTCTCCGTGGAAGACCGATGAGCGCGCCGATCAGCGCAAAAATTATCGCCGCGGCGAACGCGACAGCGCCGGTCCGCAGGTTCAGTCCAGGGCGCGCGACGACGATGAGCACGATTTCGAAACAGAGCGCGGTGAGGGCCGCGTGGCTGAAGGCCTTCGCCGGATTGACGCGCGCGGCCGCGATGCCGCAGGCCACGGTGCCGAACAGGAACGTGACGATCAGCGTGATGCTGAGTGCATGTCGCTCGGGATCGACGGCACTCCAGATCATGGCCGTGATGGCATAGGTGACGAGCCCCGCGATCGCGCCGGCGATGAGTCCCGCGAGCAGCGATTTACCGAGCGCTTTCATCCGCCGAGGCTCACTTCTTCCCGAACAAAGCCTCGAGCGCGGCGCGCGCCGCGTCGGCTTCGCCCGTCGGCGCGACGTATGCGCCGACCTTGGGCTTGTAGTGATCGCAGAAGTTGGCCTTGTCCTTCTCGCGCACTTCCTCGGCCGTGGGCTCGCGGCAGTGTTTGGCGACGCGCGTGTCGTACTCGACGCACATCCGGCAGACGTGCAGCTCCGAGCGGCAAGCCTTGCACTCCTCGAGCCGGCGCAGCGGCAGCGTGAGCGCTTCGAGCGAGGCGCCACATTTCCAGCAGGCGAGGCCGTGAAATGGGGACATTCCTCATTTCCTTGTAACAATCGTGGGCGGACGATCGCCGTCTGTGGAGCTTAAGCGATTGTTACAAGGAAATGAGGAATGTCCCCATTTCACCCCTTGAACCCTTTCGCCACGACATACACCTCGCGCGACTCCTTGCGCGAGGCGTCGGGCTTGCGGATCAGCACTTTCTCGAACGACTTGCGCAGTTCCTTCATGTAGTCGTCCGAGCCGGAGCCCTGGAACATCTTGGCGACGAACGTGGCGCCGGGTTTCAGCGTCTTGCGCACGGTGTCGAGCGCGATCTCGAGCAGGTACATCGAGCCCGCCTGGTCGGCGGAGTCGATGCCGGAGAGGTTCGGCGCGATGTCCGAAATGATCAGGTCGAATCGCCCGCCATCGAGCCAGCCCAGCAGCTGCTCGACCACCTTCTCGTCATTGAAATCGCCCTGGATGAAATCGACGTTCGCGACCGGATCCATGGGCAGGATATCCGTGGCGAGCACGCGCCCCTTGCGGCCCACGAGCCGTCCCGCGACCTGCGACCAGCCGCCCGGCGCGCTGCCGAGGTCCAGGATGCGCATGTTGGGCTTGATGAGCCGGTCCTTCTCGTTGAGCTCGATGAGCTTGTACGCGGAGCGCGAGCGGTAACCGTCCTTCTGCGCCTGCTTCACGAACGGATCGTTGACGTGACGGCGCAGCCATTCGCTGCTGCTCTTCGACCGGGGCATAATGGCGCGCATTCTACCTCTGCCCGGGACACGGGCCAGGAAGTCTCGATTGATCCGCATCACCGAGTTGGCGCTGCCACTCGATTACCCGCCCGACGCGTTACGCAAGGCCGTGATCAAGCGGCTACAGCTCCGCGACACCGACCTGCTCGATGTCCAGCTGTTCAAGCGCAGCTACGACGCGCGCAAGAAGAATGCGATCAAGTTCATCTGCATCGTCGATGTCGCCGTGCGCGACGAGGCCGCGGTGCTCGCGCGCTTCGCGCGCGACGCGCAGGTCAAGCCCGCGCCGGACACTTCTTACCACCCGGTCGCGCAGGCGCCCGTCAGCTTGAAGGAACGGCCGCTCGTGGTGGGCTTCGGCCCCGGCGGGTTGTTTGCCGCGTTGCTGCTGGCGCAGTCGGGGTTCAGGCCCATCGTGCTCGAACGCGGCCGCGACGTGCGCCGGCGCACACAGGACACCTGGGCGCTGTGGCGCAAGAACATCCTGACGCCGGAATCGAACGTGCAATTCGGCGAGGGCGGGGCCGGGCTGTTCTCCGACGGCAAGCTGTACAGCCAGATCAAGGACCCGAAGTTCTACGGCCGCAAGGTCATGCACGAGTTCGTGAAAGCAGGTGCGCCCGAGGAGATCCTGTTCGTGAGCAAGCCGCACATCGGCACGTTCCGGCTCACGGGCGTGGTCGAGCGCATGCGCGCGGAGATCGGCGCGCTCGGCGGCGAGGTGCGATTCGAGAGCAAGGTCACGGATCTGCTGATCGAAGCCGGACAGGTCGAGGGCGTGGTGCTGGAAAACGGCGAAGCGATTCGCAGCCGGCACGTGGTGCTGGCGCTGGGGCACAGCTCGCGCGATACCTTGCGCATGCTCGAGCGTCGAAAGGTGTTCCTGGAGGCCAAGCCGTTCGCGATCGGCTTCCGCATCGAACATCCGCAGTCGATGATCGACGCCGCGCGGTTCGGCAAGTTCGCCGGGCACCCCGAGCTCGGTGCCGCGGACTACAAGCTGGTGCATCACGCCGGCAACGGGCGCTCGGTGTACAGCTTCTGCATGTGCCCCGGGGGCACCGTGGTCGCGGCCACTTCGGAAGTCGGGCGCGTGGTCACGAACGGCATGAGCCAGTATTCGCGCAACGAGCGCAATGCGAATGCCGGCATCGTGGTGGCGATCAATCCCGAGCCTGACTACCCGGGCGGGCCGCTGGCGGGTGTGGAGCTGCAGGAAGCGCTGGAATCCCGGGCGTTCGAGCTCGGCGGCGGTGACTACAGCGCGCCCGGCCAACTGGTGGGCGACTTCCTGCGCGGCGCCGCGTCCACGACTCTCGGCGCGGTGACGCCGTCGTACACGCCGGGCGTGAAGCTGGGCGACCTCGCGCCGTCGCTGCCCGGTTATGCCATCGATGCGATTCGCGAAGCGCTGCCGGTGTTCGGCCGGCAGATCGCCGGTTTCGATCGTGACGACGCTGTGCTCACGGGCATCGAGAGTCGAACCTCGTCGCCGGTGCGCATCACGCGCGACGATCAGACTTTGCAGAGCCTCAACGTGCGCGGGCTCTATCCTTGCGGTGAAGGCGCCGGCTACGCGGGCGGCATCCTGTCCGCCGGTGTGGATGGCATCAAGGTTGCGGAAGCCGTCGCCAGGTCGCTCGCATGAAACTCGAAGACATCAAGAAGCTGCACCAGAAGAAGTTCCGCGAGGAGCTCGGGTTCTTCATCGTCGAAGGCGAACACCTGGTGCAGGAGCTGCAGGAGGCGGCGAAGCACGATGCGCGGCTGCGCGGCAGCGAAATCTTCCTGACACGCGACTATGCGCACTGGTCTGGCACGCTGCCCATGCACGTGGTGCAGTCGAAGCAGATGGCACAGATCAGCGAGACGCGCTCGCCGCAGGGCATCGCCGCGGTGGTGCCGTTGCTGACGACGCCGGCGGCCGAGCCGCGGCGGGCTATCTACCTGCACGAGGTCCAGGATCCGGGCAATCTCGGCACCATCCTGCGGACGCTGGCCTGGTTCGGCGGCTTTCGCTGCCTGCTGAGCCCGGACAGCGTGGATGTGCACAACGGCAAAGTGGTGCGCGCGAGCATGGGCGCGATCTTCCACGTGCCGGTGGAGATCGATGTGCCGCTGGAATCTTTGCGCGCGCGCTTCAGTCGCATCGCGTGCCTGGACCTGGCGGGCGAGCCGCTGGCCTCGCCGGCGTTCGGCGAGTTCGACTGCTACCTGTTCGGCAACGAGGCGCGCGGCCTGTCACCGGACGCGAAGGCGATGGCGCGCCCATTCACGATTCCCGGGAGTCGGGCCATCGAGTCTCTGAACGTGGCCGCCAGCGTGAACATCAGCCTGTACGAGCTGCATCGACGGGCTTGACCCGGACCTTGCGTCATACCCTACGCTGCGATCCATGAAACGCGGCTCGACTGAAACTCTCACCGCCGCCGACTGCGCCCGGCGCACCGGCCTCACGGTGCGCGCGCTGCGCGTTTACGAGAGGCAGAAGCTGCTCGAGCCGGCGCGCTCCGCCAAGGGTTGGCGGCTCTACGGGCCCGAAGAGTTGCTGCGCCTGAACACCATCGTCGCGCTCAAGAATTTCGGGCTGTCCCTGGCCCAGATCCGCAAGTTGTGCGGCGCCTCGCCTCCTGAACTCGGCCAGATCCTCGACATGCAACTCAAAGTCTGGGCGGCGCGGCGGCTGGCGGCGGATCGAGTCATCGAGCAGATCCACGGTGCGATCACCCGGATGCGGTCGCGCGCGTCGCTGTCCGTCGACGAGTTGTGCGAACTCCTGAGGAATACCGAAATGAGCAACCTGCAAGCCATCACCCGCGAATTGATCAACCAGCACATCACGCCCGAACAGGAGCGCGACTGGCTCACCTACTGGGCACAGCGGCCCGCGGATGCGGCGACCGGCCAGGCGCTGCAGGCCGCCGCGCGTCCGATGATGGAAGGATTTCTGCGGCTGATGCGCGGTGGTTTGTCGCCGGATTCGCCTGAAGTGCAAGAGCTGGTCGTGCGCACCAGTCAGCATTGGTTGAAGAGTGGCATGCGCGAACGCCAGCTCGAGCAATTGGCGTGGAATGCCGACGTGACCCGTGCCTGGTTCGCGCTCGGCGGCAAACTGCTGGCACGCAGCGTGGTGCCGGATGATCCGGAAGAGGCCGAAAGGCTGCGGCAGTACATCAATGCCGCGCGGGGCGCTTCTGCCCCGGCACGCGCATTCCGGGAGTTGGTCGCCGAAGCGGGCCGGTTGCGCGCCACCGGCGCCTCGGTGTCATCCGTCGAGGCACGCAGGATCGCGAAGCAGTACACGGAAGTGTGCCGCGAGCACGACCTCGGCGATCCGTCCGTGCATGCCCGCTGGATCGCGGCTTTCGCCGACTTCGATGACGCCACCCGGGCGGACTACGAGTACCTCGCGCAGGTCGTCAGTAGCTAGACGGTGCGCTCCGCGAGGAATTCCTGGAGGACGGCACCGGTGTGGGAGGTCGAGGCCCTCGCGATGATCGCTTTGGGCGGTCCCGCGGCGACCACCTTGCCACCACCAGCGCCAGCTTCAGGACCCATGTCGATGATCCAGTCCGCTTCAGCCATCACGTCGAGGTTGTGCTCGACCACGACCACGGTATTGCCGGCGTCCACCAACCGGTGCAACACATGAATGAGCTTTTCGACATCGGCCATGTGCAGGCCTACGGTGGGCTCATCGAGTACATACAGAGTGTGCTGGGGCTTCTGACGTGGCGCGCGGCGTTCCTCGCCGCGGACCTTCGAAAGCTCCGTGACCAGCTTGATGCGCTGCGCCTCGCCGCCCGAGAGCGTGGGCGAGGGCTGGCCGAGCGTGAGGTAGCCGAGGCCCACGTCCTGCAGCAGGCGCAACGCGTGGTGAATCGACGCATGCGCCGCGAAGAATTCGACCGCGTCGTCGATGTTCATGGCCAGCAGGTCGCCCACGGACTTGCCTCGCCACAGGATGCTGAGCGTCTCGCTGTTGAAGCGCCGCCCGTTGCACGAATCGCATAACACCTTCACGTCCGGCAGGAAATTCATCTCGATGGTCTGCATGCCCTGGCCTTCGCAGGCCGGGCAGCGGCCTTCGCCGGTGTTGAAGCTGAAGCGGCTCGTGGTGTAACCCGCGATCTTCGCTTCCGTAGTGTTGGCGTAGATCTTGCGGATGTCGTCCCAGAATCCGATGTAGGTCGCCGGGCAGGAGCGCGGTGTCTTGCCGATGGGAGTCTGGTCGACTTCGAGCACGCGGTCGATGTGCTCGACGCCGTGTACCGCCTCGACACCGATGAGCTCGGGTTGTTTGCCGCGGGCGGCCTTGCCGACCCGCTGCTTCAGGTTGGTGTACAACACGTCTCTCGCGACCGTGGATTTGCCCGAACCGGAGACGCCCGTGACAACGACGAGGCGACCGACCGGCAACGACACGTCTTCCTTGCGCACGTTGTGCAGCTCGACGTTGTCGAGCGTGAGCCTGGGCGCGCGTGCGTTCGTGGGACGGCGCGGCTCGCCCGAATGCAGCAGGGGCTCGCGCAGGAACCGACCGGTCAACGATGCGGGGTTCTTCATGAGGTCTTCGACCTTGCCGGCCCCGACCACCTCGCCACCACGCACACCCGCGCCCGGGCCGAGGTCGATGACGTGATCGGCGCGCCGGATGGTGTCCTCGTCGTGCTCCACGACCACCAGCGTGTTGCGATGTTTTGCGAGCTCCGCCAGCGCGTCGAGCAACACGCGGTTGTCGCGCGGATGCAGCCCGATGGTCGGCTCGTCGAGCACGTAACACACACCCTGCAGGTTGGAGCCGAGCTGCGCGGCGAGCCGGATGCGCTGCGCCTCGCCGCCCGACAGCGTCGGCGCCGAGCGATCCAGCGGTAGATAGCCCAGGCCGACGCGTTGCAGGAACGCGAGCCGCGCCTTGATCTCGGCCATGAGGTCGCGCGCGATCTCGGCCTCTCGTTTGCTGAGGCGCAGCTTGTTCACGAAGCCGACGGTGTCATCGATGGCCTGGTGCGTGAGCTGTGCGATGTTCTGGTCGCGGAAGCGCACGTGCAGCGCCACCTGGTTGAGGCGCTGCCCGTCGCAGGTCTCGCAGACGTGCGTCTCGGCGCCTTCCATCCACTCGTTCCACGCGGTTTCCTCGCCGCTCTGTTCTTCGTCGAAGCCTTCGAGCTGCACGCCCGTGCCGTAGCAGTCCTCGCACCAGCCGTGCTTGGAGTTGAACGAGAACAGGCGCGGATCGAGCTCGGCGAAACTGGTGCCGCAGGACGGGCAGGCGCGCTTGATGCTGAACACCTGCACCTTGGGCTTCTTGGCGTCGAGATCGATGACGTGCACCAGGCCCTTGCCGAGATCGATCGCCTTGATGAGATTGCGCTCGAGACTGTCCGCGTTGTCCTTCTGCACCGAGATTTGCGCCACCGGCAGCTCGATGGTGTGTTCCTTGAAGCGGTTGAGGCGCGGCCACTGGTAGGTGGTCAGCATCTCGCCGTCGACACGCAGCTGTTTGTAGCCGCGCGCGTTGGCCCACTTGGCGAGCTCGGTGTAATACCCCTTGCGCGCCACCACCAGCGGCGCGAGCAGCAGGATTCGCGAGCCCTTGTGCTGCTTGAGCAGGCGCTCGGCGATGCTCGAGGCAGTCTGCGGCTCGATGGCCACGTCGCAGGTCGGGCAGAACTGCGTGCCGAGCTTCTGATAGAGCAGGCGCAGGAAGTGGTAGATCTCGGTGAGAGTGGCCACCGTCGACTTGCGGCCGCCGCGGCTGGTGCGCTGCTCGATCGCGACCGTGGGCGGGATGCCGTAGATGGCATCCACGTCCGGCCGGGCCGCCGGTTGCACGAACTGGCGCGCGTAGGCGTTCAGCGATTCGAGATAGCGGCGCTGACCCTCGTTGAACACGATGTCGAAGGCCAGCGTGGACTTGCCCGACCCGCTCACGCCCGTGACCACGGTGAAGGCCTCGCGCGGAATCTCCACGTCGATGTTGCGCAAGTTATGTTCGCGCGCGCGATGGATCACGATTGCGTTCGAAGAAGTGGTGCCGGGCGGGGGTTCTCGTGGTTCGGACGGAGGCTCCGCCACCTTGAGCGCCTGCGTCGCCGAACCACGAGAACCCCCGCCCGGCACCGCTTCCAGGTATTCCCGCAGCGCCTTGCCCGTGTGCGAGCGCAGGTCGGCCTCCACCTGCGCCGGCGTTCCGGCGATCACGATCTCGCCGCCGGCGTCACCGCCCTCGGGGCCGAGATCGATGAGCCAGTCGGCGGCGCGGATCACGTCGAGATTGTGTTCGATGACCACCAGCGAATGGCCGATCTTGAGGAGCTTGCGGAACGCGCGCAGTAGTTTGGCGACGTCGTCGAAGTGCAGGCCGGTGGTGGGCTCGTCGAACAGGAACAGCTTGCCGCGGATCGAGGGCGTGTCGTCGGCGGCCGCCTCGGCGAGGTGACCGGCGAGCTTGAGCCGCTGCGCTTCGCCGCCCGACAGAGTCGGCACGGGCTGCCCGAGCTTCACGTACTCCAGGCCCACATCCACGAGCGGCTGCAGGCGGATCGCGACGCTCGATACGTCCTTGAAGAACTCGAGCGCCTGCGTGACCGTCATGTCGAGCACGTCGGCGATGTTCTTGCGCGAGCCGTCCGCGCCTTCGCGGCGGATCTCGAGCGTCTCGGCGCGGTACCGCTTGCCGTCGCAGTCCGGGCAGCGCAGGTACACGTCCGACAGGAACTGCATCTCGACGTGCTCGAAGCCGTTGCCGCTGCAGGTCGGGCAGCGGCCCGTGCCGGAGTTGAACGAGAACGTGCCCGGCGTGTAGCCGCGGGTCTTGGCCGCGGCTTCATTGGCGAACAACTCGCGCACCACGTCGAACGCGCCGACGTAACTCGCCGGGTTCGATCGCGTGGTGCGGCCGATCGAGCTCTGGTCGATCATGACCACGTCGTCGACCAGGTCCGCGCCTTCCAGCCGGTCGAACTCGCCCGGCATTTCACTGGGCTGGCCGAGCGCCTTGCGCATGGCCTTGTAGAGCACGTCTTCGATGAGCGTGGATTTGCCCGAGCCCGACACGCCGGTGATGCACACCAGGCGTCGCAACGGGAATTCCACGTCGATGTTCTTGAGGTTGTGCTCACGCACGCCGCGCAGTTTCACGCACTTGAGCGCCGGCACCATGCGCGCCTTGGGCGCCGTGTCGGCAACCGCGTTCGGTTGCGGCGCCGCGCGCGGTGCGACCTGCTTCGCACCGGAAAGGTACTGCCCGGTGAGCGAGGCCGGGTTCGCGCGGATCGCCTCGGGTGAATCGAACGCCACGATCTCGCCGCCACGTTCGCCAGCGCCCGGGCCGAGGTCGAGGATGCGATCCGCGGCCAGCATGATCTGCGGATCGTGCTCGACCACCACCAATGAATTGCCCGCATCGCGCAGTCGATGCATGACCTGCGTCACGCGCTGCATGTCGCGGGGATGCAGGCCGATCGACGGCTCGTCGAGCACGAACAGCGTGTTGACCAGCGAGGTGCCGAGCGCCGTCGTGAGATTGATCCGCTGCACCTCACCACCCGACAAGGTGCGCGACTGCCGATCGAGCGTGAGATAACCCAGGCCGACCTCGCATAGATAGGCGAAGCGCGCGCGCACCTCGCCCAGCAGCAGGTCCGCGGCCTCGTCGAGCGGCGCCGGCAGCGTGAGTCCGTCGAAGAACGCGCGCGCCTTGGCGAGCGGCAGCAACATGAGGTCGTGCACGTTCTGCCCGGCGATGCGCCACAGCAGCGCCTCGGGCTTGAGCCGCGAGCCACCGCAGGCCGTGCACGGCGTGTACGCGCGATATCGCGACAGCAACACGCGCACGTGCATCTTGTAGGCCTTGGTCTCGAGCCACTCGAAGAAGCGCTTGGCGCCGTACCAGACCTTCTTCTCCCACTTGCCTTCGCCTTCGATGACCCACTTCTTGTGGGACTCGCTGAGGCCGTACCAGGGCGTGTCGAGCGGGATGCCGCGCTTCTTCGCGAACTTCACCAGGTCGTCCTGGCATTCCTTGTACGACTTGGTCTGCCAGGGTTTCACCGCGCCGCCCGACAGCGTCTTGGTCTCGTCGGGGATCACCAGGCCGTAGTCGATGCCGATGATGCGGCCGAAGCCGCGACAGGTTTCGCAGGCGCCCACGGGCGAGTTGAACGAGAACAGCGAGGGCACCGGATCGCGATAGGTGATGTCGCAGTCCGCGCAGTGCAGCTCGCTCGAGTATTTCCAACGCTCGAGCGACTGCGGTGGATCGGACTCGTCGACCACGTGCAGGTTCACGCGCCCGCGTCCCATGCGCAGCGCGTTTTCGATCGACTCCATGACGCGCGGGCGCTCGGCATTGCCGAGCCGGATGCGGTCCTGCACGACTTCCAGCGTGTCCCCGACGCGTTCGTGGATGCGCGTGTAACCCTGCGACTCCAGCAGCTGCCGGACTTCCGCTTCCTTGAAGTTCTTCGGCACCGGGATCGGGAAGCAGATGTACACGCGCGGATCACCGGCCGCCGCCGCGCGCTGCATGGCGTCCGCGTAGATGCTCTCGGCCGTATCCCGCCGCACGGGCTTGCCGCAGTTCCGGCAGTGCAGGGTGGCGGTGCGCGCGAACAGCAGCTTCAGGTGATCGTTGAGCTCGGTCATCGTGCCGACCGTCGAGCGCGAGGTGCGCACCGGGTTGGTCTGGTCGATGGCGATGGCCGGCGGGATGCCATCGACGCGATCGACTGCCGGCTTGTCCATGCGGTCGAGGAACTGGCGCGCGTACGGCGAGAAGGTCTCGACATAACGACGCTGGCCTTCGGCGTACAACGTGTCGAACACCAGCGAGGATTTTCCCGAACCCGACACGCCCGTGACCACCACCAGCTCGTGCAGCGGGATGTCGAGCGACAGGTTCTTCAGGTTGTTCTGCCGCGCGCCGTGCACGCCGATGCAGGCATGCGAGTGCACGTGCGCCGGCGCGTTCTCGGGCTGCGCACGGGCGGGTTTGCGTCTGGTAACTGGCTTGTCCATGTAGTGAAGGGAAATCCGTGTCGCGGATCGGTTATTGTACCGACCGTGTCAAGGGGACGGCGCCCGGAATCGTCCGACACCAGAATAATCAGGAAGGCGGGGGATTCATGATCGAGAAGGCTGGGGGCATCGACCCCGCGCATCGGCGTGTCATTTTCGCATCGTCGCTGGGCACGGTATTCGAGTGGTACGACTTCTACCTGTACGGCTCGCTGGTCGCCGTCATCACCAAGAAGTTCTTCTCGGGCATGAACGACACCACCGCGTTCCTGTTCGCGCTGCTCGCATTCGCGGCAGGGTTTTTCGTACGGCCTTTCGGAGCCCTGGTGTTCGGTCGCATCGGCGACATGGTGGGCCGCAAGTACACCTTCCTCGTCACCATCGTGATCATGGGCGCCTCGACGGCGCTGGTCGGCGTATTGCCCACGTATGAAACGATCGGCATCACGGCGCCCATCATCTTCATCGCGCTGCGCCTGTTGCAGGGCCTCGCGCTCGGTGGCCAGTACGGTGGCGCGGCGACCTACATCTCCGAGCACGCGCCCGAGGGCCGGCGTGGGCTCTACACGAGCTGGATCCAGACCACGGCGACGTTGGGCTTCTTCCTTTCGTTGCTCGTCATCCTGGCATGCCGGTTCTCGCTCGGTCCCGACAAGTTCGACGCCTGGGGCTGGCGCATTCCGTTCCTGCTGTCGACCGTGTTGCTGCTGATCTCGGTGTACATCCGCCTGCAGCTGCAGGAGTCGCCCGAGTTCCAGGAGATCAAGGCGGCCGGCAAGTTGTCGAAGGCGCCGTTGTCGGAGTCCTTCGGTCAGTGGGCGAACCTCAAGGTGGTGTTGCTCGCCTTGTTAGGCGCGACCGCCGGCCAGGCCGTGGTCTGGTACGGCGGCCAGTTCTACGCGTTGCTGTTCCTGGAGAAAACGCTGCAGGTCGATTCGACCAGTGCGCAGCTCGTGATGGCCGCTGCCTTGTTCCTCGCCACGCCGTTCTTCGTGGTGTTCGGCGCGTTGTCCGACAGGATCGGACGCAAGAAGATCGTGCTCGCGGGTTGTTTGATCGCGGCGCTCACGTATTTCCCGATCTTCAAGGGCATCACGCATTTTGCGAATCCGGCGCTGGATGCGGCGGTGAAAACTGCTCCGGTGACCATAGTGGCGGACCCGGACACCTGCAGCTTTCAGTTCGATCCTGTGGGCAAGAAGCAGTTCACGAGCGCCTGTGACCTGGCGAAGGGCGCGCTGTCACGCATGGGCGTCTCCTATTCCGATGAGGCCTCACCACCGCGGCCGAGCGCAGACGTGAAAATCGGTGCTGCATCCGTCACCATCGAAGCGTTGCTGCCGGATGTACCCGGAAACAGACTCTCCGCCGCCGAATACAAGAAGGCGCAGGACGCCGTGACGGCGAAGCTCAAGGATGCGCTGTTGGCAGCGGGTTATCCCGCCAAAGCCGACATGTCCGCCTTCAACTACCCGATGGTCATCCTGCTGCTCACCATCCTCGTGCTCTACGTGACCATGGTCTACGGCCCGATCGCGGCCTGGCTGGTCGAGCTCTTCCCGGCCCGCATCCGCTACACCTCGATGTCGCTGCCCTATCACATCGGCAACGGGTGGTTTGGCGGTTTCCTGCCTGTCACCTCGTTCGCCATCGTCGCGGCCACGGGCAACATCTACAACGGACTCTGGTACCCGATCATCGTCGCGGCGCTGACCGTGGTGATCGGCGGCCTATTCCTGCGCGAGACCGCTAAATAATGGGGACATTCCTCGTTTCCTAGCAAAAAGGGACAGACCTCCAGGCAGGTCCGTCCCTCTTTGCCCCGAAACGAGGGATGTCCCCGAGTCCTACTTCTCATCCCCTTGCTGGGCGTGGATACTCACGCCCAACAAGTGGGGAGAGCGTGGGCTCGGTCGCCCTTTGCTTCGCTCCTTCTCACAACAAGACAGAGGAGTGGTCGCATGAAGACAGGGATTTCGCGCGGCGCCGCCGCGCTGTTGATCGGTGCACCTTTCGCCATCTGCGCGCAAACGCCGTCGCCGTCGAACCCGACGGACGACGAGATCAGCGAGGAAATCGTGGTGTCGGCGCAGAAGCGCACGACGACCCTGCAGGAGGTCCCGTTCTCGGTGGCCGCGGTCACCAGCGAGGACATCAAACAATCCGGTGCCACGAACATCGTGGACATCGCGCGCAACATCCCGGGTCTCTACATCACCGATCTCGGACCCGGCCAGAGCCAGGTCGCGATCCGCGGCATCAGCGCGGGCCAGGTGGTGCGCGATCAACCCGGCGTGAAGGAATCCGTGGGCATCTACCTCGACGAGTCCCCGATCTCGGTGGCGCTGTTCACGCCCGACCTCGATCTCTACGACCTCGATCGCATCGAGGTGCTGCGCGGACCGCAGGGCACCCTGTACGGCGCCGGCAACGATGCGGGCACGGTGCGTTACATCACCACGCAGCCCAAGGTCGGCGAGTTCGGCGGCTCCGCCGAGGTGGGCTTCGAGGGCGTCGACGACGGTGATTTCGCGGCCAACGTGCGCGGCGCGCTCAACGTGCCCTTCGGAGACAACGCCGCGATGCGGGTGGTCGGTTACTACGACCAGATGCCGGGCTTCATCGATTCGGTGTATCCCGGACGCGCGGTTCGCGAGGACGTCAACGACGGCGATCGCACCGGCGGGCGCATCGCGTTCCGCTTCGAGCCCACCGAGAACATCTCGATCACGCCGCGCATCGTCTACCAGAAGCTCGAGACCGACGGTTATCCGCGCGTCGACGTGTACAGCATCCTCGGCAATCCCTACACCACGACGCAGCCGGCCGTGGATCCGGGTGAGCGCGGGCAGGTCACGCAGTTCCGCGAAGGCATCGACGACGAGTTCACGCTCGGTGATCTCAAGCTCGAGTTCAGCTTCGGCAATATCGGCCTCACGTCGGTCACTTCGTACGTGGATCGGAATGTGGTGGTGCTGCGTGATGCGAGCCAGCTCACCGGCAGCGTGACCAAGGACGTGGGCGGTACCGACGCGCAGGCGCGGCTCGACTCGCCGCTGTACGACACCACGGACCTGCAGACTTTCAGCCAGGAAATCCGGCTGGGTTCCAACGGCGAGGGTCCCTTCCAATGGATCGCGGGCGTCTTCTACCAGCAGTACGACCGCGAATACGGGCAGAACCTGCCGACGCCCGGCTACGACGCGCTCCTGACGTCGCTCGGGGTGTCCAACCCGCAACGCGGGGCGCCGCCCGATACGCCGTTCTTCTCGGACCTCAGCTATGACTTCGAGCAGTTCGCCGTGTTCGGCGAAGCAACCTATCGCTTCAATCCGAATTGGGCATTGACCGCGGGCCTGCGCTACTACGACTTCAGCGAGGATCGCACGCTGACGTTCGCGGGCTTTTTCGCCGACGTCGGCTACGACAATGTGGCTGCCTCGACGGACTCCGACGGCTTTTCTCCGCGCGTGATCCTGGCCTACAACGTGAACAAGAACGTGCAGTTCACGGCGCAGTACTCGCGCGGCTTCCGCCTCGGCGGCATCAACGATCCGTTGAACGTCGGTCTTTGTTCGGGCAACGACCTCACCACCTTTTCGGGCCATCCGAACTGGGAAGATGAATTCGTGGACAACTACGAGCTCGGCACGAAGACGCGCCTGGCCGATGGCCGCGTCACCTTCAACGCCGCGGTGTTCATGACGAAGATCAAGGATATGCAGTACATCGCCGACGCCGGCACCTGCTCGTCACGCATCATCCTCAACGGGGATGCCGATGCGCCGGGCGCGGAGTTCGAGCTGTACGTGCGGCCGAACGTGCATTGGGATTTCGGGTTGTCGGCAACCTGGGTGAAGGCGGAAGTGGCGCGCTCGTTCCTCAATGCGGGCCAGCCGGTCGCGGGTATCCGCGAAGGCAACCAGCTGCCGACCTCGCCCGAGCTGCAGGCTGTGGGTTCCGTGGCCTACAACTGGTCGATGGGCACGACACTGGAGAGCTACCTGCGCTTCACCTTGCAGTATGTCGGCAGCTCGTTCACGCAGCTCGGCGACGAGGAGCCGAATTTCGGCCTGATCTCGAGCTCGCCCACGCGCCCGGCGGGTTCCGCGCGACTCATCGATCTCGGCGCGGTCGACGTCACCAACATCACGTTCAATCCCGAGCTGCCGTCGTACGAGCTCGCGAATCTGCGTTGGGGCGTGAGCACGGAGCGCTGGGAAGGCTCGCTGTTCATCAACAACCTTTTCGATGAACGCGCGTTTCTCTCGGTGGATCGCGAACGTGGCCGCAGCGCGCGCGTCGGCTATCTCACCAACGTGCCGCGCACCTACGGCGTGAACTTCCGCGTGAAGTTCTAATGGGGACATTCCTCGATTTCTGGCAAACGGGGACGGGCTTGGGATGACGGCGGGCCAGCGGCGGCCATACGCGCAGGGTTGAGCTCGCTTTTCGCCGGGCCCTTCGATGGTTTGTTGGTGGGAGCGCGGGACGCCGCCGCGCGTGCCGCCACATTCGGCAATGCGAGCCCTCACGAAAAGTTGGTCAGTGCGAGGGCAACCCCGGCGCGGCTTCGTGCCTGACGAGGTGAGCAGCCCGGCCCGCTCACTCAACCCTGCGCATATGTCCGCCGCTGGTCATGGGCTTCCCAAGCTCATGCCCGTGAGCGGGAAATGGAGGCATGTCGCCCAGAGTGTGGGAAGAGAAGAACCGTGCCCTCGACGCCTCGGCAAGCACTGAGACTCTTACCTCACCCCAAGGACTCATTCTTCATTTCCGGGCAAGTGGGAAAAGCTCACAGATTGAGGGCGAGCGTACGGCGCACGCGCAGGGGTGCGCCGAGCGGGCCGGGCTGCTCACCTCGTCAGGCACGAAGCCGCGACAGGGTTGTCTTCGCATCGACCAACTTTTCCTCAACGCTTCCGTTGCCAAACGTCGCGGCACGCGCGGCCGCCTTCAACACTCCAACCACACTCCAGCGAAGGACCCGACGAAAAGCGAGCGCACCCCTGCGCGTGCGACGGCCGCTCGCCTTCACTCCGTAAGCCTGTCCCCTTTTGCTAGGAAACGAGGAATGTCCCCATAATGCCCCATGGGTAGAGGCATCACGCGCCGCGCGGCCATCGGCAGCACCATCGCCGCCGGCATCGCCGGGTCCCGGATCGTCGGCGCGAAGGACGCGAAGATGAGCAAACCTGCCTGGGATTCGATCGTCATCGGCGCCGGCGTGTTCGGCGCATGGACTGCGTGGCACCTGCGCAAGGCGGGTCAGCGCGTGTTGCTGGTCGATGCGTTCGGCGCCGCGCATGCGCGCGCATCCTCGGGTGGCGAATCGCGGCTCACGCGCGGGTCGTACGGCTCGGACGAAATCTATACGCGCCTGGCGTTCGATTCGCTGGCGCAATGGCGATGGCTTTCGGATCTCGCCGGCCTGCCCATCTTCCATCCCGTCGGCGTGTTGTTCTTCTTCCAGAAGCGCGAGGCCTACGTCGACCAGTCGATCGAAGTGCATCGGCGACTCAAGCTGCCCACGCAGGAGCTGGACCGAGCCGCGCTGGAACAGCGCTACCCGCAGGTGTTCTGGAAGGACATCGAGGTCGGCCTGCTGGAACCCGAGTTCGGCGTGCTGATGGCGCGCCGCGCGGTGCAGACGCTGCTGCGTCAGTACGTGAAGGCCGGCGGTGAATATCGCGTCGCGAGCGTCAAGCCGCCGGAGGCTTCGAAGTCGCTGGATTCCGTCGAGCTTTCCGATGGCTCGAGCGCATCCGCGTCCCACTACGTGTTCGCCTGCGGGCCCTGGCTGCCCAAGGTTTTTCCGCGGCTGCTGGGCCCCCGCATTTTCCCGACGCGCCAGGAAGTCTTCTTCTTCGCGCCGCCGGCGGGCGACGCGCGCTTCGTGGGCGGCGCCTTGCCGGGCTGGGCCGACTTCAACAACGGCGACATCTTCTACGGCATGCCGGACCTGGAAGCCCGCGGCTTCAAGGTGGCGCACGACAAACACGGTCCGCCCATCGATCCGGATCGCGGTGATCGCGTGGCATCGCCGGGCGCGCTCGCCGACGCACGCGCGTACCTCGCGAAGCGTTTTCCGGCACTCGCGGGCGCGCAGCTCACCGAGGAGCGCGTCTGTCAGTACGAGAACAGCTCCAATGGCGACCTGCTCATCGACCGCCACCCGACGGCTGCGAATGTGCTGCTGGTCGGCGCCGGCTCGGGCCACGGCTTCAAGCATGGTCCGGAAGTCGGGCGCTACGCGGCCGAGCTGCTGACGGGCAGGCTCAAGGTGCGCGAGCCGCGTTTCAGCCTGGAGACCAAGGCGGAGCAGCAGAACCGCGCCGTGCATTGAGCGTGACCTATCTACCTTTCTTGCTGCTGCTGATCGCGGTGTTGTGCCTGTGGGCGCATCGCAACCTGGCGCTGGGCGTGCTGGCGGTGTCGATCGCGACGGCTTACTACACGGGCGCGCTCGAGGGTGCCGCCGCGCTGTGGATCGTGCTGCTCGGGCTGCTCGCCTGGCTGCACTCGACCCGCGCCGGTCTGCAACGACTCGCGACAGGCGTGCTCTTCTTCGTGTTCGCGGTCGCGCTGGGATTGCTGCTGTTGCCGGGGTTTCCGCGCACCGTGATCGCGGAGAACGTGATCCTCTCGGCAGGTGCCATGCCGTACACGCTGGGCCTGGGATTCGCGAAAGTCGTGACCGGCATCTTCATCGTGGCGTTCATGCATCCCGGGCGCGTGCGCTCCGGGCACGAGCTGCGAGAAGTGCTGGCGCGCGTGGCGCCGGTGTTCCTGGCCACGGCCGCGGTCGTCATGGTGCTGACGCTGGCCCTGGGCTACGTGAAATTCGATCCCAAGTGGACGCCGCTGTTCGTCACCTGGGCGGTCGTGAACCTGTTCTTCACCTGCCTTTCCGAAGAGGCGTTTTTCCGCGGCTTCGTGCAGCGCGAGCTGGCGCAACTGGGCCGCAACCGCGAGCTGTCCGCGGCGCTGGCGATCGCGATCACCGCGCTGTTCTTCGGCGCCGTGCATGCTGGCGGCGGATGGAAGTACGCGCTGGCCGCAGCGGTGGCGGGCGTCGGCTACGGCATCGCCTATCACCGCACGCAGCGGCTCGAAGGCTCCATGGCCGTGCACTTCGGGTTGAACGCCACGCACTTCCTGTTGTTCACGTATCCGGCGCTGGCGCCGGTCGTGAGGTGAGTCATGGACGTGGGCGAAGAAATCGAGAGGCCGCGAATCCTGCTCGTCGTGGCGACGCTGCTGCTGGTGACGGCGAGCTGGGTGGCCTTCCTCGTGCCTGTCGCGATCGGGCATTTTCGGGGCACTCTGTCGGCGTTGGGCGCAGACCTGCCCGCGTCGACGCAATTCCTGCTCACGACGCCGCGACTCTGGATCATCTTCGTGGCGTTGGGCCTGGCACTTTTCATCTGGGTGATGGCCCGCTCGCGCGCCCCGCGTGCCGAGCTGCGTCGCATGAAGCTGTCGATGATCCTGCTGACCGTCGCGATGGCAGTGGCGTACGGTTTCGCCTTCTCGGCGCTGAACGTGGCCGCTTTCAACGGCGGCAAGGTCATATGAGAAGGGGCCGGACCCTCATCAGGTCCGGCCCCTTTTACTAGCCAACGGGGAGTGTCCCCATTACGGCATTACGGATGTCCACCCGCGGCGCCTTCCTTCGGCGCGGACTGCATGGCGCGGTTGCTGGTGCCGAAACTTTCCTCGCCACCGCCGCCCTGGCTGCGCGAGCCGTCCAGAACCTTCAGGAACGCCACCACGTCGCGCAGTTGCGTGCGCGTCAGCATCTGGCCGTAGATCTCGGGCATGGAGGAGGGTGCGACCACGCGCTGCTTCACCTGCCTGGGATCGAGCGTGACCTGCGAGCCGTCGCCGCGCTTGAGCACGATGCCGGTCGCCGATTCGCTGACGACGCTGCCGCTTTCGGTGTTGCCGTCGGCCAGCGTGAATGTGACCACGTCGAAGCCCGGCGCGATGTGCGCACTCGGTTTCACCACCGACTCGAGCAGGTACTCCGGCGGATGCTGCGCGCCGATGCGTGTCAGCGCCGGACCGGCCTCGCCACCGTCACCGCCGACGCGATGGCAGCGTGCGCAGGGCAGGATCGCGTTGCCGAAGAACTCCTGCGCGCCGCGGCGCGGATCGCCGCCCTTGAGCGCGAAGCTGTACGCCGCGAGCGGATCCTTGCCCGACGACCAGCCCGCCTGGGTCTTTTCCCAGCGCGCCTTGACCGCGGGCGCGGTGCTCTTGCTCACGGCTTCGAGCAGCTCGACCTGCGCGCCCGCCTGCACCTTGCCGGCGGCCAGCTGATCGAGCGAGCTCACCAGCAGTGCGTTCGCCTGCGGCGAGTCGATACCCGCGAGCGCCTGGAATGCGGCCTGTTGCTCCGCCTCGGTGCCCGAGGTGATGAAGCGCTTGATCACCGGCAACGCCTTCTCGGGCGTGCGATGCGCGACGATCTGCAGCGCCGCGAGTCGCAATGCCGGCACGCTGGATTTTTCCGCCGCGGCCACCGCATCGAGTACGGCATTGCCCGGCAATCCATCGAGCGCCCGGAGCGCCGCGCTGCGCACCGGCTCGGGCGCCTTCTCGTTGTTCACGACGGCCACCAAGGCCGGGGCGGCACTCTGGAGCTCGAGCGCCGTGACCGCGTCGATGGCGGCCAGCTGCACGGTCTGCGGCACGCCGTCGCCTAACAACTTCGCGGCCTTCGGCTCGAGCGCCGCGACCGCGTCCTTGCCATCGCGCTTGTCCATCGGCCGGTAGATGCCGACCACGCGGTCGCGCGCCGGTGTCTTTTGCCACAACGCGACCTGCTGCAATGCCTCGGCGCGCATTTCCTCGCTGGCCTTGTCGTTGAGCGCGTAGTTGACCAGTGCCTGCGCGCGCGGGCCCCCACCCAGGCGGTAGTTGGCGTTCAACGCGCGCACCACCAGCGGCTGGTCGGCCGGCGGAGAACTCGCGAGTTTGCCCGCGAGCGGCGCCAGCGCGGCTTGGATGGGCGCATCGTTGATGGCCTCGGCAGCCTCGCGCACGATGAATGCATCGCTGTCGTTCAGGAACACCGCGATGGCGGGATCGGACGAGTAGCGATACGCCAGCAGCACGCCGAGCCGCACCGCCGCGGAAGGATCCTTCGCGGCCTGGGCCAGCGCCGCGTCGGCCTGGAGCCTGGACAGGGCATTCGCGGCGGCGAAGCGCAGGTAGGCGTCCTTGTTGTCATTGGTCCGCAGCAGCGCGAGCAGCGGAGCGGCCGATTCTTCCTTGCCGATTTTGCCGAGGCTCTGCGCCGCGAAGAACTGCACGCGCGGCTCGGGGTCGGTGAGCAGCTTCTCGAGCGGCTGGCGCGCGCTCGCGAGCTTCACGTCACCGAGGCCCTTGGCGGCCTGCGCACGCACTTCGGAGTCGGTGTCCCCGAGCAGCCTGGCCAGCAGTGGCGCGACTTTCGCGTCCTTGCGCGCGAGCTGGGTCAGGCCCCACACGGCGTGCAGGCGTCCCAGCGGGTCCGCCTTCCTGTCATTCGCGACCTTGCTGAACGCGGCCACACTCTTGCCGCCGCGCGAGGCCAGCTCGAGCTGCGCCTCGAGGCGCGCGCGCCGGTCGGGATGCGAGAGCAGCGTGACCAGCTCCTGGTCGCTTCGCTGCGTGAAACCATCGGCCAGCAGCTTGGCGAGATCGGCGGCGGCCTTGGCCATCGCCGGGTCCTGCTTCGTAGGCGTGATGCCGTAAATGCGGCCCTTCTGCGACTTCGGCCAGCCATCCACCCAGTCGGAGAGGTAGAGCACGCTGTCCGGTCCGAACGTCACGTCGGTGGGCAACACGCCGCCCATGAACTGTTCGCTGCTGGTCGGCACGAAAGTCGCGCCGTTCTGCTTGACCGTATAGGTCTGGATACCGCTGCGCGCGATGCTGCCCTTGAAATGCGTGATGAAGAAGTGGCCCTGGTACTCGGGCGTGAGGCCGGTGCCGGGGTAATAGGTGAGTCCCGAGGGGCCGTCCTCGATGTTGCACACCGGCGGCAGTAGATAGGCCGGGCGGCCCTCGAAGCGCGGCTTCCACAAACCTTCACGCATCCACGGTCCGCCCTTGCCCATGGGCGCGTGCTGGTAGCCGACGCGCCAGCCGCTGTCGCCGCCTTCGACCAGGTACACCAGGCGTTCCTGGTCGCCCTGGTCGCTGTCGTTGTCGCCCGTGAACAGGTTGCCGTGTTCGTCGAACGTGAGTTCCTGCGGGTTGCGCAGGCCGTGGTGCACGACTTCGAGCTCGGTGCCATCCGGGTTCGAGCGGAACACCGCGCCTTCGTCGGGGAAATTGACGTGCCGGCCGTCCTGGGTCTTCACGTTCATGCCGCGATCGCCGATCGAGAAGTAGATCTTGCCGTCGTGGCCCATCGCCAGGCCGTGGAAGTCATGGCCCGTGAAGTTGTAGCGCACGCCGAAGCCGCGCAGCAGCTCGGTCTTCTTGACCTTGCCCGCATCACCTTCGAGCAGCCAGAGGCTCGGGATGTTGGTGAACCACACCTGCCCGTGGCGCGCGAGCACACCCGAGGCGATGCCGTCGAGCTCGCTGTTGAACCCGTCGGCGTAGATGCTGCTCTTGTCCGCGACGCCGTCGTGGTCGGTGTCCTCGACCAGGCGTACGAGCTCGCTCTCGATGGAGAATTCCTTGGCCTGCTCGCCGAACACCTTGCGATGCAGGGCCGCGCGGTCTTCGATGCTGCGCGAGGCGAGGTCCAGTTCCAGCATGCCCATGTAGTCGCGGATGTCGAGCACGCTGGTGCGATAACGATACGTCTCCGAGACGAACAGCCGGCCCTTCTCGTCGAAGTCGATGGCGACGGGGTTGGCGAGCATGGGCTCGGCGGCCCAGAGCGAAGCCTTGAATCCGGGCGGCAGCGAGAAGCGCTTCAGGGCGAGCTTCGCATCATCGGAGGCCGGGTCGACGACCGGTGTCGGCAGCCGCTCGGCCGGCTCGAGCTGCAGGGTTTGTGAGGAGACGGTGGTGATTCCAGCGAAGCAAAGAACCGCGAGGCGGGACAGCAGAACGGAAGGTTTCATGGTTTCCCGAAGTCGGATGTAAGGGTTTTCAGCGGGGGGTGAACTATATATGGATGTGAGCTTGTTGCCTGCGGGGTAATCTCCCGTCGTGGCGCCAGTTGGATTACATCGCGGCAATTTCGTTCTCATCGCAATCATGGGCGCGTTGATTGCATGCGGATCGCCAGAGGATTCGGTCAAGTCGCCGCCCGTTCAGCAGGAGACGCGCGAGAAGCCGTCCGCCGTGGCCCTGGCAGCCACGAAGCCGAGATTCGACTTCTACCTGCTGGCCATGACCGTGCACTCGGCGTTCTGCGCCGACGGCCACGAGCGCAAGGCCGAGTGCCGCGCGCGCGGGTCGCGTCCGCTGGTGATCCACGGACTCTGGCCCGAGAACCTCGAACCTCGCACCTACCCGCATGATTGCCCGGCGCCCAGGCTCTCGCTCGATCCCATGCTGGAACAGCAGCTCGGCGATCTCATGCCGGGCATGGCGGATCACCTGCACGAGCACGAGTGGCGCGAGCACGGCGGCTGCAGCGGCCTCGACGACGACGATTATTTCCAGCGCACGCTCGAGCTGGCGCGCGGGGTCGATGCCGCGCTGGCCGCGCGGCTAACTACCCTGGCCGGTCGCGAGACGAGCGCCGCCGAGCTGCGCGACACCGCCGGGATGTTCCGGCCCGGGATCGGCCCGACGCTCACGTTCCACTGCCGCACGCTGCCTGGCTCCGGCAACGTGCCCGTGCTGTTCGAGGTTCGCCAATGCGTGGACAACGACGGACCTGGCGGCGCCCCGGGCACGCTGCTCGATTGCGCCACCGTGCAGCGGCGCGACCAGGGCTGCGGCCGCTCGTTCCTGATCGCGGAGCGCGGATGAACTCGCAGCTCCATGAATTGCTGATCGCCTATGTGTGTTCCGCGGCCGGCATGCTGGTCGGCATGCTGGTGATGCGGGCTGGCAGCCGTGCGTACTGGCGCTGGCCGGTGTACTCGGCGATGGCCATGTCGCTGGGCGTGGTTTTGTGGTCGGTGCTGCGGAAGAACGCGTTTCCGCGGGAGTGGGTCCTGCTGCATGGAGGCGTGCTTTATTTCAGCGCGCTCGCCTTGTACGTATTGCTGGGGTTGGGAGCAGGCCTGCTGTTGGGCCGCCTGACACGCGTCGTCAACACGACGTACTGAGCAGCTCACTCCCCCTTCGGCAATTCGATCCCCGCGAACAACGGATCATTCGCGGGCTTCCAAGTCGCACGCCAGCCGTGTTTCCAGGCGGTCTGCAGCGCCTGCTGCGCCTTGGCCTTGTCACCGCGCAGCGCGAACGACTCGGCGCGCAGTGTGTAGAGGCCGAAATGCCGGCCGCCACTCTTCTCGTAGGTGTCGAGCATGCGCTCGAAGTCGGTGAGCATCTGCAACGCGCGTGCGCGATCGCCGCCGCCATTGAGCTCGATGCGCGCGCGGATCAGCGCGCCGGAATACTCGTGGCGGATCTGGCTGCCGTCGTACAGGTCGCCGCTCAGGATGGGCAGGATGCGGTCGGCATGCAGCAGTGTCTTGCGCGCGGCGAGCAAATCACCGGCCACCATCTGCATGCGCGCGAGCTCGGTCAGCTCGGCTCCGGTGCCGGCGCGTGTCTCGATGTGGTTCCCGGCCATCCACTGGCGCAGTGCCTGGGGTCCACCGCGCGCAGACACGATCGCGCCCTCGCGTGCCAGTGAGAAGAAGCTGTTGTCCTGCGGCAGCTCGAGCCGCACGGCATTCGCATCGTCGGGCCGGCGCAGCGTGAGCAGCAGGTCGATCTTCTGGTCCGCGAGCCAGGTGTCATTGGGCGCGAGCTTGCGGGCCGCCTCCACCCATTGCAGTGCTTCCTCGGTGCGGCCGCGCGCGCGTGCGATCCACGCGGTGGTCAGGGGTCCCCACATGTTCGACGCGTCGAGCTCGCGCGCGCGTTTGCAGGCGGCATCGGCCGCTTCGAAATCGGCGAGATCGACGAGCTCCTGGCAGCGGAACACGTGCCCGATGAAATCCAGCGGGTCGAGCTTCGCGGCGGCGGAGTAGTTGGCCAGCGCCTCGTTGGGTTGCGCGCGCCGGTCATAGAGATTGCCCAGGAAGCGCAGGCTGGAGGCATCGTTGGGATTTCCCTCGATGGCCTTCTCCAGCAGCACCTTCGCCTCGGCGAGTTTGTATTCCTCGGTGTACAGCCAGCCCTTGGCCGCGAGCGCATCAGGCAGGTCCGGACTGATGGCGAGCGCACGGTTGATCAGCGGCTCGACTTCGGCCGCCACGTCTTCGAGCGGCGCGCGATTCAACGACAGGCTGTTCAGCAGCGTCTCGGCGAGCCCGACCTGGGCCAGCGCGAACTCGGGATCCGTCTCCACGGCACGGCGCAGGAATTCCGTGGCCTTGATGTTGTCCTCGGCGGTGCGCTTGCGCTGCCGCGCCTTGCCGAGCAGGTAGAGCTCGTAGGCCTCCATGCGCGCGGGCTGGCGCTGTGCCCATTGTTCGGCGGTGTCGCTGCTGAGCTCGAGGTGCAACGCCTCGGCCACCGAACGCGACACCGTGTCTTCGATCATGAAGATGTCGCCGAGCGGCAGGTCGAAGGACTTCGACCAGATGTGCAGCCCGGTCGACGCCTCGATGAGCTGCGTGGTGATGCGCAGCTGGTCGCCGGAGCGGCGCAGCGAACCCTCGAGCACGTGCGAGGCCTCGAGCTGTTTCGCGATGCCGCGCACGTCGGTGTTCTTGCCCTTGAACGCGAATGCCGAGGTGCGCGCCACCACGCGCAACGTCGGGATGTGCGCCAGCCAGTTCGACAGCTCCTCGGTGAGCCCATCGCACAGCGACTGCTCGTTCTGGTCGATGGACATGTCGACCAGCGGCAGGACGACGATGGTGGGCAGCGCGTCGTGCGCCGCATCGGACTGGAACAGCTTGCCCGGCATGTTCCACGCGACCACCGCGAGGATCAGCGCCGCGGCCAGGCTGCCGAATCCCCACGCCAGCCGCTTGAGGGGCGCGCGCCGATCGGACGCTCGGCGGTTCAACGATGCCGGTCCCTCCGCCAGCGACTGCGGGGTCGGGGCCGCCACCGGCGGCGGCGCGGGTGCCGGCGTGAGCTGCGCGACGAACCGGTATCCCTTGCGTGGCAGCGTCGCGATGTAGCGGGGCGTTTCGGCGTCGTCACCCAGCGCACTGCGCAGCTTGCGGATGGCGGTATTGAGGCCGGTGTCGAATTCCACGACGCCCTTGGGCCACAGGCGCGCGATCAGCGTCTCGCGCGTCACCACTTCGCCGGGCGCGCGCGTGAGCTCATCGAGGATCTGGAGGGGCTGGTCCTGCAGGCGCTGGGTGCGCCCATCCTTCGAAATCTCGCCCGATGCGAAATCCACGTGCCATCCATCGAACCGGATTTCGCGCTTGTCCATGATCGCCGCCCTTTCCTGAGGCGAATCATAGACAAGTCAGGTGCGGATCAGCGCCCGTCCATCGCCTCCATGCAGCCGACGGGCGAGTCTCGCCGCCCAACAAAACAGCAACCTTGGAGGGAGAGATGAGTGTGAGCACGCATCCCAGCTTGGCCGCCCCCGGCAAACCAGGCCCCAGGCCCCCGCCGAAGCATCTTTCGGCGCGGGCGCTGACGGCGCTGGTGAGCCAGCTGACCACGGGGTACGCCAATCCTGACGGCCCGGAGGATGCTCCGGGCCCGCTGGATCCCTATATCCGCAAGGCGCTGGAGCGCTCCGTGCTGGGCGCCGGCGTGAGCACCAATTTGTGGCGCGTGATCGCGGAGAAGCATCCCGAGATCTGGGACGTCATCGGGGGCGACCCACTATCGGCGGTGGCGCTGAATCCGCAGCCCCTGCCACCGCGGTCGGGCTTCCTGGCCGCCGTGATCCTCGAATTCAGCGAGCGCATGACGGATGTCTGCGAGCTCGCGGATCTCATCCCGCGCCCGGGCGGTGAGCGCGGCACCACGATCGTTGCCGGCCACGTGGCGCGCTTCGTCGACGACATCTGCGGCAACGCGCTCAGGATCAAGTGGCCGCTGCCCTGGCCGCCGCCGCCCTGGTTTTCGACCAGCCTCAGTGGCCCGGACCTGATCGTCATGGGTACCCAGTTCCAACAGTGCGCCGTGATTGCGATGGACCGCGATCTCGGCCGCACTTTCGCCGATGCCGCCCACGCGCTGCTCGAGGCGGGGGCCGCGCGCCTGGTCTGATCCGCGCTGATCCGCACTGATCCGTACTGGGCCGGAAGCCGGGACCTTCAGCCGACACCAACCCCCGGCGAGTGGGCTCCCAACCTGGCTTCCGGCCTTTTTTCAAAGGAATTGGCGGCTCGCGGTAGGCTGAGACCGTGGCACGTACGCTCAAGGTGAAGGTCAAGGCGGGTTCGCGCATCGAGGAACTCGCGGAGCAGGAAGACGGCACCTGGCTGGTGCGCGTGAAGGCGCCGCCGGTCGATGGCCGGGCCAACGAGGCGGTCATCGCGCTGCTGGCAACCCGTTTCGGCGTGCGCAAGGCGCAGGTTTCCATCAAGAGCGGTGCCTCGAGCCGCGTCAAACTGATTTTCATCGCCGACTGATCTCGCAATCTAGTTAGAGGGCGCCACAACCGTCCCGGATCCGGCTGCGTTGACATGTGACCAAAAGGTCACATATAGTGCCGGCCCATGATCGATGACGACCTGGTCTTCAAGGCGCTGGCCGACACGTCGCGCCGGTTCCTGCTGGACCTGCTGCGCAAGCGCGACGGCCAGACGCTGGGCGAGCTCGAGTGGGAGCTCGAGATGACGCGTTTCGGTGTCATGAAGCACCTGAAGGTGCTCGAGGCCGCGGGCCTCGTGATCACGCGGCGCGAAGGGCGGGAAAAGCTGCACTTCCTGAACGTGGTTCCGATCCGCCAGATCCACGACCGGTGGATAGACAAGTTCAGGGCGCACGAGGTCTCCGCGCTCATCGATCTCAAGAACACGCTGGAACAGAAAGACACGGAGCAGAAGAAATGGAACCGCAGAAAGACCGCCTGATCTACGTTCACCAGATCTACATCCGCGCGACGCCGCAGGCGGTCTGGGACGCGATCACGGACCCGAAGTGGAACGGCAAGTACGGCTACCAGGCCATGAGCGAGTACGAGCTCAAGCCAGGCGGCAAGTACCGCGTGCAGGCCAATGCACAGATGAAAGGTTTCGGCCTGCCGGACACCATCCTCGACGGCGAAGTGGTCGAGGTGAAGCCGCTCTCGAAACTGGTCCACACCTATCGCTGGCTGTTCAACGATCAGCACGAGGCGGAAGGCTTCACGCGGCTCACCTGGGAAATCGAGCCGACCAGCGCGGGCTTCTGCCGGCTCACGGTGACGCACGACGTGACCGGCGCTCCGATGATGGCGGCCGCCACGCAGACGCCGTTCAACGAACAGGGCGGCGGTGGCTGGAACTGGATCCTGAGCGACATGAAGTCGCTGCTCGAGACCGGCAAGAACATGAGTGCCTGAACGGTTGAGTAGTAAGCCTCCCGGTGCCGCATAATCCGGCGCCGGGAGGTTCTCGATGATCACGCTCTACACGTTCGGCCCTTACTTCGGGTTGCCGGATCCCAGTCCCTTCGTCATGAAGGGCGACATGCTCCTGAAGCTGTCGGGCCTGAAATACGAGACCAGCACCAAGGGCTTCCAAAGTGCGCCCAAGGGCAAACTACCGTACATCCGCGACGGCGAGACCGTGGTCGCCGATTCCACGCTGATCCGGCTGTACCTCGAGCAGAAGCATGGCATCGACTTCGATCGCGCCCTGGGCCCGCGCGAGCGCGGCATCGGCTGGGTGGCCGAGAAGATGCTCGAGGATCACCTGTACTGGATCATGATCTACTGGCGCTGGCTCACGGAGCCCAACTTCACGCGGGGACCGAAGAACTTCTTCAAGCGCGCGCCGGCCATCATCCGGCCGCTGGCCGAGCGCTTCGTGCTGCGAAACATCCGGCGCAACCTGCATGGCCATGGCATCGGGCGGCATTCGGAGGCCGAGACCACGGCCATGGCGGCGCGGGGCATCGAGGCGCTGGCGCAGATCCTCGATGACAACCGGTATTTCCTGGGCGCTGCGCCGTCGGGTGCGGATGCGACGGCATTCGCGTTCATCGCGGGCGCATTGTCGCCGCATTTCGAATCGCCGGTGCGGGACAAGATGCAGAGCATGGACAACCTGGTGGCCTATCGCGACCGCATGATGCGGGAGTTCTATCCGGAGTTCGCCAAGTGAAGAGACTTGCCGTCGCACTACTGGGCCTGGTGCTGGCGCTGCCGGCGTTCGCGGATTTCCAGGCAGGGGCACGCGAGGCCTACCTTGCGCTCATCGACCGGCCGCGCGTGGCCTTGAAGCCGGAGCTCGCCGAGCTGCCGGCCGTCGAGGGCCTGAAGAAGTACCACCTCTGGTACTCGGCGGATGCCAGCGAGCGCGTTCCGGGCTATCTACTCCTGCCGGATGCAAAGGCGTTCAAGGGCCCGCGGCCGGTTGTCATCGCATTGCACGGCACGGGCGGCAACAAGGATGACATGGCCAACATCGTGCTCAAGGCGGCACAGGCGGGCTTCATCGGTGTCGCCATCGACGGGCGCTTTCATGGCGAACGCACGCGCGCGGGTCACGGTTCGGCCGAGTACAACGCGGCGATCGCGGAGGCGTTCAAGACGGGGAAGGGTCACCCGTTCTATTTCGATACCTCGTGGGACGTCATGCGCCTGGTCGACTACCTCGTCACGCGCAAGGATGTGGATGCCGCGCGCATCGGGCTCACCGGCATTTCCAAGGGCGGCATCGAGACTTATCTGTCGGCCGCCGCCGATCCGCGCATCGCCGTGGCCGTGCCGTACATCGGCGTGCAGAGCTTCAAGTGGGCGCTCGAGAACGGCCAGTGGCGGGCGCGGATCGCGACCATCCAGGAGGCGTTCGACGCCTCCGCGGCACTGGCCGGCAAGAAGGACAACGTCGATTTCGTGCGCGAGTTCTACGCGCGCGTGGTGCCGGGCATCGACGGCATGTTCGATGGCCCCGAAATGCTGAAGCTCATCGCGCCGCGACCGCTGCTGGTGGTGAATGCGGACTCGGATGCGAACACACCGATCGCGGGCGTACGGCTCGCGGTGCGCAGCGCGCAGCCCGTCTACGCGGCCGCGAATGCGGCCGACAAACTACAGCTGCTCATCGAAGAGGACACGCCGCATCGCGTGAACCCGGATGCCGTCGACGCTGGCATAGCCTGGTTCGTGCGCTGGTTGAACCCGTAAGCGCGAAAGGCCTCAGTGGCAGAGGCCACCGCTCCCGCAACCGCGGCCTTGCAAGTCCGCCCTCTTGTTACAAGCAAAATGAGGAATGTCCCCATTAACGCAATCCCCAATTACTTCAGGAAGACCACCGCCATCGGCTTCGGTAATGCCACCGGCTCGCCCACAGGCTTGAGCTCACCGCTCTTCGCATCCACCGAGAACACGGCGACATTGCCGCCTTCCTGGTTGCTGACGATGAGCCACTTCTCCGTCGGGTCGAACGTGAAGTAGCGCGGCACCTTGCCTCGCGAAGGCACACGCTGCACCAGCGTGAGCTCGCCACTCTTCGCATCGATCGAGTACACCACGAGGCTGTCGTGCCCGCGATTCGAGGTGTACAGGAATCTGCCGTCGTGCCGGACCGCGATCTCCGCGGCCGTGCTCTGCCCGGTGAAATCCGCCGGCAGCGTCTTCACCTGCTGGAACTGCGTGAGCTCGCCCTTGCTCCCATCCCACCTGAAGGCGACGACTTCGTTCGACAGCTCCTGCACGGCATACAGCCATTTGCCATTCGGATGGAATGCGAGATGGCGCGGGCCGGAGCCGCCATTCAGCTTGGCGAACGCCGGATCATTCGGCGTGACCTTGCCGGTCTTCTCGTCGAACTCGTAGACCACGATCTTGTCCGTGCCGAGATCCGCGACCAGCGCAAATCTGTTGCTCGGATCGGTGCGGATCCAGTGCGCGTACGGCTTGTCCTGGCGCTTGTGCACACTGGAACCCTCGTGCTGCACGAACGCGGTCTGCTGTTCGAGCGAGCCATCGGCGGCCAGTGAATATATTTCGATGTAGCCGCCGCCATAGTTGGCGTCGAGCACGTAGCGCCCGGTCTTGTCCACGCTCACGTAGCTGGGCCCGCGCCCCTTGGACTCCTTGTAGTTGAGCAGCTCGAGCGCACCGGTCTGCTTGTCTTTCACCGCGAACGCACTGACGCCGCCCGGCGTGCCGGTGTTGCACATGTACAGTCGCGTGCCGTCGGCCGACAAGGTGAAGTGCGCGGGATCCCGCGTCTCCATGATGAGCTTCGGCGCGGACAATGCGCCCGTGCCGGAGTCGAACTCCGCGACGGTGATGCCCATCTTCTCGGGGTCCTGGGTGGCGATGTAGAGCAGCGATTTCTTGGCCATGGCGGCGGAACCAACACAGGTGAGGACGAGTGAAAGGAGGGCGATACCGAGCGGCGCGGGTCTCATCGGGTTACCTCGGGTTCGGCGGGCGGGAAGCATGCCACATTGAAAGTAGCGCCAGCCTGGAAAATCCGTTACGGCAGGTAGCCGACTTCACGCTGGTGGCGCAGCGCCAGCACGCGCACGGTGTCGTCCTGCACCACGAATCGATAGAGGGCGATGTACCCCGTGGCACCGAAAGAGATGACCAGCTCGCGAAGAGCTCCATCCACGCGGCGCCCGAGCAGGGGATGCGAAGCCAGCGTGTTCACCGCGGACTCGATTGCCTCGGCGGCGGCCATCGCGGCCTGTGGGCTCTCGGCTAACAAGAATCCGCACGCGTGCTCGAGGTTCTCGAGGGCACGCGCTGGATAGACTATTTGCGCCACGGCTTCGGCCGCGGGCTCGCTACGCCTTGTGCGATGCGCTTCGCCCAGGCGTGCACGTCCTCGGCGCGGTACACCTCACCCGTGCGATCGATCTCGGCGTCCGCGGCGAGCGCTTCCTTGACCAGGCTGCGCATCTGCTCTTCGTAGGCGGCGTGTTTCTCCACCGCCTCGATGATGAGGCTGTGAACGGACCGATCGGTTTCCTTGGCGATAGCCCGCAGCCGTGCGCGGAGCTTCGGCGGAAGTCGGATCGTGGTGGTCTCTGCCATGGCGGCACAAACGTAGCACGCGGGGTTGGCGGCGCCAATCGGCTGATCCGGAGAATGACTCCGGATATCGCAGGGAACGGCTGGCCGGCGGCCTCCTCTATATACTTCCGCTACTTGCAGGAACCTGCCCGAGACCTCCCATGAAAAAAATCCTCCTGAGCCTCCTCACGGCCGCCGCCTTCATTCCCGCGCTGGCTGCCGCGCAATCGTCCACCCCGCTGATCCCGCGTTCCGCCCTGTTCGGCAATCCCGAGAAGGCGCAGGCGCGCGTGTCGCCCGATGGCAAGTACATCTCGTTCATCGCGCCGCGTGACGGCGTGCTCAACGTCTGGCTGGCCGAGCGCGGCAAGCTCGATGCGGCCCGGCCCATCACCAACGACCAGAAGCGCGGCATCCGCCAGCACATGTGGTCGTTCGACAACCAGCACATCCTGTACATGCAGGATCTCGACGGCGACGAGAACTGGCACGTGCATGCCGTCGATGTAGTGAGTGGCCAGGACAAGGACATCACGCCGTACAAGGGCGCACGCGCCGAGATCGTCGATCTCTCGTGGAAGAAGCCCGGCGTGGTCGCCGTCGGCCTCAACGATCGCGCGCCCGAGTGGCACGATCTCTGGGAGATCAACATCGCCACGGGTGAGCGCACGCTGGTCGAGGAGAACAACAAGGAGATCGCGGGTTACCTCGTGGACTTCGACCTCAAGCCGAAGCTCGCGATCAAGAACAACGCCGATGGCACCGAGCTGTTCCGCCGCGTGGGCAACGAGTGGGTCAGCCTGCTCAAGTATGGACAGGAAGATTCGCTGACCACGGCGCCGCTGGCCGTCGAAGCCAACGGCGCCACCGCGCTGCTGCAATCCTCGGTGGGCCGTGACAAGGCGGCGCTGGTGCGCGTCGACATCGCCAGCGGCAAGACCACGGTGCTCGGCGCCAGCGACGTCGCGGACGTCGACCAGATCTGGTTCGAGCCGAAGACCGCCAAGCCGCAGGCGTATTCGGTCAACTACCTGAAGCCCGAATTCACCGCGCTCGATCCGGCGGTGAAGAAGGACATCGCGTTCCTCAAGGGCAAGCTGGGCGATGGCTTCCAGGTCACCAACCGCACGCTCGACGATTCGATGTGGACGGTGGCCGCGGACGATCCGAAGGCGCCCGCCGTCGCGTATCTCTACGATCGCAAGGCCGGCACGTTGACCAAGCTGTTCGAGCAGCGCCCCAGGCTCGGCAGTGCGCCGCTGGTGCCCATGCAGGCACTCGAGCTCAAGGCGCGCGATGGCCTGACGCTGATCTCCTATCTATCGCTGCCGCCGGGCTCGGATACCAACGGCGACGGCCGTCCCGAGAAGCCCGTGCCGCTGGTTCTGAACGTGCACGGTGGCCCCTGGGCGCGCGACGACTACGGCTTCGACCCCGAACACCAGTGGCTGGCGAATCGCGGCTACGCGGTGTTGTCGGTGAACTACCGCGGGTCCACGGGCTTCGGCAAGACCTTCATCAACGCCTCCAACAAGGAGTGGGCCGCGAAGATGCACAGCGACCTGCTCGACGCCGTGCAGTGGGCAGTCAACGAGAAAGTCACGACGGCGGACAAGGTGGCCATCTACGGTGGCTCGTATGGCGGCTATGCCACGCTGGTGGGCCTCACGTTCACGCCGGACACCTTCGCGTGCGGTGTGGACATCGTCGGTCCCTCGAACCTCAACACGTTGTTGGCTTCGATTCCCCCGTACTGGAAGTCGTTCTTCGAGGAGTTCACCTCGCGTGTCGGTGATCCGCGCACGGAAGAGGGCAAGAAGCTGCTGGCCGAACGCTCGCCGATCACGCGCGTCGCCGAGATCAAGAAACCGCTGCTGATCGCGCAAGGCGCCAACGACCCGCGCGTCAAGCAGGCCGAGGCCGACCAGATCGTCAAGGCGATGAAGGAAAAGAACCTGCCCGTGACCTACGTGTTGTATCCGGAGGAAGGCCACGGCTTCGCGCGGCCGACGAATCGCACGTCGTTCTACGCGATCGCGGAAGGATTCCTGAGCCAGTGTCTCGGTGGCCGTTACGAGCCGATCGGCAACGACTTCAAGGGCGCGAACCTCAAGGTGCTCGAGGGCGCCAGCAACGTGCCCGGACTCGCGGACGCGCTCAAGTAAAAGGGGGCAGCCCCCGTTTCCCAGCAAAAGGGGTCAGTCCTCACCAGGCCTGACCCCTTTTGCAAGGAAATGGGGGCTGCCCCCTATTTCGGCTGCAGTGAAATGCAGCTCACCTGCGGGCGCGTCGTGCGGATCTCACGCACGATGCGCTCCAGGACCTGCACCTGGTCTTCGCCGGAGAGCCCGCGGCGCAGGTGCACGTCGGCGTTCACCAGGATGGCGTCACGCCCGAGCTGCATGGTCAGCGGCGGCTCGACCGAATCCACGTCCGGATCGCGCTCGATGAGCGCGCGGATTTCCGCGACGATCTCGGGCCGCGCGCTTTCGCCCACCAGGAGCTCGCGGGTCTCGTGCGCCAGCAGCACGGCGACCGTGGCGAGTATGCAGCCGATGAGGATCGAGGCTGCGCCGTCGAAGTACGGATTGTCGAACAACACGCCCAGGCCGACACCCGCCAACGCCACGATGATTCCACACAGCGCCGCGAAGTCCTCGACGAACACCGTGTAGATCGCCGGATCCTTGCTGCTCTGGACGCGCTTCCACCAGCGCAGCGGGTTTCCCGCATCGTGATGTGCGCCCAACGCGCGGAACGCGACCGCGAACGAGTACCCCTCGAAGCAGGCCGCGATCGCGAGCACCGCGCAGGACCACAGCGGATCGGATGCGCTCTCGCCGTGGATGATGTGGATGATGCCTTCGTAGATGGCCATGCCGCCGCCCACGCCGAACAACAGCACCGCCACCAGCAGGCTCCAGAAGTACAGTTCCTTGCCGTGGCCGAACGGATGTCCCTGGTCGGGCGAGCGCCGGCTGCGCCGCAGGCCGAGGAGCAGCAGGCATTCGTTGAGCGAGTCCACCGTCGAGTGGATACCCTCCGACAGAACCGCGGAGCTCCCGGTGATGGCCGCGACGATGAACTTCGCGATGGCGATCGCGACATTGGCGAACACGGCCGCATAGACGACACGCGAGGACTTGGACTTCGCCGTCACAGCTCTCCCAGATGCGCGCGCGCGTCGGCACGACGCGTCTCGAGATGGCCGACGAGTACCTCGAGTTGCGCGCGCAGCTGGCGCAGCGAGCGGTGCGGCAGCTCCTCGAGTGCATGCGGCAACACGCCCTCGGCAGGCCGGGGCAGGCAGCGCACCACGCGCAATCCGCTGCGCGTGATGCGCAGGCCGACGCGGCGACGATCCCGTGCCGACGCGTCGCGCGTCACGAAGCGCTGCGTGGCCAGCTTCTGCACCAGCTGGCTCGTGGTCGACTGGTGGATCGCGAGGCGGGCGGCGAGGTCGGTGATGCCAATGCCCGGGTGCAGCGAAATTTCCCGCAGCATCCACGCCTGCGCACCTGACAACCCGCAACGCCGCTCGACCTCGCGGAAGTGGCGATGCACGGCGCCGTACACCAGGCGGAACTGCCGCAGCACCTCGACAGTGGTCCGTTCGCGCGAGGCGCGCGCATCCTTGCGCGGTAGTTTGGTCATTGATCCACGTCGAAGGTTACGGGGAATTAATAATACTTTGGTGTCCATGTATTCCTTGTAAGTTCCTTCCCGTTTTCCTGTAGTTGTTGCGCGCGTTCCCGCCGTCGGCCACAAACGGCCGTCCCGGATTCCAAAAACGTGGTGGCACGGTGCTTGCTTCCTTCAGTTCCCACCCTGAAGAAGTCGTACCGTGGCCGAGTCAGCACTTGCTTCGCGCCTGCTGCATTTGTGGGAAACCCCGCACACGCTGCGTGGCGCGCTGACGACTGTCGATCACAAGATCATCGGCAAGCGGTACCTCTGGACCTCGATCGCGTTCCTGCTGCTCGGTGGAATCGAGGCGGCCGTGATGCGGCTGCAGCTGTCGGCGTCGGAGCTCAAGGTGCTCGACCCGGAAACCTACGACCAGCTCATGTCGATGCACGGCATCACCATGATCTTCTGGTACGCGGCGCCGGTGCTCTCCGGCTTCTCGAATTACCTGATGCCGCTGATGTTAGGCGCGCGCGACATGGCGCTGCCGCGCACCAACGCGTTCAGCTACTGGATGTTCCTGCTGTCGGGGCTGTTCATCTATGCCTCGTTCGCCCTCGGGCAGGCGCCGCACGCGGGATGGTTCGCGTACACGCCCTACACGCTGCGCGAGTACTCGCCCGGCCTCAACATGGATTTCTACGCGCTGAGCCTGATCCTGCTCACCATCTCGACCACGGCCGGCGGCATCAACTTCCTCGTGACCATCTTCCGGCTGCGCGCGCCGGGCATGACTTTCGACAAGATGCCGCTGCTGATGTACAGCACCGGCACGACATCGGTGCTCATCGTGCTGGCGCTGCCGGCACTGACGGCCGCCTGCGTCTTCCTGCTGCTCGACCGGCAGTGGGGCACACACTTCTTCGACACGCGGCTCGGCGGATCGCCGCTGCTGTGGCAGCACCTGTTCTGGTTCTTCGGGCATCCCTGGGTCTACATCATCTTCCTGCCGGCCACCGGCATGATCTCGGTGATGTTGCCGACGTATGCGCGCCGGCCGCTCGCGGGCTTTCGCTGGGTGGCGGCCGCGACGGTATTCACCGGCGTATTCGGCCTCGCGGTGTGGGTGCACCACATGTTCGCCACCGGCATGAGCGCGCACACCATGAGCTTCTTCAGCGCGGCCAGCATCGGCATCTCGCTGATGAGCACCATCCAGGTGGTCGCCTGGATCGTGACACTCTGGAAAGGCACGCCCGTGATGACGACGGCGCTGCGCTACATCCTCGGCTTCATCGCGATCTTCGTGCTCGGCGGATTGTCCGGCGTGGTCACGGCATTCATCCCGTTCGACTGGCAGCTCACCGACACCTACTTCATCGTGGCGCACATCCACTACGTGATCCTCGGCGCCAACCTGTTCCCGGTGTTCGCCGCGCTGTATCACTGGATGCCCAAGATGACCGGCCGGCTCATGAACGAGACGGCGGGCAGCTGGGGCTTCTGGCTGATGTTCGTCGGGTTCAACGTGGCGTTCTTCCCCATGCACATCGTGGGGCTGGCCGGCATGCCACGCCGCATCTACACCTACCCGGGCGGCATGGGCTGGGATTCGTGGAACCTCGTGATCACGGCGGGCGCCTATCTGTTCGCGATCGGTGTCGCGGTGAGCCTGGCCAATTTCATCGTGAGCGCGCGGCGGGGCACACGCTCGCCGGCCGATCCGTGGGGCGCCGACACGCTGGAGTGGGGCGTGCCATCGCCGCCGCCGGCCTATGGCAGCGTGCACATCCCGACGGTCGTGAGCCGCAACCCGCTCTGGGATGAACACGACGAGGAGGGCGATCCGCGCAACGAACGCGTGCTCGACCAGGGCCGCCTCACCCTGACGACCCATTGGCGCCATGCGACGCCGCAGGCCGTCGCGCGCATGCCCGAGGACACCGCGGTGCCGCTGGTGCTCGCGCTACTGCTGACGGCGCTGGCCTGCGCGGTGCTGCTGCGCGAGCTCATATGGTCCGGCGCGCTCGCGTTGTGCTGCCTGGCCGCGCTCGCGTACTGGCTGTGGCCCCACGGCCGCCGCGACGAGGAGCTCGGATGAACGCCGAAGTCGCCGCCATCCTGAATCCCCCGCGTTACGACGAGTCGCGTGGCTCGCACACCATGAGCTGGCTGATCGTCACCGAGGCCATGCTCTTCGTCTCGATGTTCTTCGCGTATTTCATGCTGGGCAGCATGAACGCGCACTGGCCGATGGATCCGCCGCCCAAGCTCAAACTGGCGCTGTGGATGCTCGCGGTGCTGCTGGTGAGCAGCGGCGTACTCGAGATTGCGCGCCACCTGCGCAAACGGGGGCACGGCGCGCTGAGCCGCGTCGCCACCGTGGTGGCCGCGCTCATGGGCGTGGGCTTCCTGGTCATCCAGAGCGCCGAGTACAAGGAGCGGCTCAAGGTGGTGACGCCCACGACCGACGCGTACGGCTCCATCTTCTACACCATCACGAGCATCCACGGACTGCACGTGCTGTTCGGCGTGCTGGCACTGCTGTTCGTGGCCTGCCTGCCGCATCCCGGCCCGGGTGCCGCGCGGCCGCCCCATCGCGCGCTGCACGCGGCGACCATGTACTGGCACTTCGTCGACGGCGTCTGGCTGGTCATCGTGGGACTGCTCTATCTATTGCCACACTGGCGGGCGGCATCATGAAAAGCCCACAGGGCCTGTTCGCGATGCTGCTGGCACTCGCGGTGACCGCCGGCTGCTCGCGCCCGCACGAAGGTAGCGAGCTGGCGGCGGCGTTGCCCGGAGATCCCGATCGCGGCGCCGCGCTGATCGAGAAAGTGGACTGCGGCGTCTGCCATCGCATCCCCGGCATCCTGCGCGCACGCGGGCGCGTCGGCCCGCCGCTCACGAACTTCGCGCAGCGCGCGTTCATCGCCGGGCAGGTTCCCAACTCGCCCGAGACACTGGTGCGCTGGATCCAGAACCCGCCTTCGATCGCTGCCGACACCGCGATGCCCGTGCTCGGCATTTCCGAAGGCGATGCGCGCGACATCGCGGCATACCTGTACACGCTGAATTGAGAGGCCGAATCATGCGAACCCTGGTGCTCCTGTCGACGACGTTGGTCTGCATGGCGGCGGGCGCAGGCCAGGCGCAGACGCCGCCCGCGGGGGGCGCGTCGGCGAATGCGCCGGGCGTGCGCATGATCTCGCCGCTGCCGGGCAAGGAGTGGCCGCTGCCGAACGGCGACTGGGCCAACACGCGTTACAGCACGCTGGACGAGATCAACGCGTCCAATGTGTCGCAGCTCGATCTCGTCAGCGTGATGCACACCGGCATCCCGAATGGCCACGAAGGTGCGCCGCTCGTGGTCGGCGACACGATGTACGTGCTCACGCCCTATCCCAACATCCTCATGGCGCTCGATCTCACCAGGCCCAAGGGCCCGGTGAAGTGGAGCTTCAACCCGCATCCCGATCCGCGCGCGGTAGGCATCGCCTGTTGCGACGTGGTGAATCGCGGCTCGGTCTTCGCCGACGGCAAGATCATCTACAACACGCTCGATGCACAGACCGTCGCGGTGGACGCGAAGACCGGCAAGCTGGCGTGGAAGACGCGCGTGGGCGACGTCAATCGCGGCGAGACGGTCACGGCGGCGCCGCTCGTCATCAAGGATCGCGTGATCATCGGGAACTCCGGCGGCGAGCTCGGTGTGCGTGGCTGGGTGAAGGCGCTGGCAGTTTCCGATGGTCACGTGCTGTGGACTGCCTACAACACCGGGCCGGATGCCGAGGTGAAGATCGGCCCCGACTTCAAGGCGTTCTATGCCAAGGATCGCGGCAAGGATCTCGGCGTCACGTCCTGGCCGCCGAACCAGTGGAAGCTGGGCGGCTCGACGGTGTGGGGCTGGATCTCGTACGACCCCGAGCTGAACCTCATCTACTACGGCACCGGCAATCCCGGCGTGTGGAATCCGGACCTGCGGCCCGGCGACAACAAGTGGTCGTGCAGCATCATCGCGCGCAATCCCGATGATGGCAGTGCGCGCTGGGCGTACCAGATCATCGCGCACGACGCCTGGGACTACGACGAGATCATGGAGAACGTGCTCGTCGACATGAACTTCAAGGGCCAGCCGCGCAAGCTGCTGCTGCATCCGGGACGCAGCGGGTTCATGTACGTGCTCGATCGCGGCACCGGCGAGCTGCTCTCGGCGGAAAAATTCCAGCAGTCCACCAACTGGGCCGACGGATTCGACCTCAGGACCGGCACGCCGGCCGAGAAGGCCGACAAGCGCACGAAGTTCGGCGTGGTGACGCGCGACATCTGTCCCTCGTCGACCGGCGCCAAGGAATTCGTGCCCTCGGCGTTCTCGCCGCGCACCGGCCTGCTCTACATCCCGGCGCACAACACCTGCATGAACTACGAAGGCACCGAGGCTAACTACATCGCGGGCACACCGTATCTCGGCGCCAGCGTGAAGATGTATCCCGGTCCCGGCGGCTACCAGGGCGAGCTCGTGGCCTGGGACCCGGTGGCCGGGCACGAAGTCTGGGGCGTCAAGGACGAGAAGTGGCCGGTGTACAGCGGCGTGCTCGCCACCGCGGGCGATGTGGTGTTCTTCGGCACGATGGATGGAACGTTCAAGGCCGTGAACGCGCGTGACGGCAAGGAGCTCTGGAGCTTCAAGACCGGCTCGGGGATCGTCGGCAGCCCCATGACCTTCCAGGGGCCGGACGGCAGGCAATACGTCGCGGTGTATTCGGGCATCGGTGGGTGGATGGGCGCGGTCGCGTTTCCCTCGGTCTCCGAGGACGACCCCTATGCCGCGCTCGGCGTGGTCGGCGCCATGAAAGGCATCAAGCAGTATTCCGCGCCCGGAGGAGCGCTGTATGTTTTCAGCCGGAAATAAGGCGTTCATCACGCTCGTCGGCACTGTGGTCGCGTTCGGCGCGCTCGACTGGCGCGCCTTGGCCGATGCGAAACCGGCGGGCACCGTGGCCACCACCATCGACCGCGGCATGCATCGCGAACCCTTGCGCGTGTGCGCCGACCCCAACAATCTGCCGTACTCCAATTCCCACGGCGAAGGTTTCGAGAATGCGCTGGCGCGGCTCGTCGCACGCGACCTGCACCGCGATCTCGCCTACACCTGGTGGCCGCAGCGCCGGGGCTTCGTACGCAACACGCTCAAGGCCGGTGTCTGCGATCTCGTGATGGGCGTGCCCGCCGCCTTCGAAATGGTCGATCCCACCGCGCCTTACTACCGCTCGAGCTACGTGTTCGTCACACGCGCGGACCGGCACCTCGATGTGCGCTCGCTCGACGACCCGCGTCTGCACGAGCTCGCCATCGGCGTGCATGCCATCGGCGACGACTACGCGAACGTGCCGCCGGCGCAGGCTCTCGCCATGCGCGGCGTGGTGGCCAACGTGCATGGCTACAGCATCTATGGCGACTATTCGAAGCCCGATCCCGCGCGCGACCTCATCGACGCCGTGGCGCGCGGCGAGATCGACGTGGCCATCGCCTGGGGACCGCTCGCCGGTTACTTCGCGACGCGCGAACCCGTGGCGCTCGAGGTCCGGCCCGTCGCGGCCAGCGATCCGCCGGATGCCGGCATGATCTTCGCGATCGCGGCCGGCGTGCGACCTGGCGATGCCACGCTCAAATCCGAAGTGCAGACCGTGCTCGATCGCCGCCGCGCCGACATCTCGGCGTTGCTGCGCGAGTACCACGTGCCCCTGGTGGCGAAGGAGGGCGTATGACGCTGCGTTACACGGCAGCGAGCGCGTTGTGGTTGTTGTTGGCCGCGAGCGCCGCGAATCCCCAGGCGCCGCCGCCGCCAGCGGCGCCCGCGCTGCAGGATCGCGAGCCTGTCGGTCCCATCCCGGGTCCGCCGCGCGAACGCAAGGTGCCGGTGAATCCCTATCGCGACGATGCCGAGGCTCTGCGCGATGGCCGCCACCTGTTCGTGTCCTTCAACTGCTCGGGCTGCCACGGCGATCACGCCGGCGGCGGCATGGGCCCGAGCCTGCGCGACGAGGACTGGATCTACGGCGGCGAGCCGATCGACATCTTCGACTCCATCTCCGAGGGTCGCGCGCACGGCATGCCTGCCTGGGGAAGCATGTTGCCGCCGCAGTACGTGTGGCAGCTCGTCACCTACATCAAGTCCCTGCGCACGCCGCAGGAGCCCGACAAGCCGGAGTAGTTCGTGCCACAGGACTACATGCATGGAGCCGCCGCCGCGACGCGCCACATCGCGACCTTCGGCTGGTGGGTGCTGCTGGTGTTCTGCGCCGCCGCGGCCATCGTCTGGGTGGTGCTCATGTACATCGGGCTGCGCCAGCGCGACGGCAGCTTCGCGCGCCATGCCGATGCGGGTACCGATGCGGGCAAGGGCTGGATCGCGATCGCCGGCCTCGTGGTGCCGGGCGTGGTGTTCTTCGCGTTCTTCGTGCTGATGTTCGCGCCGATGGATGCGATGCCGATGCACCAGCACATGGAACATCGGCCCGATATCCGCGTGACCGGCCAGCAATGGTGGTTCGAGGCCGAGTACCTCGGCGAAACGCCCGATCTCAACGTGCGCGTGCCCACCGAGCTGCACATCCCCGTCGGGCGCCCGGTGATCATCGAGCTCGTCTCGCGTGACGTGATCCACTCGTTCTGGGTGCCCAAACTACAGGGCAAGGTCGATCTCGTACCCGGGCACACCAATCGCATCCGCATCCAGGCTGACGCGCCCGGCGTCTACGAGGGCGAGTGCGCGGAATTCTGCGGGCCGCAGCACGCGCACATGCGCATCGAGATCGTCGCGCAACCGCCGGATTTCTACCAGGCCTGGCTCGAGTCGCAGCGCAACTCGGCCGCGGTCGATGCCGATGGCGACCTCGCGGCGCATGGCCGCGAGGTGTTCATGTCGTCGGCGTGCTCGTTGTGCCACACCATCCGCGGCACCGACGCACACGGGCTCATCGGCCCGGATCTCACGCACGTGGGCAGCCGGCGCCACATTGCCGGCGGCTCGTTCCCGAACGACACGGCCCACCTCACCGCGTGGGTGGTCGACGCGCAGTCGCTCAAACCCGAGGCGAAGATGCCCTCGATGCGCATGCTGCCCGGGCCGGACCTGCGCGCCCTCGTCGCCTATCTACAGAGCCTCGATTGAATCAGTTCGGGGCCGCGGTTCGATACAGGCGTCGCTCGGCGTCCGCGTAGCATTGCCGGCCGCGCAGCGGATCCAGCGGCGGATCGAGGCGCATCCAGTTCACCAGCATCGAATGATCCGTGACCGCACGCGTGAGCTGGTCGCAGGCCGCATCGAGGTCCCCGAGCGCGGTGTAGATCAACGCCTCATCGTAGGCCACGCCGTATCCTTCCCGGCCTCGCTGCGCGAGGCGCCCGATTTCGCGCAACGCCTCGTCGCGGCGACCCAGCTTCGCGTACAAGACGCCGAGGTCGGGCTGATGGATGCCGGGTTGTACGCGCGCCTGGTATTCGACCAGCGCGCCATCGAGATCCCCGGTGGCCACCATGGCGCGAGCGAGCACGCTGCGCGCCTGGTCAAACCGCGGATTGGCGTCGACCAGGGGTCGCAGGAAGGCGATCGCCTCGTCGTATCGGCGCGCTTCGTACAGCAACATGCCGTAGTTGCCGGCGTACAGCAGCGTCATCGGCTCGAGCTCGCGCGCGCGACGTAGATAGGTCAGCGCCTGTTCGATGTGCCCGAGATGCCCCTCGAGCATGCCGTAGTGGTGATAGAGCCGCGCCGCCTTGTCGTTGATGGCGAGCGCGCGATCGTACTCGCGCCGCGCGGCCGAGAAGTCCTTGTCGTGATCCATGTAGATCTGGCCCAGCAGGTAGTGGCCCTCGACCAGGTTGTCATCCAATGCGATGGCGCGCTGCGCGGCGGCGCGCGCCTTCGGGATGCCTTCGGCCGGCGTGATGAGCTGGCGGACCACGCTGGCCGAAATGCTCTCCCCGAGCGCGGCCCAGGCCTGCGCGTACTGCGGATCCTCCTGGATAGCTGCCTCGAACTTGGCGCGAGCCATGCCGCCTGTTTCGATGTCGCGTCGCGACCGCAGGCTCAGGCCTTCGAGATACAGCTCCTGCGCACGCACGCTGGGTACGTGCCCCGGCGGAGTCGCTTCGTCGGTGCCCAGCCACCAGCCCAGCCCGAGCGCGATGGCGAGGGCCGCGAGGGTGATCGCCAGCGTGACGCGCGAATTCGGTCGCCGCTTCGGCACGGCGACGGGGATCGCGGTGGCCGCGGGCTCGCGCCTGCCGATGAACCGGTAGCCCACGCGCGGCAGAGTCTCGATGTAACGCGGCATTTCGCCGACGTCGTCCAACGCCACGCGCAGCTTGCGCACCGCGACATTGAGCCCGTTGTCGAAATCGACGATGCCGGCGGGCCAGAGCACCTTCACCAGTTGCTCGCGCGTCACGACGTCGCCGGCGTGGTCGAACAACTCCATGAGGATGCGCAGCGGTTGCTGGGGCAGGCGTGCCGATCGGCCGTCACGCGAGATCTCTCCCGAGACGCGATTGACCGTCCAACCGTCGAAGTGCAGGTCCGTTTCCGCCGCCACGGCGCCAGATAATAAAGAAGTAAGGCGAATCCAAGGTAACGCTAATGGCTTAACCAGCCCTCCGCGGTCGAAGTTCGGGCTTCCTCACTACCGGAGCCCGACCCATGGCCGTCGTCGTTCGCAGCCGCTTCTATCCGCACATCGCGCTCGCGTTGGCGCTCTTCGTAATCATCGGATTTCTACGCAATTACTACTTCCGGTTCCTGACCGACCTGCCGCCGATGGTGACCGTCGTGCACCTGCACGCCATCGTGTTCACCGGCTGGCTGGTCTTGTTCGTGGTGCAGACCCGGCTGATCGCGGCGCATCGAGTGGCGATTCACATGCGGCTGGGACTGGCCGGGCTCGTGCTGGCGGCCTGCATCGTGGTCCTGGGGGTGGCGACGGCGTTTCACACCGCGGCGGTTTCGCGGATCCGGCCGTCCGGGCTCACGCCCGCGCAATTTGCCGTCGTGCCGCTCGTCAGCATCACGTTGTTCGCGATATTCGTCGGACTCGGCGCGGCCCTGCGCCGGCGCGCCGGCGCGCACAAGCGGTTCATGGTGCTGGCCATGATCGCCGTGCTTGGCCCGCCGGTCGGGCGGCTGCTGCTGCTTTTCGACATCACTGCCGCGGCACCGCTGGTCCAGCCGCTGGTGACGGCCACTTTTGTCAGCTGGTGCCTGATCCATGATTGGCGCCATCACCGGTGGGTACACCCGGTGTTTGCGATCGGCGGGCTCGTCGTGGTGGCCGCCTGGCCGCTTCGGACGCTGATCGCACGCAGTGAGTGGTGGCAGCCGGTCGGCGCCTGGGTTGCGAAAGTGGGGGCCGGGATATGAGCGCGACCGCATCGGTGGCCCGGCGTTCGCGCTTCTTCGCGATGATTGCGCTCGCACTGGCGATATTCACCGTCGTCGGCTTCTCGCGGACTTACTATTTCCGGTTCCTCACGGAGCTGCCGCCGCTCACCGCGCTGGTCCACCTGCACGGCGCGGTGTTCACGGCCTGGTTGTTGGTCTTCGTGGCGCAGACCCGGCTGGTGGCCGCACGGCGCGTCGACCTGCACATGAAGCTCGGGATCGCGGCGCTGGCCATCGCGGTTCTGGTGATCGTCGTGGGCTTCATCACGATGGCCGTGAAAGCGAACGAGCCCCGCATCCATCCGTCGGGACTGACGCCGCCGCAGTTCACCGTGGTGGGCGCGACCAGCCTGGGCATGTTCGCCACGTTCGTCGCGCTCGGCATCGCGTTCCGGCGTCGCGCCGCGGTACACAAGCGATTCATGGTGCTGGCCATGATCGCGGTGCTCACGCCGCCATCCTCGCGCGTGCTGACGATGCTGGGTCTGCGCGAGTACTGGGTCTACCTGGTTCCCGTCGTGCCCGCGCTGTTCATCGCCTGGTGTGCGATCCACGACTGGCGGCACCTTGGCAGGGTGCACCGCGTGTATGCATTCGGTGGCCTCGTCATCGTGGCGCTGTGGCCGTTTCGGCTCATGGTCGGCCGCAGCGAGTGGTACCAGCCCGTCGGCGAATGGATCGCACGCGTGGGTGCATCCCTGTGAGGCCGTAAGCCGAACGTAAGCATCGGGGCGACAAGATGGGGTCGCGCAAACGGAACTGATCCGGTTCGTGTTCGTGGCCTCCTGCGACGCACTGCTTCCCCCCGGCACGCGCGCAGGATGGCCGCGGGCATTTCGCGCAACCACGCGAGCAGGATCCCGAGTCGCGCGTCGGCCGGTGGCTGGCAAATCCTTCCGCTCCCCGGTAGCGTTCCCGGGCCATGAAATTCATCGCCCGGCTCGCAGCCACCCTCGTCCTGCTCCCCGCCGTTCCCGCCTTCGCCTGCACCGATCCCGTTTCGGTATGCACGCAGTCGGCGAAAACCAGCTTTCCGCTGATCAGTGCCGGCAAACCGGCTGCGCTGCTCATCGAAGAATCCGCGGATTCGGCGGTGAAGCTGGCTTCGGCCAGTTTCGCGAACGACCTGCAGCGCGTGAGCGGCCAACGTCCCGATCGGCCTTCCGATCGCGGTGCCGCGAATGGATTTCTGATCGTCGCGGGCGTCGTGGGCAAGAGTCCGGTCATCGATGAGCTGGCGCGCGCCGGCAAGATCCAGGTATCGGACCTGCCGGGCCAGTGGGAGGCCTACCGGCAGATCGTGGTGGAGAAACCGTTCAAGAACGTGCCGCGTGCGCTCGTGATCGCAGGTTCCGATCGGCGCGGCGCGGTGTTCGGGCTCTACGATCTCTCCGGGAAGATAGGCGTTTCGCCCTGGTACTGGTTTGCCGACGTGCCCGTCGCACGCAAGGCCGAGGTCCATCTCGTGGCGGGTTCGCGGCGCGACCAGCCCAGGGTGCGGTATCGCGGGTTCTTCATCAACGATGAGGCTCCGGCCTTCAGCACCTGGGCCCAGAAACATTTCGGCGGCGCGAACTCGAAGATGTATGCCAACGTGTTCGAGCTGCTGCTGCGCCTCAAGGGCAACTATCTGTGGCCCGCGATGTGGCAGCCGCGCGCCTTCAACGACGACGATCCGCAGAACATGGTGCTGGCCGACGCGATGGGCGTGGTCATGGGGACTTCGCACCACGAGCCCATGACGCGCGCGCAGGCCGAGTGGCATCGCAACCAGGACCAGGGCGTCACGGGCGGCAAGTGGGATTACACGAAGAACGGCGAGAACCTGCGCAAGTTCTGGCGTGGCGGCATCGAGAGGATGTGGAATGGAGGTCGCGGCTACGAATGCCTGGTGACCGTGGGCATGCGCGGCGACGGCGACGAACCCATGTCCGAGGGCACGGCCACCCAACTACTGGAATCCATCGTCGCGGCCCAGCGCGACATCATCCGCGACGTGACCGGCAGACCCGCCGAACGACAGCCGCAGGTCTGGGCGCTCTACAAGGAAGTGCAGGACTACTACGACCACGGCATGAAGGTGCCCGACGACGTCACGCTGCTGTTCGCCGACGACAACTGGGGCCAGGTGCGCCGCTTGCCCACGGGCGACCTCAACCGCAAGGGCGGCTACGGCGTGTATTACCACTTCGATTACGTGGGCGGGCCGCGCAACTACAAGTGGCTGAACACCAACCAGATCGAGAAGACCTGGCAGCAGATGGACCTCACCTATCAGCGCGGTGCGCGCGCGTTGTGGATCGTCAACGTCGGCGACATCAAGCCCATGGAATTCCCGCTGAGCTTTTTCATGGCACAGGCCTGGGACCCGGAGGCCATGACGCTCGAGACGATGACCAACTATCCCGAGACGTGGGCACGCGCGACGTTCGGCGACAAACAGGCCAAGGAAATCGCGGACCTGGTCACGCGCTACAGCCAGCTCGCGGCGGCGCGCAAGCCCGAGCTCATCGATGCGACGACGTGGTCGCTGGGGCAGGGCACCGGCGCCAGGCTCGACGGCGGCGAGTTCGGCGCGGTGATGGAGCGCTGGTCCAAGCTCGTGGGCGACCTGCTCAAGGTGCGCGCCTCCGTGCCCGCCGAGCAATATGACGCCTTCTTCCAGCTGGTCGAGCACCCGATCCTCGCGCTGTCGAATCTCTACCAGCTGTACTACACCGTGGCGTGGAACCGGAAGCTGGCCGCGGCCAACGATCCGCGCGCCAACGCGTTCGCCGATCGCGCCGAGACTGCGTTCAAGCGCGACCCGCAGATCGCCGCGCAGTACCACGCGCTCAAGGGCGGCAAGTGGGACGGCATGATGTTGCAGACCCACATCGGCTACACCACCTGGCAGCAGCCGGACAAAAATGTGATGCCCGAAGTAAAGCGCGTGTCGCCGACTGACAAACCTGGCGAGATCACGTTCGCTAAAGGAGTGTCCGATCCGTTCGGGCCCGTGACCATCGAGGCGGCGAAGTTCTCCAAGGCGAACGATGCCGCGGGCCTCACATGGAAGGTCATCCCGAACCTGGGTGGCAGCATGGGCGCGGTCACCGCCTTCCCGCAGGGAAGGCCGGTGACGTCGCAGTCCGATGGCGTGTTCCTCGAGTATCCGCTCGGCGTGGAAACGCCGGGCGACACCACGATCGCCGTCCATCTACTGCCGACGCTCGAAACCACGGGCGGGGTCGACGTCCGCATCGGCGTGTCGATGGACGACGGCCCGGTGCAGACGTTGTCGATGCGGCTCACGCCATCGCCCGGCCCGCCGACGCTGCAGGAGCAGCGCAACTGGGAGAAGGCGGTCATCAACAATGATTTCGTGCTCGAGGCGAAGTTTCCAGCGCTCGCGGCCGGAAAGCACGTGATCAAGGTCTGGCGCGTCGATGACAACGCGCTGGTGAGCAGGCTGGTAGTCCGGAAGGACTGAGTGCGGGCCAGCGTCGACTATCTACTGAGCTCCGCTGGTTCACGCGGCGCCGGCATTTCAGCGCGCAGTGACGGAAGCAGCTGCAGTGCGCGGTCGAGCGCCGGATCGCGGTGCGCGCGTACGTCTTCGAGGGTCGCCAGGACTCGCACGTCTGGCTCGACGCCGACTCCCTCGATGCGGCGATTTGCCGCGCGATAGTAGTCCTGCACCGGCACCATGATCGTGCCGCCATCGGGCAAGGGGTACTTGCGGCCATTCAGGACCGCCCCGCTGGACATGCGACCGATCACCAGGCCACGCTTGTGGTCCTGCACGGCTGCGGCAGCGATCTCCGCGGCACTCATCGACTGCGGGCCTATGAGCATGATCACCGGCCCCTGGTAGATGGAGCCCCAGCGCCAGGTCCGCATGCGGCTGGTCGACTCGCCCACGCGCAAGCGGCCGATATCGACATCGTTGCCCAACAGTCGGCCGAGGAAGCGCTGCAATTGCGTCATGACGCCGCCGCGGTTGTGACGCAGATCGATGATCATTCCCTCCGGGCCTGCGGAATCGATGGCATCGAAGGCCCGGGACATGATGTCTCCGGCGAAGAAGTGGTCGAATCGCAGGTACGTGACGTTGCCGGCCAGCCGGCGTGTTTCGAAGTCGGTACGTGTCGGCGACAGGTCGGGCTCGTACTGATGCTTGGCGCCATGCTCGAGCGTGTATGGATCCTGCGGCCCCGCGGTTGCGGCGCCGGGCGGATGGCCGGTGCGTTCCAGGGTCTGCGCGGCGTCGCCGGTGAGCTCGAGGAAAGTGCCCGTGAACCGAATGCCATCTTTGTCGACCGTGGTGGATAGGAACGGCAGTGCCCAACCCGGCGTGATACCGGCGCGATCGGCGGCAGAGCCAGGTCGCACGTCGTCGACGATGGCTGCCGTGAGCCGGCCACGGCGAATGGTCGCGACCTCGAAGCCCGGGCCGGACAGGAGAATATCGAAGCGGTTTTTCCACGCCGCTTCCTCATCGCGTGGCAAGGGTTTCATGGCGGCGGACGGGCCGGATGGAGTGGAGTCGGAAAGTGGCGCCGGCGGTGCTTCGAATTCCACGTGCGAATCGAGAAAGCTCG
>DATEII010000195.1:0-4737 GCA_035279135.1 Steroidobacteraceae bacterium
CCATCCTGATGTGGCTGTTGCCGCAGCCTGAGCGGGCGAAGGTGAAGCCGGAAGATCTCTCCGAGCGCGTGGTACAGCTCATCGTCGAGAAGCCGAAGCCGCCACCGCCGCCTCCGCCGCCGGAGCCGGAGAAGCAGCCGGAACCCGAAAAGCCGAAGCCGGTCGACACGCCGAAACCCGTCGAGAAGCCGAAGCCGAACGTGCGCAACCAGGGCATGCTCGCGCTGCAGGACGAACTCGAAGCGCTGCGCGACACGAACATCGATCTCGCCGATCCGCAGATGAAGGCACCGGTCGAAGATGCGCGCTCGGAGCGCAACCTGATCACGTCGCAGGCGGGCAGGGCCTCGGGCGGCATCAACACCGCCAACATGGCGCGCGGCTTCGGTGGCGGTGCGGGTGCCATTGGCACGCACACCTCGACGCAGGTTTCGCATGGCACCGGGCTCGACCCGAATGCCGGCGGCAAAGTGCAACGCACCGGCACGAGCGGCAAGGCCTCGCGTGCCCGCGAAGAAGTCGAGATCGTGTTCGACCGCAACAAGGGTGCGCTGTATGCGCTCTATGGCCGCGCGCTGCGCGACCAGCCTGAACTCGCGGGCAAACTAGTCCTCGAATTCACGATCGCGCCGTCGGGCGAGATCACGATGTGTCGCGTGGTGTCGAGCGAACTCAAGGACCCGGAGCTCGAGAAGAAGATCGTCGCGCGCGTGCGCCTGATCCGCTTCAAGGCTGCGGACGTCGAGCCGCTGACCGTCAGCAAGCCCATCGACTTTTTCCCGGCTGCCTGAAGCAGGGGAGAGCACGCCATGAACCTGCAATCCGAGATCGCCTATTACATGGAGATCCGGATGGTGGACAAGGCGAGGCTGATGGCGAGTTTCCTCTCGGAGCTCACGGCCGAAGCGCGCGCCACCTACGGCGCGACGCCCGATGCCGTGCACGATGCGGCGCGGCTGCGCTTTACCAACGAGATGTGTAACCGCATCACCAAGCTCATCGAGCAATACCTGGGCGACGACAACAGCCGTCCGGCCGACGACGTGGTGCTGCGCATGCTGCTTTCCCCGCGCGCCGACAAGACGGCTGAGAAGATGGTCCAGTCCGCCTACCGGCGGGCGTTGCAGAACTTCGAGCGCTACGACACCACGGTGTTCATGAACAACTGAAATGGGGACACTCCCCATGTGCTGGCAAAAGGGGCCGCACCTGATGCGGTCAGGCTGTCACAGCAGCCATCCTCCATCCGTCTAAGCGCCATGGACCGTACCCAGGCCTTCGAACAGCACCGTGCCCGCCTGCATGGCATCGCGTATCGCATGCTCGGCTCGCGTGCCGAGGCCGACGACGTCGTGCAGGAGGCCTGGCTGCGCTGGGATCGGGCGGGTCACGACATCCGCACCCCCGAAGCCTGGCTGGTCACGGCCACCACGCGCCTGTGCATCGACCGGCTGCGGCAGCTGCGCACGGAGCGCGAACACTACGTCGGCCCCTGGCTGCCCGAGCCGCTGACGCTCGACACCGCCGCGCCGCCCGCCGATCGCGCCGCGGAGCTCGCGTCGGACCTGTCCGTGGCCTTTCTCGCGGTGCTCGAGCGCCTCGCGCCCGAGGAGCGCGCCGCATTCCTGCTGCACGATCTCTTCGACTCGGACTACGACGCGATCGCCCAGATCCTCGGCAAGAGCGAGGCCGCGTGCCGCCAGATCGTGAGTCGCGCGCGCAAGCGTGTGCGCGAGGATCAGCCGCGCGTGCAGGTGAGCGCCGAGGCGCGCCGGAAACTGCTGCATCGGCTGGTCGCGGCCGTGCAGTCGCAGGACCCGGCCAGCCTCATCGAAGTGCTGGCCGTGGAAGCGAGCTGGACCTCGGACGGCGGCGGCAAGACCAAGGCCGCGAAAAAGGTCATCCATGGCGCCGAACAGGTGGCGCGGTTCGCGACCGGCGTGTTTCACCGGTACCTCGACCAGCTGGAATTTCGCGACGTGGTGGTCAATGGCGAGGCCGGCATCGCCGCCTTCTTCGAAGAGCGGCTGCTCTCGGTGATCAGCATCCGCACCGACGGGCAGCGCATCCTCGACGTGTTCAGCATCCTGAATCCCGACAAGCTGCGCGGGCTCGCATTGAGCGCTGTCACAGCGGAGGTTCCGCGCACGTCTTAGTGGTGACATCAAGAGCAAAGGAGTCACCATGAAACGTCTCGATTGGTTGAAGGCCGCGCCGCCGGTGGCGCACGCATTGTTCGCCCTGCAGAAGGCCGTGAACGAGTCGGGCCTCGAGCCCGCGCTGCTGGAGCTCGTGAAGATGCGCGCCTCGCAGCTCAATGGTTGTGCGTACTGCATCGACATGCACACCAAGGATGCACGCGCCGCCGGTGAGACCGAGCAGCGCCTCTATCTTCTCGACGCCTGGCGCGAGGCCGAGCACCTGTACAGCGATCGCGAACGTGCGGCGCTCGCCTGGACCGAGGCCCTGACGCTCGTGACCGAGGGTCACTGCCCGGATCCCGTGTACGAGCAGGCGCATGGGCAGTTCTCCGATGCCGAGATGGTGCGGCTCACGCTGGCCATCATCGCCATCAACGGCTGGAACCGGCTCAACATCGGTTTCCGCACGCCGGCGGGCGATTACGTCCCGGGCATGTTCAAGAACCTGAAACTCGCGTGAGGAAAGTGGGGACTGTCCCCGATTGCTAGACACTCTTCGGAGGACTTGGGGGGACTGTCCCCATTTCCTGTTCATCTGCTAACTTTCGGGGCGAATGTTCGAATCGCCCCTCGCACTCATCATCATCCTGCTCGCCGTGTCGGTGTTCGTCGTGACGCTGGCACGGCGGCTCGGGCTGCCGACTATCCTGGGTTATGTCGCCGTCGGGCTCGCCATCGGCCCGCACGCGCTCGGGGTTTTCCCCGAGTCGGAGACGACGCACCTGCTGGCCGAGCTCGGCGTGGTATTCCTGCTGTTCACGCTCGGCCTGGAATTCTCCTGGCCGCGCATGGTGGCCCTGCGCCGGGAAGTATTCGGGCTGGGCAGCCTGCAGGTGCTGGGCACCGCGGCCGTGGTCGCGCCGCTCGCGCACCTCTTTGGCATCCCGTGGGCGCAGAGCATCGTGCTCGGCGGCGTGGTCGCCATGAGCTCGACCGTGCTCATCGTGCAGCAGCTGGCGGAACGTGCCGAGCTCAATCGCACGCACGGCCGGTTGGCGTTCAGCGTGGTGCTGTTCCAGGACATCGCCGTGGTGCCGTTCCTGGCGCTGGCCGCCGCGCTCGCGCCGGGCACCGAAGCATTCACCATGACCAATGTCGTGAGCCTCGTGGTCACCGGCACCATCGCCGTGCTCGTGGTGCTGGCGGCCGGACGCTGGCTGCTGCGGCCGCTGCTGTACGTGATCGCGAACAGCCACGTGCGCGAGTTGTTCACGCTCGCGGTGCTGCTGGTGGCGCTGGCCGCGGCCTGGGCCTCGCAGACGGCCGGCTTCTCGATGGCGCTCGGCGCTTTCCTTGCCGGCATGATGCTGGCGGAGACTGAATACAGCCACCAGGTCGAGAGCGTGATCCGGCCGTTCCGCGATATCCTGCTCGGCCTGTTCTTCATCTCCGTGGGCATGCTGCTCGACTTCCACGCGTTGTGGAGCGAGTTCTGGCTGATCTTCGCGCTGGCCTTCGTGATGCTCGGCATCAAGGCGTTCGTCGCCGCTTGTGCCACGCGGCTGTTCGTCGACTCCACCTTCAAGTCGCTGCGCACCGGCATCACGCTCGCGGTGGGCGGCGAGTTCGGCATCGCGTTGCTCACGCTGCTGCTGCAGAACCGCGCCATCGATCCCGCGATCGCGCAGCCCATGCTGGTGGCGGTCGTGGTGTGCATGGTGCTGGCGCCCGTGATACTGGCCAACAACAAGCGTCTCGCGCGCCTGTTGTTAGGCGAGACGGGACCGCCGAAGACCGCCATCGAACGCGAGGATGCCGCCACGCAGGCCGTCGCCAAGCGCGAGCACGTGATCCTGTGCGGGTTCGGCCGCGTGGGGCAGAACGTGGCACGCGTGCTCGAAGCCCAGGGTTTCGAATACATCGCCATCGATCTCGACCCGGTGCGCGTGCGCACCGCGCGGCAGATCGGCCAGCCGGTGGTATACGGCGATTCCTCCGACGAGCAGGTGCTCGAGGAGTGCGGCCTCGCCACCGCCAACACGGTGGTCATCTCGTTCTCGGATCCGCGCATCGCGCTCGCCATCCTGCGATCACTGCGCCGCCTGCGCGCCGACGTGCCCGTGCTGGTGCGCACGGCCGACGACACGCGCTCGCGCGAGCTCAAGGCGGCCGGCGCCACCGAGGTGGTGCCCGAAGCCTTCGAAGCCAGCCTCATGCTCGCCTCGCACGTGCTCATGACGCTCAAGGTGCCGCCCGCGCGCGCCATGCGCTCGGTGCAGGACCTGCGTGCCAACCGCTACGAGATGCTGCGGACCGTGATCGCGCGCGGTGACGGCAGCCAGGATGCGCCGTTCGAAGAGCAGGTGCGTTCAGTGGTGGTGCCGCCGGGTTCCTGGTGCATCGGCAAGGCCGTCGACGAAGTGCGCGGCGCCGGCGCACAGGTGGCCATTACCGGCATTCGACGCGAAGGCATCCTGGGCCGCGATCCTTCAGGGGACACGCGCTTCCAGGAGGGCGACATCGTCGTGATCTACGGCACGCCCGAAGCGCTCGAACACGCCGAGGCAGTGCTGCTGGCGGGATAGTGGTGCCGGGC
>DATEII010000196.1:0-2877 GCA_035279135.1 Steroidobacteraceae bacterium
TGAATACGATGTGATCGTCATCGGCGGCGGTCCCGCCGGCTATCCGGCCGCCATCCGCGCGGCGCAGAACAAGCTCAAGGTGGCGATCATCGACGAGTGGAAGAACAAGGACGGCACGGCCGTGTTCGGCGGCACCTGCACGAACGCGGGCTGCATTCCCTCGAAGGCGCTGCTCGAATCCTCGGAGCTGTACCACAAGACGAAAGACGAGCTCGGCGTGCACGGCATCAAGGTGTCGGGCGTGGATTTCGACGTCACGCAGATGCAGAAGCGCAAGACAGGCATCGTCAAGGCCAGCACCGGCGGCATCGCCATGTTGCTCAAGAGTGCCGGCGTCACGGCGCTGCAGGGCCACGGCAAGTTGCTCGCGGGCCGCAAGGTGGAATTCACCGCGCATGACGGCAAGAAGGAAACGCTGAGCGGCAAGCACATCGTGCTGGCCTCGGGGTCCATCCCCACGGAGCTGCCGAGCATGAAGTTCGACGGCAAGAACATCGTCGACAACTGGGGCGCGCTCGATTTCGACAGCGTGCCGAAGAAACTCGCCGTGGTCGGCGCCGGTGTCATCGGCCTCGAGCTCGGCAGCGTCTGGCGCCGCCTGGGCTCCGAAGTCGTTATGCTGGAGGCGCTCGACAGTTTCCTCGCGGTGGCCGACCAGGGCCTGGCCAAGGAAGCTGCGCGCCACTTCAAGAAGCAGGGTCTGGACATCAAGCTCGGCGCGAAGGTGTCGGGCGCGAAGGCCACCGCCAGCGGCGTCGAGGTCACTTATGCCGATGCCGCGGGTAGTCAGACCATCAATGTCGACAAGCTCATCGTCTGCGTCGGTCGCCGTCCGTTCACGAAGGACCTGCTGGCGGATGGCACGGGCGTGACCGTGGATGCGCGCGGCTTCATTGAAGTCGATGGCCATTGCAAGACCAAGGCCGAGAACGTCTGGGCGGTGGGCGATTGCGTGCGCGGGCCGATGCTGGCGCACAAGGCCAAGGACGAGGGCGTGATGGTCGGCGACCTGATCGCCGGCAAGTACGGCCATATGAACTACGAGACAATCCCCTCGGTGATCTACACCGCGCCGGAGATCGCCTGGGTGGGTCAGACCGAAGAGCAGGTCAAGGCCAGCGGCCGTCCCTACAAGATCGGGCAGTTCCCGTTCGCGGCCAGCGGTCGCGCGCGCGCCATGGAATCGACCGCCGGCTTCGTCAAACTGATAGCGGCGCAGGACGACGATGAAATCCTGGGCGTGCACATCATCGGACCACTGGCGGGCGAGCTCATCGCCGAAGCCGTGCTGGCCATGGAGTATTCGGCCAGCAGCGAAGACCTGCAGCGTACCATCCATGCGCATCCGACACTGTCCGAAGCACTGCACGAAGCGGCGCTGGCCGCCGACAAACGCGCCATCGACAACATCAATCGCTGAACGCATGCGGCGGCTGGCGGTCACCGCTCACACAGTCGTTGATCGATCTCTACGGACGCCGCGAGCCGCAGGTCCTGCAATAGCAATTCAGCCGGTCGTGCAGGGAAGGGCCGCGAGCACGTGTTTCTCGAGCAGGCGCGTGGTCTCTTCGTGCATGTCTGTCTGGTCGTAGTGGGTGCGGGTCACCACCACCACGAGTGACTTCAGCGGCACGCTGACCACGGCATTGCCGCCGTTGCCCGACATGTACCAGCCGCCGAGGTCGCCACACGGTGAGTGGTACTGGCGCTGCCAGTACAACATGCCGTAGCTCTGCTGCTCATCGACCACGTTGCTGACGCGCTGCATGCGCTGCACCCAGTACGCGGGGACCAGCTGCGCGCCGCGCCAGTTGCCATTGCCCATGATGAGCACGCCGAGCTTCAGCAGGTCCCTGCTGCGCAGGCGTAATCCGCCTCCGGCCTGGAATTCCCCACTGCGCGAGCGCGCCCATTGTCGCTCGCGGATGCCCAGCGGTCGGAACAGCCGCGCATCGAAGTATTGATCGAGGGGTGTGCGCGTGGCGCGTTGCACGGCCTGGCCCAGCAGGAACACGCCAGCCGTGCAATACGAAAACGCACCGCGGCCATTCGCAGGACGCGCGTAGTCAGCCTTCACCGGCAGGTCGACCACCCAGCGAGACCAGTTGGTCAGCGGGTACATGTTCTCTTCGTTACCGACGCTGTCCGGGTCGGAGTCGTTGCAATCGAGCGCGGACGACATGGTGAGCAGGTCCATGAACGTGATGTCCTGCTTGAGCGGCCCGTCGTGCTCGAAAGGCGCGAGGTCGGGCAACAGCGCGAACACCGGCTGGTCGGCGGTGCGCAGCGCGCCGTCCGCGATCGCCTGCCCGACGATGAGCGCCGTGAGGGTCTTCGTGGCGGAGCGCGTGTCATTGAGCACGTTGATGCCGCCCGTGCCGAAGTAGCGCTCGAACACCAGCCGTTCATCCTTGAACACCAGCACGCTGGTGGTGTCCGGAAAGTCCCGGGCGACGATGTCGGCGTTCAGAGTTTCGAGCGGTGAGTCGTGCAGCCCGACGTCGGTGGGCGCGGCGACCAGCAATCCGTCCTTGAGGGATGCCGGGGTGCCCGCGGCACAGCAGGTGGCTGCGAAAATCGCGAGCATGAACTGCAGCGTGAGGCGGCCGGCCGACATCCGTGTCGCGCGCCCGCAGGCTAGTTAGTGGTGGACCCGTCGAAGACCAGGCGCGCTTTGCCGGGCGAGGCCACGGTGACACCGTTTTCCTTGCGAGGCTCGTACACCCAGCGGCGCACCGCGTCGCGTGCCGAATCGTCGAACACGCCGGCGGGCTCGGATTCGACGATCTGGATGTCGCTGACCTTGCCGTTGGTCTGGATGTTGTAGCTCAGCACCACGTAGCCCTTGGTCTTGGGCGACACCCCCGCGGGGACGAC
>DATEII010000197.1:0-2799 GCA_035279135.1 Steroidobacteraceae bacterium
GACCGGCCGCGACACCCTCGGTCATGCCGGCGATCTTTCCGATGCCGCGGTGGCCGAAGGGCTCGTGAAGAAACATCCGGGCATCGAAATCCTGGTCAACAACCTCGGCATCTTCGAACCAAAGCCGTTCGAGGACATCCCGGACGCGGACTGGGTGAAGTTCTTCGAAGTGAACGTGTTGTCAGGCGCGCGCCTTGCGCGACTGGTACTGCCGGCGATGCGCCGCGCGAACTGGGGACGCATCATCTTCATCTCGAGCGAAAGCGGCATGCACATCCCGCCCGAGATGGTCCATTACGGCATGACCAAGGCCGCGCAGATTGCGACGGCGCGCGGCATCGCCGAGACCGTCGCGGGCACCGGCATCACCGTGAACAGCGTGTTGCCAGGACCGACGCGCTCGCGCGGCGTCGGCGATTTCGTCGAGCAGCTGGCGCGCGAACAGGGCAAGAGCGGCGCGCAGGTCGAGAAGGATTTCTTCGAACACGTGCGACCGACTTCGCTGATCAAGCGCTTCAGCACCCCGCAGGAGGTGGCCAACATGGTGGCCTATGTCGCGAGCCCGCTCGCCTCCTCCACCAACGGCGCCGCGTTGCGCGTCGATGGCGGCACCGTGAAGAGCGCCTTTTAGGAGAACCGCATGCGCCTGGTGTTACCCATCGCCGTCGGAGTCATCGTCGCCGGCGCGCTGATCATCGCGTCGCTGCGCGCGAAGCGCCGGCGCTCGCGCGAGATTCCCGAGCTCAACCAGCATCCCGAGCGACTCGAGCAGATGCTCGACAGCACTGACGACGCGTGAGCGCCTAACGCCGCGTCACCACCACTTCGAGATACTCGGCATCGACCAGCATGGTCGAATCCCGGGCGCGATTGAAACGCTCGACGAGCTCGAGCAATTCCCCGCGCAGTGACTTCTGGCGCGCGGCATCGAGTGAGGCAAACGCCTTGAGGACGGGCGCATAACCGGCGCGTAGTTTGTCCACCCACTCCATCGGGGTACGCGCGCGCAGGGTCACGTGGCGCGAGCCGGCCGAGATCGTGCCGTAGACGCCAAACAACTCGTCCAGCCGCTCCTCGGTGCCCCAGGCAAAAGGGGATGCGCCCGAATTGGCGAGCGGGGCATGTTTCGCCACCGTGACGAACAGCTGACCGATGAAACCCGCGGGGGTCCAGTTGGCGAGACCGATCCGGCGACCGCGCCGGCAGACGCGGATCATTTCCGAGGCGGCACGCTCCTGGTCGGCGGCAAACATGGCACCGAACGCGGACACCACGGCGCTGAAACTCTGGTCGGCGAAGGGCAGCGCCTCGGCGTCCGCATCCACGAAGCGCACCCCGATGGCCGAGGCCTCGGCCCGTTGCGGGCTGCGCTTGGACAGGTCGGAGGCGTGATCGGTGGCCGTCACGTCGCACCATCGGCGCGCCGCGGCCAGGGAGGCGTGGAAATTGCCGGCGGCCACGTCGAGCACACGCTCGTCCTGGCACAAATTCACGGTTTCGCAGAGCTCTTCGCTGACGATCTGCAGCGCATTGCCCGCAACGGCATAATCGCCGCTCGCCCAGGCGGTACGCTGGCGTGCCAATGTTTCCCTGTGATCGAAACGTGGCGCATTGCGAGACAGACTCAAGCTCATGACCTCCCTCCCACTCATTTACACGCTGCAACGATAGGGACCCGCCGTGGTAGCCAGCGTGGGAAAGCCCGTGGAATCGTTGACCTTCCGGCTGCTCGGCAGCCTCGAGTTGTCCCGGGGTGGCGAGGTGCTGCAGTTGCCGGCCTCGCGCAAGGTCCGCGCCCTGCTGGGCTACCTGGTGCTGGCCAGCCGCCCGGTGCCGCGTTCGCAGATCTGCGAGCTGCTGTGGGATGTCCCCAATGACCCGCGCGGCGAGCTGCGCTGGTGCCTGTCGAAAATCCGCGGGCTGGTCGATGAAAAGGGTCGCAAGCGCGTGGTTGCCGACGGCAACACCATCCGCCTCGACCTCACCGACTGCGCGGTCGACACGCTCGAGGTCACGCGTGCGCCCGAACACGGCATCCAGAAGTTAGGCGTCGACCGCCAGCGCGAGCTCGCGAAGCTGTTTGCCGGCGAGCTGCTCGAAGGCCTCGAGATCGCGCGCAGCCCCATGTTCGATGCGTGGATCGTGGCCGAGCGCCGGCGCTTCCGCGGCATCCAGGCCGTGCTGCTCGAGAACCTGGCGCGCGCGCTGCCCCACGACCAGGCGGCCACTTTCGTCGATGAGTGGCTGCGTCTCGCGCCCTTCGATCGCAGCGCGCACGAGCTGCTGCTGACATCGTTGGCGCGACAAGGCCGCATCGCCGAGGGCGAAGCGCACCTCGCGAGCGCGATCAAATTGTTCGATGCGGACGGGCTCGACAGCGCGCCGCTGCGCGAGCTCTGGCGCCAGGCGCGCGAATCGGCGGCGGCCGCATCCGCGTCCACGGAGTCCGCACAGGCACCCCCGATCGAGCTGCTGAGCGCGAACCTCACCGAGGTGCGCCGCTCAGCGCCCGAGCCGTCGCAAAACGGCCGACGCGCATCCATCGCCGTCATGCCCTTCCTGGACAGTTCCAGCGACGCGGACAAGCGCGGCGGCGTCTCGGACGCGCTGGCGCACGATGTGATCGTGCGCCTCGCCAAGCTGCGCAGCCTGTTCGTGATCGCGCAGGGCACCACGTTCGCGTTGCGCGATCGCGGCATCGGCCCGGAAGAAGCGGGCCGCATGCTCAACGTGGACTACGTGGTGAGCGGCGCTACGCGACGCAGCGGCCGGAAACTCACGGTGAGCGCCGACCTCATC
>DATEII010000198.1:0-28852 GCA_035279135.1 Steroidobacteraceae bacterium
AACGTGACGGGGTTGCCGGTGGCCCGCGCCGTCCACTTGGAAAAGCGGGTGAACAATGAAGATGACTTTGCAGGGGTCATGGGGCACTCCTTTTCTACTTCTCGATCCGGTACTCCACGCCGGCGCGCGTCTCCTCCGTGCCGCGCTGAACCTTGACGCCGACGTCGCTGGAAATCTTGTAACGCAGCGCGATCACCTCGCCAGGCTGGAACAATCCCACGCCGTAGCTGAGATACAGCCGCGGCGAGAGGTACTCGCCGATGGTCAGTGCCGAGCCGCCGATCATCTCGTTCTCCTCGACGCCGGCCTCGTCGAGCCCCAGCCGCTTGCCGATGCGTTTGGCCACGAGCCCCGCTGCGCCGCCCTCGAGGGATTGCGTGGCCGACGCCAGTGCGTCCTGCGAGCTGCCGCTCGCGGTGCCGACCTCGCTGAGCGAACGGCCGGTCACGAGATAAGAAAGCGCGTCGGCTTCACCGACGTTCGGATCCGAGATCACCGTGACGACCGGCCGCTGCGCCGAGCCCGCGATCTTCAAGCCAGCCTGTTGCTTCTTGTTGTCGTCGCTGTCGATCTCGCGCATCGCGATGATGGACAGCCGCGGATTGTCGAGCGGCGTGCCGGCGAACAGCAGGCGGCCATCCTTGATGGTGAGATCCTGGCCGTAGGCCTTGTACGTACCCGACACGGTGAGCTGGCCGGAGCCGGTGGTCGGCGTGCCGGGCGATTCGCGCACCAGCAGCTGGCCGATCACCGTGGCATCGAGCCCGTAGCCCACCACCGCGATCTTGTCACCGAGCTTCACGTTGACCTCGGCGGTCAGCGGGAATGCCGATTCCTGCGCGGTGCTCTCGACCACCTTGCCATCACGCACCACCACCACGTCGGGCGAGACGCCGGGCGCCTCGTCCTGCGGCATCTTCTGGATGTTGATGTTGGCGTTCGGGATGAGCACGTCACCCTTGAGTAGATAGCCCTTCGGGTCGCCCGTGAGCGCGAGGTCGGGCGAGATCACGACGTTGACCGCCGGGATGTCGGCCGCGACGAAGTTCTGGCCGCCGATGCGCACGTCGACTACTCCTCGTTCGCTCATCGAGCCCTGGAAATCCAGCTGACCCTTGCCGGACTTCACGTGGCCGGCGAGCTTGAAGCCGCCGCCGCGCGCCGCTTCGGCGCGCGCCTCGCCTTCGCGCAGCTCGATCCCGAGCTGCCCGAGGTCGGCCTGCAACTTCGTGGCAGCCACGTTGCCGGTGAATTCCGGTGCCGTGATGGTGCCGCCGAGCTGGATCTTCGCGTCCACCGCACCGTCGAGATTGGCCACGGTCGGCACGAAGGCCGCGAACGGCGCGAGCGTCGGCATCGAGGCGGTGACGTCACCGCGCAGGGCCGGCGCGGCGGCGGTGAGATTGCTGAGCCCGAAGTCGCCCGCGAGCTTGCCGCCGTGATCGAGACCGGCGTTCACGCGCGCCTGCGCGCGCGTGCCTTCGAGCTTCGCCTCGATGGCCAGGTTCTCGTAGATCAGCCAGGTGTGCTGGCCGAGTGCGGATTCACCGGCCTCGGTGTCGCGCAGCGTGAGGCGCGCGGACGGCGACTCGATGCGCGCATCGCCGAACCACTGCCCGTCGGCGGTGCGGCGCACCTTGCCGTCGCCGCGCAGCTCTCCGCGCAGCTGACCCGGCATGGCCTCGGGCGCGAGCACGTTCGCGAGCCCCAGCGACAGCTGCTCGATGCGGTAACTGGCTTCGAGCGCCCCACTCTGCTGGAGACTCGCGGCCAGGCACACCGAGCCGTCGTCGTTCGCGAAGCAGCTCTCGGAAATGCTGAAGTTGCCGGCGTCGTAGACCACGCTTGCCGGCGCACGCAGCGCCAGCTTGGCGAGATCGGGCGCATCGAGATTCAGTCGCGACAGCTCGCCGGTCCAGCCGGTCCTGGTGATCCCGCCGGCGATGGTCACGCCGGCATTGAGCTTCTCGCCATTGGCGTCGAGCGTGGCGCGGTGTCGCGCCTGGTTGCCCGAGCCGGCCACATGGACACTCGAGAATTCCCAGCCTGCCACCTGGATGCGGTTCGCGACCACGTCGAGTTTGCCGGTGGGATCCAGCGGCGTATCCACGGCGGCCGTGACGTGCACGTTGCCCACGCGCACCAGGTCCTCCGCCTTGGCGCCCGGCTCGGCTTTCGAGCGATACACGATGCGATTGCCATCGGCACCGCCATCGATGGTGAGCTTGGGCCAGACGCCCCGCACGCGGAACTTGCCGGTCAAACTACCCGCGGTGTCCGGCACCCAGTCGTTGAGCGACGCGACCGCCAGGTCCACGGTGGCATCGATGCGCGATGCGCTCTCGCCCCGCACCGACACGCGGCTCCGGCCCGAGCTCAGCGAAATGTCGCCAGCCAGCGTGGCGGGTGCCGCGAATTGAAGATCACCGTGGCCTGCGATGGGCCGTCCACGCAGGTTACCGGCCAGCGTCTTCAAATTGAGGCTGCCACGCGGCCCGGCTTCCGCGAGCTGCCCTCTCGTCGTGAAATCCAGGTCCACCTTGCCGTCCCAGCCCGCGAGCAGCGCGCCCGGGTTGAAGTCGTCGGCGCTCGCGTGCAGGTTCCAGGCGATCTCGGGCTGGAAGTCGACGAGACCCTGCACCGCCAGGCGTCCGGCGCGCTGTTGCAACACGACGTCGTCGAGCGTCGCGTGGCGCTGCGTGCCATGCAGCCGCAGCACCGCCTGCGTGAGATCACCCGGCGGCCCGAGGTCGAACTGGCTCGCGACGTGGTACTGCTCCGGCGTGCCGTTGAAATGCAGCTCACCGGCGCTCGCGAGCACGCGGCCGGCGAGTTTCTCCGGGATCACCACGTCCTTCCAGGCGGCATCGAGCACGCCGCGCAGCGTCTGGCCCTGCGGCGCGAGGCGGCCCTTCACGGAGAGGCTGCCCTCGATGTCGCCCGGCAGCAGCGACAGTCGTTCGATGGTCAGCGCGTCCTTGCTCCAATGCGCGGCGATGCCCAGCTGCCTGATGCTCACCAGCTGTTCGCGACCATCCATGACGCGACCGTCGACCAGCGCAAAATCGCGCACCACCACCTCGACCGGCGGCTCGACCCAGAGCGGCTTCTCCGGCTCGTCGGGTTTTTCCTGCTCGGGCAGCGTGAGCACGAGTCCTCGCACGGTCGCCCGCTCGATGCGCAGCACGCGCGAGAACAACATGCCCAGCGTCGGATCGACGCTCATGTGCGCGATGCGGATCTTCGCCGTGTAGGCATCCCCTTCGAAGCGGAAATCGCGGATCTCGAGCGTTCCGGCGATGGTGCCGTCGATGCTCGAATATCGCACCTGCGGCACGAAGTTCTCGGTCACCGTGCCCGCGATCCAGCGCGCACCCGGGTTGGTGAACAGCACCCACGAGACGAAGCCGGCCACCAGCAACACCAGCGCCAGCAGCACGCCGCCGGTCCACGCGAAGATCTTGCGCCCGCGCGTCATATGTCGGGCCCCAGCAGCACGTGGATGTGCCACGATTTCTCGAGCTCGGTCTGCACCGGAATCGCGAAGTCCACGCGGATCGGACCGAGCGGCGAGCGCCACCGTACGCCGACACCCACCGACGCATTGAGATTGAAGTCGTCGCTGAACGCGTCGCCCGCATCCGAGAACACCGCGGCGCCCCAGGAGTCATTGAAGTAGTACTCGTACTCGGCGCTGCCGAGCAACAGGTACTTGCCGCCGATCACGTTGCCGATGGCGCTGGTCTCGCCGATGGCGTGGTAGTCGAAGCCGCGGATGGAGCGATCACCGCCCGCGTAGAAGCGCAGGTCCGGCGGCAGTGCATCGAAGTCTCCAACCGTCATCGCGCCGGCCTCGGCGCGGAACTTGAAACGGTTGCGCTCGCCCTGCGGGAGCAGCCAGGTCAACCGGCCCCAGGTCTGCGCGATGTCGGTGTCCGAGACGATGGCGTCACTCGCCAGTCGCACGCCGAAGTCGAGCGCATAACCACGGCGCGGCGCGAGGCGATCGTTGAGTCGACGCCGGCTCAGCGTGCCTTCGGCGAACAGCAGCTGCGACTCGCCGAACTCTAGCGTCTCGGGCTCGTCTTCATCACCGATCGCGAAGTCGCCCTTGAGGTACTTGAGCCCGATGGTGCGCGTGAACCCATGCCAGCGTTTTTCCGAGCGCGAGGCCGCGATCTGGAAATTGCGCGAACGGCTCACGTCCGTGGTCTCGTCGCGATACGCAATGCCGAAATCGTAGGAGCGATCCTCGCGGCCCGGGCGCGGGATCTTGTAGTGGGTCGCGATCTCCTGCAGGCGCTGCGAGTATTCCGCCTGCACGTCCGCCTTGTGACCCTTCTTGTTGAGCCAGCGACGCTCGGCGCCCACGCGGATGCCGGCGCCGAAGTCGGTGCTGTAGTAGACCTCGCCCGAATACACCGTGCGTTCATCCCGGTTGAGCAACACGTCGATGGGCACCGTGCCGTCCTTCTTGTCGTCGAGCGCCGGCTGGACCGATACGAGCTCGAAATAGTCCGCGTCCACCAGCCGCTGTTGCAGCGTGAGCACCCGTTCGGCATTGAAATAGTCGCCGTCCTGCCAGGGCACGAACTGCTGCAGGTATTTGTCGGGAAACGGCGCGTCGCCGCTGAACCGCACGGGGCCGAAGCGATAGCGCGGACCGCTGTCCCACACCACCGCGATGTCCGCGGACTCCTGTTCCGGGCGCACGGTCACGCGGCGCTGCGCGTACTTCGCATCGAGATAGCCGGAACCGCGCAGCGAGGAATCGATGACCTGCTTGCTGGCCTCGTAAGTGGCGTGATCGAGGCGGTCCCCCACGCGCGGCACGAAGCCCGCGACGGCCTCGGCGACGCGATGCTGCTCCTTGCCCTCGCCTCGCACCTCGACGTGCTCGTTGCGCACGATCGCCGGCTGGCCCGGCGTCACCTTGAAGTGGGCCTTCCATCCGGCGTTGGCATCACCGTTCAATTGCTTGTCGATCTCGACGTCGTAGAAGCCGAAAGGCTCGAGCGCCTTGCGGATCTGCTCATCGGCGTTCTTGAAGGCGGCGCGCAGTTCGGCCGCCGAGATATCGCGCTTGCCGTAGTCGCTGAGCTGCAGGGACGAACGCACGGCGTCACGCATTTCGTCATTGAGTCCGTCCAGCTCGACATCGACACGCGCCGCCTGCACTCCGGCGGACATGAGCAGGATGAAACTCAACGCCAGCGCGCGCACCTTGCAGAGGCCGTCAGAAAATGGCCTTCAACAGCAGGATGACGACCACCAGGCCGATGAGAAAAATGATCCCGATGGTGCTGCCGAGAAATTTGAACATGCGGCAAGAGTCGCCGCGTGCCGCAAACAGGTCTGTAAGGGAATTGGTAGTCGCGAGTGGGATCGAACCACCGACCACCTCCATGTCAAGGAGGTGCTCTACCACTGAGCTACGCGACTGCCGTGCGGGTGGGAATTCGAGGGCGCGAACGATACAGGAGCGCGTTTTTAGCGGCAAGAAATTCAATCCCGGGGCGCCCGGAACGGGTCTGCCCGGGGGTCGCCCGGAGATTGAGGCTGCTCGTGGAATGGCCGCCCGCAGCAGCACATCCCGGCCGGCAGCCGTGATGCCGGTGCCATTCGATCGGGCGCCATGAAATGATCGCGCCCCATGAATGTCACCTGGCGTGCACTGTGGCGCTGGCACTTCCACGCCGGAATGTTCTGCATTCCGTTCGTGATCGTGCTGGCGCTGACCGGCTCCATCTATCTGTTCAAGCCGCAACTCGATGCGTTCGCCGATCGCGACGTCGATTCGCTGACCGTCACGGGGCATCCCGCGCGCGGTGAGGCCCAGATCGCCGCGGCCATCGCCTCGGTGCCGGGCTCGAGGCTGTTCGTCTACGAGATCCCGCAGGAAGCGGACGATGCGGTGCGCGTGCACCTGTATGCACCCGACGGCACCGGACGCATCGTCTACGTGCATCCCGAGACACTCGCCATCCTCAAGACCGTGCCTCATGCGTCGCGACTCACCGAGGTGGTGAAGACCCTCCATGGCGAACTGCTCGCCGGGCGCACGGGCTCCGTCCTGGTGGAGCTCGCCGCCAGTTGGGCCGTGATCATGCTGGTCACCGGGCTCTACCTGTGGTGGCCACGGGATACCCGCGGCCTCGGTGGTGTCCTGTACCCGCGCCTGCGTGCCGGAAGGCGCGTGTTCTGGCGCGATCTGCACGCCGTCGCGGGCATCTGGATCTCTTCACTGGCCTTGTTCCTGCTGGTGACGGCGCTCCCGTGGACCACGGTCTGGGGCGCGGGATTCAAGGAGCTGCGCACGCTGGGTGCGCCTGAGATCAGGCAGGACTGGAGCTCGGGACGCTCCGCGGAACACGCCGAACACCTGCGGGACATGGGCGCGAACGTGATCGCTTCTCCGGTCGCGCTCGATGCGATCGTGCGACGCGTGGCCGCGCTGCATCTCGATCCACCCGTGCGTGTCTATCTACCCTCGGATCGCCAGCCCTCCTGGCGCGTGCGCAGCGAGACCCAGAACCGTCCCCGCGTTCGCGAGCTCGAATTCGGTCTCGACGGCACACTGATGCGTGACCAGGGTTTCGGCTCGAAGCCTCTCATGGATCGCATCGTGGGCATCGGCGTCGCGGCTCACGAGGGTCAGCTGTTCGGTGCCGCCAACCAGGCGCTGGGGCTGCTGACCGCGACCGGGCTGCTGTTGTTATGCGTTTCCGGGATCGTCATGTGGTGGCGCCGCCGGCCGGGCGGGTCGCTCGGCATTCCCGCGCCGCGCGTCGCCGCATTCCGCATCGGCTGGCCGCTCGGCATTGCCATCGTATCGCTCGGCGTATTGCTGCCGTTGTTCGGCGCGTCGGTATTGATCCTCTGCCTGCTGCCGAAAACGGGGTCAGGCCCCGATCCTCGCATTGGGGTCTGACCCCATTCCCATGACCTTGGCGAGCGTCGCGTAGTCCACCGGTTTGGAGAGATGCGCGAAGAAACCCGCGGCCGCGGCGCGCTGCTTGTCGTGGGCTTCGCCATAGCCGCTGATCGCGATGAGGCGGCCCTTGAATCCCGTCTCGATGAGCCGGCGCGCGACTTCGTAGCCATCCATCTGCGGCAGCCCGATATCCAGCAGCACGATGTCGGGCGCGAAGCTCGCCGTCTTGAGCAACCCTTCCTCCGAGCTGTAGACCGCCGCGACTTCGTGACCATCGAGTTGCAGCAGCACCGCCATCGAGTCGGCCGCATCGCGGTTGTCATCGATGACGAGCACGCGGCGCGCGTTGCCCGCCACGGGCGCGGGTGATGACAGCTCGACGGGTTGTTCCGTCAGCGGCAGATGGATGGTGAACATCGCACCCTTCCCGGGCCCGTCGCTGAGCGCGACGATGTCGCCGTCGTGCATCTGGATCAGCTTGCGCGTCACGGTGAGTCCGATGCCCAGCCCGCCCTGGGCTCGATCGAGCGCGCGTTCACCCTGCGCGAAGAGCTCGAACACGCGCGGCAGCAGATCCGGATCGATGCCCGTACCGTGGTCACGCACCGAGATGACGGCCTGGGATCCCTCGCGCCAGGTGCGCAGGAAGATCTCGCTGCCGGGTTCACTGTACTTGGCGGCATTGCTCAGCAGGTTGCCGATGCATTGCGCGATGCGCACGCGGTCGGCGTTGAGGAACAACGTCGCGTCCTGGTCGATGCGCAAGGCCTGCTGACGCGCGCGGATCAGCGGCTCGATGCTCTCGCAGGCCGCCGCCACGCACTCGCCGAGACCGACCACCTCGCGGCGCAGATCGATGCGACCCTGCGTGATGCGCGCCACGTCGAGCAGGTCGTCCAGCAGCCGCGACAGGTGCGAGGCCTGGCGCTGCACGATGCCGACCAGCGCGTGCTGCCGCTCGTCCCGGCCCGCCATGTGCGTCAATGCCTCGGCCACGCTCAGGATGGGCGCCACCGGGTTGCGCAGCTCGTGCGCCAGCATGGCGAGGAACTCGTCCTTGCGGCGGTCGGCCGCCCGCAGCTTGTCGTCCGCGAGGCGCCGCTCGGTGATGTCCACCACCACCGCCATGCCGGTCAAGGTCTCGTCATCACCCTTGACGAAGCTGCCATGCAGGCTGGCCCAGACCGTGCTGCCGTCCTTGCGGATGTAGCGCTTCTCCATGGTGTAGCTGGCCGCTTCGCCGGCAATCACCCCGCGCGCCTGCACCATGTCGATCTCGATGTCGTCGGGATGCGTGATCTGCTGCCAGGTCATCTGCGACAGCTCTTCGGCGCTGTAACCGACCATCTGGCAGAAGCCCGGATTCACATACAGGAATTTGCCCGCGAGCGAATTGCGCGCGACACCGACCGTCGCGTTCTCGACCAATGCCTTGAACACGCGTTCGCTGTCGCGCAGCGCGGCCTCGGTACGCCGATGGTCGGCCGTGTCGCGTGAAAAATCCTCGGCCAGCTGCGAACGCGCGAGCGCGAGCTCGGTGTTGAGCCGTTGCAGTTCCGCGCGCCGCTGGTACAGCTCGATGAGCACAGCCACCTTGCTGCGCAGGATTTCGGGCACCACGGGCACGGCGATGTAGTCGATGGCGCCCACCTCGTAGCCGCGCAACACGTCGAGCTCGCCGACGTTCACGCCCGTCACGAAAATGATCGGCATGCGCTCGAGCCGCGGATGCTGGCGCACCAGGCGCGCGACTTCGAAGCCGTCGATGTCGGGCATCTGCACGTCGAGCAGGATCACGGCGAACTGCTGCGACAGCAGCTTCTCGAGCGCCTCGGCGCCCGAGTGCGCCTTCACGCAATTCACTTCGAGGCCGGAAAGGATGGCTTCGTAAGTGAGCAGCCGCGCCGGCTGATCATCCACGAGCAGGATGCTGGCGCGTGCGGGCACCGACCCCTCGCGCACCGCTCCCTGGGCGCGGGATGTTAGGAGCGAATCGTTCATGAAATGACTGCCGGGCAGGAGTCACGTAAGGTAATGCGCGGACCACGGCCGCGAAACTGCAGTCCCGGACGGAACCGGGCAGGCACTGGGCCGGTTGCGGGCCGTAAGAGACGTCTTACAAAACCAAGAGAACTCGACTGACGGGGGACACCATGAAGAGACGGGATTTCGCGATGTTCTTGCTGGGCCTCGCTGCCATCGAGGGCCCGGCCTCCGGTGCCGATGCCACCGAAAACCTGCGCGGCGGCGCCACGCTGATGCCGGTCAAGGTGTACACGCTCGAGGATGACCGGCATGTGCTCAAGGCCTTCGAGGGCCTGCGGGTCGCCGACGTCTCCGATGGCATGGACTTCGTCGGGCTGCAGGACAAGGGACTCGTGAATCCCGAGATCCATGCGTTGTGGAAGGACACGACCAACTACTCGCACCGGATCACCGGCATCGCCGTCACCGTGCGCTACGTGCCCACGCAGCAGCCGCCGGCCGGCAAACGCAGCGAGACCGAGTTCGACAAGTGGGTGGGCGACTTCTACAACCAGCGCACCCCCGAGCCGTTCGTACCCCTGCTGCGCGAAGGCAGCGTGGTCGTCATCGAGGAGGCGCCCGAGACCGACGTCGGCTCCATCGGCTCCAACAACATCATGAACTGGAAGCTGCATGGCGCCGTGGGCGTCATCACCAGCAACACCTGCCGCGACACCGACGAAATCATCGCCGAGAGGGTGCCTCTCTACCTCAAGCAGGTGGGACGCGGCATCCGCCCAGGCCGCAACGAAGTCGAGTCCGTGAACCGCCCCATCGTGCTCGGCGGTGTCCTCGTGATGCCGGGCGACGTGGTGGTCGCCGACGGCGATGGCGTCGTCGTGGTGCCGCGGGCGGTCGCGCTCGACGTCGCCGCGTACGCGCACAAGGTCATCGACGGCGACAAGAACGCGCGCCGCGATCTCTACAAGAAGCTCGGCCTGCCCGAGGACAAATCGACGAAATAGCGGGGCCACTCATCCGATCGCCGTAGCGGCCTCTCGTTTCCGACCGAGAGCCATGTGCTCGAGGCCAGAAGTTAGCGGCGGGACGGCGATGCGGGTCGCGGGTGCTCGCTGAAGCATCGCCTCGTTCAGGAGCGGATCGGCAGCGGCATTTTCGATGTCGCACCGGGCACCTCGCGCACCAGGCGCGGCACCAGGTATCCGGACAGGCGGCCCATGAGCTGCTCGATGAGTCCTCGGGCGGTGTGATCGTCGACGTCGAAATGCGCGGTACCGCGCACGCGGTCCGGCACATGCAGGTAGTACGGCAATACGCCCGCGTCCATGAGCGTGACGGACAGGCGCTCGAGCGTGCCGGCGTCGTCGTTCACCCCTCGCAGCAGCACGGCCTGGTTGAGCAGCGTCACGCCGGCGGCGCGCAATGCGGCGCACGCGGCGCGCACGTCCGCGTCGATCTCGTTGGGGTGGTTGCTGTGCAGGACCATGATGGTGGGCAGCCGGATGCCGCGCAGCCAGGTGATGAGCCCGGCATCCACGCGCGAGGGCAGCACGATGGGCTGCCGCGTGTGCACGCGCAGCCGTTTGAGGTGCGGCAGCTTCGCGAGCGCATCAGTGAGCTGCGTGAGGCGCGCGTCACCCAGCGACAGCGGATCACCACCGCTCAGGATGACTTCTTCGATGCTCGAATCCTGCGCGAGGATCCCGAGCGCCTCGCCCCAGCGCGGCCCGATACGCGTCTCCGGCATCGAATACGGAAACTCCCGGCGGAAACAGTAGCGGCAATGGATGGCGCAGGCTTCGGTGGCGATCAGCAGCGCGCGCCCGGTGTACTTGTGCAGCAGCTGCGGGGCGCGGCGAGCGGCGCCCTCTTCCAGCGGATCCGCGCCATAACCCGCCACCTCGAGCAGCTCTTCATCGACGGGCAGAACCTGCCGCAGCAGCGGATCGCGGGCATCGCCAGGCCGCATGCGCGACAGGAAGCTGCGCGTCACGCGCAGGCTGAACTTCCCACCGGCCCGTTCGGCCGCCTGCGCCATCGACGCGGGCAGACCCAACACGGCCAGCAACTCGCGCGGATCGGTGACGGCTTCCTGCAGCTCGCGCTGCCACGAAATGGGGACATTCCTGATTTGGTTGTAATCGACGGATGACGACATGCAGCTTTACCCGGCGCGGCCGCCGACCAGGCCCAGCTCCTGCTGTTTCATCTTCTCGATGGCATCGCGCAGCCGGGCAGCCTCCTCGAATTCGAGATTGCGCGCGCGCTTGTACATCTCGGCCTCGAGCCGCTTGATCTCGCGCACGATCTGCTCCGGCGACAACATGCGCAGGTTCGGCGCGGCTTCCTCGGCGCCCCGCTTCTTCTTGCCCATCTTGTAGCCGAAATCGGTGGTGTCGGCGCGCGCGCCTTCCATGATGTCGCGCACCTGCTTGCGGATGGTCTGCGGCGTGATGCCATGTTGCTGGTTGAACGCGAGCTGCCGCTCGCGGCGGCGCTGCGTCTCTTCCATCGCACGCTGCATGGAACCGGTGATGGTGTCGGCGTACAGGATGGCCTTGCCGTTCACGTTGCGCGCCGCGCGGCCCATGGTCTGGATCAACGAGTTGTCCGAACGCAGGAATCCTTCCTTGTCCGCATCGAGGATGGCGACGAGCGACACCTCGGGCATGTCGAGGCCTTCGCGCAGCAGGTTGATGCCCACGATCACGTCGAACTTGCCGAGCCGCAGGTCGCGGATGATCTCCACGCGCTCCACGGTCTCCACGTCCGAGTGCAGGTAGCGCACCTTGACGCCGTGCTCGTGCAGGTACTCGGTGAGATCCTCGGCCATGCGCTTGGTGAGGGTCGTGATCAGTACGCGTTCGTCGGCGGCCACACGCTTGTTGATCTCGGAGAGCACGTCGTCGACCTGCGTGGCGACCGGCCGCACTTCGACTTCCGGATCCACGAGGTGCGTCGGCCGCAGCAGCAGCTCGACGGTCTGCGCCGCGTGGCGCGATTCGTACTGTCCGGGCGTCGCGCTCACGAACACCATCTGCGGCGCGAGCTGCTCCCATTCCTCGAACTTCAACGGGCGATTGTCGAGCGCGCTCGGCAGGCGGAAGCCGTACTCCACCAGCGTCTCCTTGCGCGAGCGGTCGCCCTTGTACATCGCACCCAGCTGCGGGATGGTCTGGTGCGACTCGTCGATGAACAGCAGCGCGTTGCCCGGTAGATAGTCGAACAGGCACGGTGGCGGCTCGCCGGCCGAGCGGCCGCTGAGATACCGCGAGTAGTTCTCGATGCCGGAGCAGTAGCCGACCTCCTTCATCATCTCCATGTCGAACATGGTGCGTTGCTCGAGGCGCTGCGCCTCGACCAGCTTGTTCTGTTCGCGCAGGACTTTCAGCCGGTCGCGCAGCTCCTCGCGGATCTGGTCGATGGCCCCGATCAGGCGCTCCTTCGGCGTCACGTAGTGCGAGCCGGGGTAGATGGTGTACCGCGGCAGCTTGCGCAGCACTTCACCCGTCAGCGGATCGAACAGGGCGATCGAGTCGATGGTTTCATCGAACAACTCGATGCGCACCGCCTCGCGCGCCGATTCGGCCGGGAACACGTCGATGACGTCGCCGCGCACGCGATACGTGCCCGCCTGCAGATCGAGCTCGTTGCGCGTGTACTGCATGTCGGCCAGGCGGCGCAGCAGCCGGCGCTGGTCCATGCGCTCGCCGCGGTTCAGGTGCAGGATCATCTCGTGGTAGCTCTCGGGATCGCCGAGACCATAGATGGCCGAGACGGTCGCCACGATGATGGCGTCGGAGCGCTCCAGCAACGCCTTGGTGGCCGAGAGGCGCATCTGCTCGATGTGCTCGTTGATCGAGGCGTCCTTCTCGATGTACGTGTCGCTCGAGGGCACGTAGGCCTCGGGCTGGTAATAGTCGTAGTAACTGACGAAGTACTCCACCGAGTTCTCGGGGAAGAACTCCTTGAACTCGCCATACAGCTGCGCGGCCAGCGTCTTGTTGTGCGCGAGCACGAGCGTGGGCCGCTGCACCTGCGCGATCACGTTGCTGGCAACGAAGGTCTTGCCCGAGCCGGTCACGCCGAGCAGCGTCTGGTGCCGGAAACCGTCCTGGATGCCTTCCACCAGCTTGGCGATGGCCTGGGGCTGGTCGCCGGAGGGCTTGTATTCGGCTTTGAGGACGAAGGGTTTGTGTTCCATGGCGGGATTGTAGAGAAGCGGCACCGCGGACTGGCGGGAATCCCGCGGAATACAGTAGTGCTCGGCTGGCCGTACTGTATGGCCGATCGTGCCCGGGACAACCGCCACCGCCTATTGCGCGCACTCCGCGGCCTCGGTGCGCGTCAGCGTGTAGTCCTCGCTGCCTTCCCGCGTCTGGGTGCCGATCGGAGTAACCACTGATCCAGGCCCCGTCGCGCGGATGCTGACCGCAGTCTCATCACGATAGTTCACGCGGTACGTGCCGTTGCCGTACACGCGGAAGCCGCTCATCGTGCCCGAATAGCTGTAGCGCCCGCCCTCGGGCGAGCTGGGCTCGAAGCGCACGGTGACCCCACTGCCCTCGATGAAGAACGGCTGCGCGAGATCGCACGCGATGCCGCTGCCATGGAACTCATCGGCGCCGCCCTCGACGCGATACGCGGACGCTGCCCGGGTGTCGAAGGTGAGCGTCGCCCGACCCACGCCACGCCGACTGCGCGATTCGAACGCGACGCTCGCGGTCTCGTTCTTGTTCGCGGGCCCGGTGTAACCGTATCGCGCATCCGCGCGCACCTTGCCACTGGCGGGCTGCAACTGCGCACCGCCCGTCAGCGTGGCGGTGACCGTGCCATTCGCCGCCGCTCCATCACTCTTCACGCGAGGAGAGGCCTCGAGCTCGAAGGTGGCACCCGGCGCGAGCCCGGTGCGCTGCGCCGGATTGCTCGTGACCCTGAGATCGATGCACCGCCCGCTCTCCCAGGGTGGACCGGCGGTCATGCCGCGCAGCATGGATTCCGCCACCAGCGTCTGCAGCAGCTCGACACCTTCGAGCAGCTTGCGCGTGCGTTCGACTTCATCGGGCCGGAAGATGCTGAAGCCCTGTTCGCCGTGCCATTGGAAGATGGGATTGCCTCCGCGCTCCCGGCCCACGGTGATGTCCAGCGCCTGTTGCTGGAAGTTCTCGTAACCACCCATGCGCACGTGCAGGTTCGAGGCACTGCCGTCGTCAGAGTTGATGAGGTGCGCGTCGTCGTCCAGGTAGCGCTCGTACTTCATCTGCGTGTGCACGTAGCCGCCGGTGCCGGGCTTGCCGCTCACGCTCATCTGCGAATTCACGTCGAGATCGATGGTGACGCGGCCATTCTCGTCGGGGCAGCTGTCCATGCGCGTCGTCATCTTCACCTTGCCGTTGAGTCCAGCCTCGTTGACGGCGAACTCCGTGGCTTGCGTGACCGACCCGTCCTCGCCCAGCTGCATTTCGAAGGAACCCTGATCGTTGCTGCGCTTCAGCGGGCCCGCCTTCATGAGGTCGGCGATCTCCCCGTCGGAAAGGCTGCTCACCACGCTGCCCGTCACCATGCCGACGAAGCTGCCGACGCCCATGCCCATGAAACCGCTGGCCATGCCCTCGCCCGTGAAATCCGTGCGGATCATCTTCGGGATATCGGTCGAGGCGCCGCGAGCGCGGCGTTCGTATGCTGCGCCGAGCGTCTCGAGCGCACTGACGGCCTGCGCTTCGCCGCCCAGCGCCTGCTCGATGCCGGTCGCCTGCATGAGTTTGTAGTGCAGCCAGTAGTCGGCCACCGCGATCTTGCGCAAGGTCGGATCCGGGCCTTCCTCGCGAAAGCGCTGTAGCTGCGCCGCGCTGGGAATGAACGCGGACTGCGCGACCGGCTGCGGCACCGGCGCGGCGTCGCTCGCCGGCGGCTCTTGCCGCGCGCAGGCCGCCAACGCGCCCGCGAGCAAACACCCGAGGATTCGCATGGCCTTCAATTCCGCTTGAAGGTCCACTTCACCGTGAGTGTGCCGGATTCGGCGCCGGCGCCCGTGCCCTTGAGGGTCTGCGTGCCCGAGGCTTGCAGCGCGTTGCCGGGGATCGCGAGTGTCAGCGACTCCGCGGTCCTGAGCATGCGGGCCGGCAGAGTCTGCTCTGCCTTGAAGTCATCGTCCGGGATGTTCGATTGCACCTGCGACTCGACTTTGAGCGGCTGCAACGGCACGGGCATCTTCGCTTCGATGTCCTTGTTCGTGTTGTCGACCTCGAGCAGCGATGCGCCCTCGACCGAACTACCGATCGTGCCCTTGCCGCGCGTGATGACGGTGCGCTTGCACACGCGGGTCTGCGTGCAGGTCATCTCGAACACCTGGCGACTGTTGTTCTCGTCGACCTCGTAGGTCCCGCTCTGCGAGGTGAGCTTCCAGAGCTGGTAGCGAGGCGCTCCGGTCTTGACGAGGGCATGGCCCTCCGCCTTGCGCGCCTGGACCTCCTTGACGTCCATCTGGTTGCCGTACTCGGCAATGGCCTTGGAGATGCAACCTTCGTCTTCGCCGCAACGCTCCGCGATCTTCATCATGTCCGCGACCGTGGGTTCCATCTTCTTCGCGAAGGCCTGCACCTGCGCCTGCTTCGTGTCGATGGCCGCCTGCTGCGCGGCGTCGGGCTTGTGGAGCACGCCGATCGCCATCGGCTCTTCGGCCACGTACTGGGCCGTCATGTTGACCACGCGGCGCACTTTCCACTCGTCGATGCTGTCGTTGTGGCTGCCCGACTTGCCCGCGGCCGTATACAGGTACTCGACCTGCAGCGTGGCCCGGGCGCCTTTCTGGACCAGCAACTGCGCCTGGGCCGAGGCGGCGAGCGACGACAACAAAAGTAAAACCAGGTATCTCATGTGCGTTCTCCGGAGGGCCCATCGGGGCCTTGTGGATCAAACGCGGCAAAAGCGGGCGGACCGGCTCAAGGTCGCCCGCGACAGGTGCAGTTCATTGATATTCCGGGGCTTATTGACCCATCTGGCCCGTGGCCAGCGCGACCGGATCAAGTAAGATACGCGCCCGTTCGAACTGCCCCTCCACCAGCCACAAGAGTCCATCGCCGTGCCAAATCAGCTCAGCCGACGCGTCCAGCGCGTCAAGCCCTCGCCCACTCTCGCCGTCACCGCGCGCGCCGCGAAACTGAAGGCCGAGGGCAAGGACATCATCGGCCTCGGGGCCGGCGAGCCGGATTTCGACACGCCCAAGCACATCGCGCAGGCCGGTGTCGAGGCGATCAACAAGGGCTTCACGCGTTACACGAACGTCGACGGCATCGTCGAGCTCAAGGACGCGATCATCGAGAAGTTCAAGAAGGACAACTCGATCTCGTACGAGCGCAACCAGATCCTGGTCAGCTCCGGCGCCAAGCAGACCATCTACAACCTCTGCATGGCCGTGCTCGACCCGGGCGATGAGGCCGTGATCCCCGCGCCGTACTGGGTGAGCTACCCCGACATGGTGCTGCTCGCGGACGGCCTGCCCGTCACGCCGGACTGCAAGGCCGCGCAGGGTTACAAGCTCACGCCGCGCCAGCTCGAAGCGTCCATCACGCCGAAGACGCGCCTGCTGCTGATCAACTCGCCCTGCAACCCCACGGGCGCCGCGTACACGCGTGCCGAGTGGCGCGCGCTCGCCGACGTGCTGCTGCAGCACCCGCGCGTGATCATCGGCACCGACGACATGTACGAGAAGATCTGGTGGGGCAGCGAACCGTTCTGCTCGCTGCTCACGGCCGCGCCGGAGCTCTACGACCGCACGGTCACCATCAACGGCGTCTCGAAGTCGTACGCGATGACCGGCTGGCGCCTCGGCTACTGCGGCGGCCCGAAGGAGATCGTGAACGCCATGTCGACGATCCAGGGCCAGAGCACCAGCAACGCGTCTTCGATCACGCAGAAGGCCGCGCTGGCCGCGCTCGTGGGTGACCAGGCGCCGGTCGCCGCCATGAACGCCGAGTTCAAGAAGCGCCACGACTACTTCATCGGTGCGCTCAACAAACTACCGGGCATCGTCGCGTTGCCCGCGGCCGGCGCGTTCTACGCCTGGGCCGATTGCTCGGCGGCGATGATGGCGTTCGGCTGCAAGGACGACAGCGCCTTCGCCGAAATGCTCATCAATGACGCGGGCGTCGCCGTGGTGCCGGGCTCCGCGTTCGGCGCGCCGGGGCATTTCCGCGCATCGTTCGCCACCAGCATGGCGACGCTCGAGAAGTGCATCGAGCGCATGAAGAAGGTGCTCGAAGCCGGTCCGGTCAAGAAGTCCGCCTGACTCTAAGACGCTGCGAACGCCACCATTGCCGCGGCAGTGGTGGCGTTTTCATTGGCGGCTTCACCACCGCGGTGTTTGCCCGGACGCCCGGGACATGCCCACCGTGTGGCCGACTTCGTCGCCGGGCGATGCGCCCATGCCCGCATGGGGACGGGGTGAAACCGGGGGTCCTTACATCCCGAGTTGATGTTCGGGCGCTGCAACGCCATCCTGTGACGGCTTGAATCACCGTCCAAACAACCGATGACCGAACCTCTCCCCCGTCCGGTCACGCGCGGCGACATTGCCGCGTGGCTGGTCGCCGCGCTCATCCTCGGCCTCATCATCGAGCTGCACCTGCTGTCATCGCTGCTCGCGGGACTGCTGGTCTTCAAACTGGTCGACGTGCTCACGCCCTGGCTGCGGTTGCGTGCGCTGGGCCGCGACGGGCCGCGCGTACTCGCCGTCACGCTGATTGCGTCGGCCGTGATCGCCGCGCTCGTGGGACTCGGCGTCGGCATCGTGGCGCTGCTGCGTCACAGCGGCGAGAGCGTGCCGCTGCTCATGCAGAAGATGGCGCAGATCATCGAAGACGCGCGCGCCATCCTGCCCGAGGGCTTGCGCGGTTATATACCCGGCGACACGGCCACGCTGCAGAACACCATCGCCGCCTGGCTGCGCGACAACTCCGAGTCCCTGCAGCTCGCCGGTCGCGGCATCAGCCGCACGCTGGTGCACGTGCTCATGGGCATGATCATCGGTGCGCTGGTCTCGATGCAGAAGGCCGCGAGCCCGCACGAGCGGCGCCCGCTCAGCGAGGAGATCGTGCGCCATGCCGCGCGGCTCGCCACATCGTTCCAGCGCGTGGTGTTCGCGCAGTTCTACATCTCGCTGATCAACACGTTCTTCACGTGGCTGTATCTCGACGTGGTGCTGCGGCTGTTCGGTGTCGACCTGCCGCTCGTGAAGACACTGGTGGCGCTCACCTTCATCGTGGGGCTGATGCCCATCGTCGGTAACCTGATTTCCAACACGGCCATCGTGGTGGTGTGTCTGAGCCGCGGCGTGCCCGTGGCCGTGGCGTCGCTCGCCTTCCTGATCGGCATCCACAAGCTCGAATATTTCCTGAACGCGCGCATCATCGGGTCGCACATCAATGCGCGCGCCTGGGAGCTGCTGATCGCGATGCTGGTCATGGAGGCCGCGTTCGGCATCCCGGGACTGATCGCCGCGCCTATCTTCTATGCCTTCTTCAAAGAAGAACTCCGAGAGAGGGGACTGGTCTGATGCGCTACACGATTCTGAGCCTCATGTTCCTCATCGCGGGCGCGGCGTTCGCGGCCGACGCTCCCGCCCCCGCCGCCCGGTGGCACGTCGAGATCAATGGCGCCGCCACCAGCGACGGCCACGTGCAACTCCGCCTGACGCCACACGAAGGCGAGGCGATCACCATCGACGCGGACATCAAGCAAGGTCGCGGCGAGTTGTTCATCACGCGCGACCTCGGTGACGCCTGCAAGTCGCAGCTGCCCAAGAAGCGCTTCAAGAGCGAGGTGGTCGGCGGCAAGCTGCTGGTCAAGGCCGGTCCCGGCGAGGCCGATTTCACGCTGGAACTGGTGGAATCCACGGTGGCGGGCGCGCGCGTTCACATAACTGCCGACTGACCTACTGGCGCCGCTGGCGCCGATGGCCTAAGGTCGGCGCGTGCGTCGCCTGCTGAATCGCCTGTCCAAGCCCGTCGCGTTGCTCGTCATCGCGGCGCAGCTGTTGTTGGGGTGGCCGGGCATGGCGAGCGCGCAGACTTCGACACCGGCCGGCAGTCACGCGCACTGCAACGAGATGTTCGCAGTGCATCACGAGAAAGGCTGCCCCTGCTGCCCCGACGATTCCGGTTCGATGAAGGACTGCCTCGTGATGTGTTCACTGGCCGCGGCCGTCGCGCCCAGTGTGATTGAAGTCGTGGTCACGCCATCGCGCGTCGCCGCGTTCGTCGAATTCCCGGACTATCAAACCACCCTCGCCGACCCGCCGCTCAAGCCTCCACCGATCGCCTGATCCGCAGTGGGGCGCGGTCCCAGCGACCGCTTCGAAGATCGACGTTGGAGGGTTCCCATGAACCTGTTTCGTATCGCGTTCGCGGGCTGCGTGCTTGCGGGTGCAGGCACGCTGGCTGAAGCCAAGCCGATTGCCTTCTCGCATGGCACGACCGTCATGGCCGAATACGGCGCCGGCACCATGACCGAGGCGCAGGTGTTCTACGCACCGAAGTATTTCCTGTCGCTGGGCGGCGGTCATCTCGAGCTCGAGAGTGACATCGACCACCGGCGGCGGGAGATCACGTATGCGCGGGCCAACTACCTCGTCAAGCGCTGGAACCTGGAAGACGCGCAGGCGAACGTGTTCGTGTGGGGCGGCGCCGGCCAGGCCTACGTGAGCGAGCTCGATGAACATCAGTTCGCGGCCAATGCCGGCGCGCAGATCGACTACGAGACACGCCGCATCTACGCCTCGTTGAAAACCGACCTGCAGCGAGCCGATGCATTTTCGCATCGCACCGACACGCTGCAGCTGGGCCTCGCCCCCTACAAACACGACTTCGACTCACTGGCCACCTGGTTCGTCCTGCAGGGCCGCCAGTACACGGGCGGCATCCACGACGGCACTGAATGGGCACTGCTGCTGCGCCTGTTCAAGCGCGGCGCATGGATCGAGGCCGGTGTGACCGATGAAGGCAAGCTTCAGGCCATGGCCATGGTCAATTTCTGAATTGGAGTGAATACATGAGAAAGCTGATTTTCTGCACGCTCGCGTTGCTCACGGGCGTCGCGAATGCGGGCACCATCGAGATGAAAGTGTATGGACTGGTGTGCGGCTTCTGCGCCCAGGGCATCGAGAAGACCCTGCGCAAGAATCCCGCGACCTCGGACGTGGTGGTGAGCCTCGAGCACAAGCTGGTGGCCATTTCCACGCACGAAGGCCAGGACATTCCGGACGCCGAGCTCACCCGGGCGCTCACCGACTCGGGTTACGATGTGAAGGGCATCGAGCGCACGCGGCGATCGCTGGACCAGATCCGCGCGGAGCTCAGGCAGGAGAAGAAGTGATCGATCCGCATCAACGCAATGTCGGCGTGGCGCTGGGCACGCTGCTCGCGAGCAGCGCCACGCTGGTGTGCTGCGTGTTGCCGGCCGTGCTGGTGTCGCTGGGCGCGGGCGCGGTGCTCGTGGGCCTCGTGTCCGCGGTGCCGCAGCTCGTCTGGCTCTCCGAGCACAAGGTATGGGTATTCGGCATCGCGGGTGTGCTGCTGATCGCGGCGGGCGCGATGATCTGGCACGCCCGCAGCCTGCCCTGCCCGGTGGATCCGGTTGCGGCTCGCAGCTGCACGCGGCTGCGCCGCATCAGCGCGGGCTTGTACTGGGTCGCGCTGGGCAGTTACGCCCTCGGCGGGTTGTTCGCATTCGTGCTGCCCGCGCTCGCCTGACTCAACGGCTGATCTGTCGCGACAGATCCTCGGGATAACGCGCGCCCTGCACCTGCACGCTGCCGGCCGCGGCGTCGATCTGCTCCAGGTCGTTCGCGTCCAGCTCGACGTTCGCCGCGCCGAGGTTCTCCTCGAGGCGCTTGAGCTTGGTGGTGCCCGGAATGGGCACGATCCACGGCTTCTGCGCCAGCAGCCACGCGAGCGCCAGCTGCGCCGGGGTCACCTGTTTCCGTGCCGCCAGTTCACCGAGCACGTCGACCAGCGACTGGTTGGCCTTGCGCGCCTCGGGTGAAAAACGCGGCAGGCGGTTGCGGAAGTCCGAGCTGTCGAACTGCGTGGACTCGTCGATCTTGCCGGTGAGAAAGCCGCGGCCGAGCGGGCTGAACGGCACGAAGCCGATGCCCAGTTCCTCGAGCATCGGCAGGATCTCCTCCTCGGGCTCGCGCCACCAGAGCGAGTATTCGCTCTGCAACGCAGTCACGGGTTGCACGGCATGCGCGCGGCGCACGTCGGCGGCGCTGGCCTCCGAGAGGCCGAAGTGCCGCACCTTGCCCTCGCGGATGAGCTCGCGCACGGTGCCCGCGACTTCTTCGATGGGTACATCGGGATCCACGCGGTGCTGGTAGAACAGGTCGATGGTCTCGACGCGCAGCCGTTCGAGCGACGCCTCCGCCACCGCGCGGATGTGCGCCGGCTGACTGTTGAGCCCCGCCTGCTGCCTGCCCTGCTCGTCGATACGGAATCCGAACTTGGTGGCGATGCGCACGCGGCCCTTGAACGGCTCGAGCGCCTCACCCACCAGCAACTCGTTGCTGTATGGCCCATAGATCTCGGCCGTGTCGAAGAACGTGACGCCGCGTTCCACCGCGGTACGGATGAGCCGGATGGCTTCGCCAGCGTCCATCGCCGGTCCGTAGGCATGGCTGAGGCCCATGCAGCCGAGACCGAGTGCCGACACTTCGAGGCCTTCCCGGCCGAGTTTTCGCTGCTGCATGGCGTGCTCCTTCATGTTCAATGACTGACGGCAACGTCGGGTTCGTCGTCCACGGCCGCCAGTGCCAGTAGTTTGTCAGGATCCGCGGGCTTGGTCAGATGCGCATCGAAGCCCGCATCCAGGGCCTGGCGCACGTCACTCTCACGGCCCATGCCGGTCACCGCGACCAGGCGCACCCGCGATCCCCAGGACTCGCGGCGCACCCGGCGCGCGAACTCGAGGCCATCCAGGCGCGGCATGCTCAGGTCCACGAAGGCCACGTCGGGCGGATGCGCACGCGCGGCCTCGAGCGCCTGGATCGAGTCGATGAACACGCGCACGTCGTGACCGCTGCCGCGCAGCAACGCTCCCAACGTCTGCGCCGCATCTTCGTTGTCGTCGACGACGAGGATCCGGTTGCCGCCGTTGCCGCGGCGCGGACCGGCCGATGCCGGCAGCACGCGATTCTCGGCGCGCGCGACCAGCGGCAAGCTCACGATGAATTCGGCGCCGCGGCCGGGCCCGGCGCTTTGCGCGCGCACGCTGCCATGGTGCAACTCGACCAGCGACTTCACCAGCGCGAGACCCAGGCCGAGCCCGCCGGCGCTCTGCGCCTTGTTGGCCTCGAGCTGCACGAAGATCTCGAACACCGATTGCAGCTGCGCCGCATCGATGCCCACGCCATTGTCGGTGATGCGGATCTCGACATTCGTGCCGGTCGCCATGGCGCCGAGCTCGATGCGGCCACCGGACGGCGTGAACTTCGCGGCATTGATCAGGATGTTCGACACGATCTGCGCAAGCCGCACCGGATCACCCTCCACGTACAGCCCCTGCGGCAGCGGATGCACCACGAACGCGTGGATCCGGGCTTCGAGCAACGGGCGCGCAGTTTCGACGGCCGAGTTGATGAACTGCTCGACGCCGACCCGCTCGCGACGCAGCTCGATCTTGCCCCGGTCGATGCGGCTCACGTCGAGCAGGTCGTCGACCAGCCGCACCAGCTGGCTGAGCTGCCGGTCCATCATCTGGAGCAGCTCGGAATCGTCGCGGCCCAGCCGGTGGCGCAGCACCGCGAGGCCGTTGCGCAACGGCGCGAGTGGATTGCGCAGCTCGTGCGACAGCGTGGCGAGGAACCGGCCCTTGTTGTAGTCGGCGCGTTCGAGCTGCTGCGCACGGTCCGCCAGCTCGCGCTCGAGCGCCTTGTTCTGCGAGACCTCGAAGAAGGACACGGCGATCCGGTCGCCCACCTTCACGACCATGGTGCGGAACCAGCGGCTGCCGCCGTCCGCGTCGTAGTGCTCCTCGAACTCGGTGGGCTCGCCGGTCTTCTGGACGGCCTCGAGGCGCTCGAACAAGCGGGTGTGCCGCGCGCCCGGCAACACGTCGCTGAGCCGGCGCCCGATCAGTTCCTGCGGCGGGAGATTCGCGAGCTCCGCGCCGCGCGGATTGATGTATTCGAAAGTGAAATCCGCCACGTCGCCCGTCATGTCACGGACGGCGCGCAACATGCTGTAACCCTGGATGGCGGCTTCCTGCGAGCCACGGAACTGCTCTTCCGCGCGGCGCGACCGCTCGCGCGCGGTGCGCATCTGGTGTCCGAGCGAGATGATCAGCGCGCACGAAAGGGCGTACAGGATCAGCGCCAGCCAGTCGCGCGCCGCGTCGAGCGCGAAGCCCATGAACGGCAGCTGGATGAAGTAATTCGTGAGCACGAAGCTCAGCACGGCGGTCAGCACGCCCGGGCCCCAGCCGCCCATCCACACCGCGATGGCCACCGCTCCGAACAGCGTGGCATACGGAAAACCATCGCCCAGCCACGGCATCATGAGGTACCGCAGCAGCACCGCGCAGATCGACAGCGCGACCGCCGCGAAGTACACGAACTGCCGCGCGGGTTCACGCCGCGCGCGCAGCTCGCGTGCGAACTCGACCGACAGGTACGCGAGCAGCATGTAGGCCGACACCACGCTGCTCGAGCGAGCAACATACCAGCCCAGCGTGTAACGCGAGCCGGCCGCGGTGCTCAGGATCATGTCGGTGAGGCTGGCGGTCGCCACCAGCGCGACCCAGGCGAGGATGGGCCGCTCGGCCTGCGAGGTGAACACGACGAAAACGGCCGCCGCGCTCAGGCCCGCCGCGATCCAGCTCACGATGACGGTCGCGGACGTGAACGTGTCGCCCTGCATCGGTGCCATGTGCCCATACAGCGCCGCGGCGAACGACGCCGCCGTCATCACCACGGTGCCTGCGACCACCAGCAAGGTCTGCGCCACGCGGCGTGCGGGAGCCACCGCCGGAATCGGTCGCAGGCCGAGCACGATGCCCACCAGCAGCAACACGGCGCAGGTGATGCGCCAGACCAGGAACGTGATGATGCTCGTGGTCTCGTGGCCGACGACCTGCGAATGGCCGAACGCGCCCGGAAAGCTCAGCGCGTGCGCGATCACCAGCAGCGCACTCACTGCATACGACGCCGCGAACGCCAGCAGATGCGGTGTACCTTCCCGCAGGTAGAGCCGTAGCAGCAGCACCACGGTGCAGACATCCGCGATGCAGATGCTCACGCCGTAAACACCCATCAGCGAAGGCGCGGAGTAACCGGGCTGGCTGGCCCAGGGCAAAATCACGAGCAGACCGGCCGCGTAGGCCAGTGCGACACCGCCGAAGACCCAACGGTTGCGCGCCCAGTTCATCTGCCGACCCTGCCGCCTTCGGGTTGTTGTGGCTGTAGGTGACCGCCGACCGGATAGACTCTACACATGCTCCTCTTCCAGTCGCTGCTTGTCCTGCTGGTCTGCGCCGTGTTGCTCACGGCTTGCGCACGTTATTTCCAGCTCCCCTATCCATCCCTGCTCGCCCTGGGCGGCACCGCGCTGGCGTTCGTGCCCAATGCGCCGAGCTTCAACCTGGATCCGCACCTGACTCTGGCGTTGTTCGTTGCACCGGCGCTGCTCGATGCCGCGTTCGACACATCGTGGCGCGACCTCAAGCGCTACTGGATCCCGGTCATGTCGCTGGTGGTCATCGCGGTCGGCCTCACTACTGTCGCGGTGGCCTGGGTGGTGCGCTACATGATGCCCGACATGTCCTGGGCCGCCGCCATCGCCATCGGTGCGATCGTGGCGCCGCCCGATGCGGTCGCGGCCTCGGCGGTGATGCGGCGGCTGAACATCCCGCACCGCGTGCAGGTCATCATCGAGGGCGAGAGCCTGCTCAACGATGCCACGGCACTGCTCACCTACCGCGTGGCCGTGGCGGTCGCGATGGGCAGCACGTTTTCGGGGTCGGGCGCCGCCGTGCTGTCGGTGGCGATGCTCGCGGGTGGCCTGCTCGGTTTCGCGCTCGCGCACCTGTCGCGCATCATCATCCGCAAGTTCTGCGACGTGCCGAGCGCCATCGTGCTGCAATTCGCGACCACGTTCGGCGTCTGGATCCTTGCCGACGAGATCGGCCTGTCGCCCATCGTGACCATCGTGGCCTTTGCGATCACGTCATCGCGCATCACGGCCGAAAGCACGCCGGCGCGCATCCGCGTGCCTTCATACGCGGTCTGGGAAACCGTGGTGTTCGTGCTCAACGTGCTGGCCTTCGTACTCATCGGGCTGCAGCTGCGGCCGATCTTCGAATCCTTGCTGCCGGCCGAGCGCAATCACTACCTGCAGATCGCGGCCGCGGTGCTGGGCACGGCCGTCTTCGTGCGCCTCGCCTGGGTGTTGCTCTACAACCGGCTCGCGAACTGGAAGTTCCGGCTGTTCGGCGGCGGGCGATGGCCCGGCACCTTCGTGCCCTCGATCGCGGGCAGCACGGTCGTGGGCTGGGCCGGCATGCGTGGCATCGTGACCCTGGCCACGGCCTATGCGCTGCCCGCGGGATTTCCGCATCGCGACCTGGCGCTGCTATGCGCCTTCTGCGTGGTGGTCGGCACGCTGGTGCTGCAGGGACTCACCTTGCGGCCGCTGATCCTGTCGCTGGGACTTTCCGACGACGGCACCGTCTCGCGCGAGGTGCGCGTGGCCCAGGACGTGCTCGCGCTGGTCGCGCTCGAGATCCTCGACGACGACGATTCCGATACCTCGCGCGCGCTCCGCGATGAGTTCATCACCACCGAGGTCGCCGAGATCGACGCGCCCCACGCCACTGCCCGCGAAGCACGCAATCGCCTGCGCGCGCGCATCGTGGAGGCACAGCGCCGCGCGCTCGTGAAACTTCGCGACACCGCCGAGATCGGCGACGACGCATTTCACAATATCGAGGAGTACCTCGACCGGCTCGAGATCAATGTCCGATAGTGCCTGCAGGATGTAGGAGTCTACCTACTTCATCTCACTGGCCCCCGACGCCCTGATACTCTTCGCGCCTCGTGAGCGAGGTCGACAATAAAAAGAATGCGACTGCGAATCGCGCGCCGGCGCGCGAGCCTGAGCTGGCATTGCCCCACGTCCTGCTGGTGGACGACCAGCCCGCGCGGTTGCTGACCTACGAATCCATCCTCGACGGCGTCGGCGTGCATTGCGTTCGCGCCACGAGCGGCAAGGACGCGCTCGACAAGCTGCTCAGGCAATCCTTCGCCGTGATCCTGCTCGACGTGATGATGCCGGACATGGACGGCTTCGAGACCGCGAGCCTGATCCGCCAGCATCCGCGTTTCGAGCACACCCCGATCATCTTCGTGACCGGGCTCGAAGTCAGCCAGATCGACCAGCTCAAGGGTTACGAGGTCGGCGCCGTCGACTACATTTCGGTGCCGCTGGTGCCCGAGATCCTGCGCAGCAAGGTGGCGCTGCTGGTCGAGCTCTACAAGCGCCGCGCCGAGCTCGAAGGCCTCAACCGCGAGCTGGAGCACGCGCGTGTCCTGCTCGAGACCGAGCGCAGCCGCACCCAGGAATCCAACGAAGACCTGCGGCGCGAACGCGAGCGGCGTTATCGCGCGGTGTTCGAGCATCCCGCCGAGATGACGGTGATCCTCGAGGCCGGGCGTGATGCGTCCGGCCAGATCGTCGACTGGATCTACCGCGACGCGAACCGCAATGCGCTGACCCTGCTGGGTCGCACGCACGAGGAAATCGTCGGCCGCACGCTGCGCGATCTGTGGGAAGAGCGCGCCGAAGGCCTGCAGCGCATGTGCCTGCGCGCGCTCGAAACCGGCACGCCGCAACGTTACGAACAGGAAGCCCGCGGCCGCCACTTCCAGTCCTGCATCTACGCGATCGACGACAAGACCGTGGTCGCATCGGGCAGCGACATCACGCTGCGCACGGGCGCCATGCGCGAGGTCGAACGCCGCTTCCGCGCCGAGAGCGCCGAGAAGGAATGGCTGAGCGCGGTGCTCAACGCCATGACCGAAGAGGTCTACTTCACCGACACCGAACAGCGCTACACCTATGCGAACCCGGCCGCGATGCGCGAGTTCGGGCACGACACCATCAACGGCGTGCGCGTCGAGGACATCGTCGCGAAGCTGGAAATCCTGCGGCCCGATGGCACGCCGCGCCCGGTCGAGGAAGCACCGCCACTGCGCGCACTGCGCGGCGAAGTCGTCCGCGACGAAGAACAGGTGGTACGCATTCCCCGCACCGGGCAACTGCGCCATCGCCAGGTGAGCTCGGCACCGGTCCGCGACAACGGCGGCGCGGTCATCGGATCCGTCTCGGTGGTGCACGACATCACCGAGCGCAAGCGCATCGAGGCCGCGCTCGCCGACGAATTGCGGGACACGCGCCTGCTGCGCGATCTCGGCGCCCAGCAGCTCGCCGGCGACGACCCGCGCCAGCTCTACGAGGCCATCCTCGGCGTGGCCATGGAGATCGCACAGGCCGAAGGCGGCACCATCCAGCTGCTCGACGAAACTTCGCGCACGCTGTACTTCGCGGCTACGCGCGGCATCGAGCAGGCGCTCTGGTCGCAATTCGAGCGCGTGGACGCCAGCTCCAGCTCACCCAGCGGCATCGCGCTCACGACCGGCGCGCGCAGCTTCACCATCTTCGACGATCCTTCGCTGCCCGATCCGGACGGCACCCTGCGCAAGCATTTCGACTTCGGTTTCCGGTGCGGACAGTCGACGCCGCTGATCAGCCGCTCCGGACGGATTCTCGGCATGTTCTCCACGCACTGGAAGAGTCGCCACGAGATGTCCGAGCGCGAGCTGCGGTTCCTCGACCTGCTGGCACGCCAGGCGGCGGATCTCATCGAACGAATCCAGGGCGAAGCCGAGCTTCGCCAGCGCGAGCAGGAATTGCGCGAATCCGACCGCCACAAGGACGAGTTCATCGCGGTGCTCGCACACGAGCTGCGCAACCCGCTGGTTCCCATCCGCAATGGCATCGAGCTGCTGAAGAACGCGCAGGCGCATCCGCACCTCGTCGACTCGGTGCGACCGATGATGGAGCGCCAGATCAGCCACATGGTGCGGCTCATCGATGACCTGCTCGACGTGGCGCGCATCTCGGCCGGCAAGATCGAGCTCAAGTACCAGCGCGTGGAGTTGTCCGCGGTGGTTTCGAGCGCCGTCGAAACCACGCGCGCCGCGCTCGATGCGGCGCATCTCGAGCTCACGCTCGATGTCGCGGAGCCGCAGGTGACGCTGGACATCGACCCTACGCGCGTCTCGCAGGTGATCGCCAACATCCTGCAGAACGCCAGCAAGTTCACGCCGCCCGGCGGCAAGGTCCGGCTGTCCACGCACCTGGCCCGCGTGCAGGGGTCGTCACGACTGGTCATCAGCATCGCCGACACCGGCATCGGCATCGAAGCCGACCAGCTGCCGCGCGTGTTCGACCTGTTCGCGCAATCGGGCACGCGCATGCGCGGCCACCAGGGCGGTCTCGGCATCGGCCTCGCGATCGCCCGACGGCTGGTCGAGATGCACGGCGGCACGCTGGTCGCGTACAGCGAGGGCACCAACCGCGGTAGTGAGTTCGTGATCACGCTGCCCACGCAGCGCCAGGCGCCGGACGTGGCCGAACCGCCCGCCGAGCAGCCGGACTCGATCCAGGGCACGCGCGTGCTGATCGTCGATGACAACCAGGACGCGGCCGACTCGATGGGACTGCTGGTGGAGCTCGCCGGCGCCCTGGTGCGCGTGGCCTACTCCGCCGAGCAGGGACTCGACCTGATCGCCGAGTCACCGCCCGACGTGGTGCTGCTCGACATCGGCATGCCGGGCCTCAATGGGTACGAAGCCTGCCGGCGGATCCGCGCCAAGTATGGCCA
>DATEII010000199.1:0-13649 GCA_035279135.1 Steroidobacteraceae bacterium
CGCCGGCGGCGCACGCGGCCACACCCCCGCGCGCGGCCACCCGCCCCGCGCTGCTGCCCGACGACCGTGCCACCCTCGAGGACGACGGCCGCGTGCTGCTGGTCATCGAGGACGACCCGCTGTTTGCGCGCGTGCTCTACGACCTCGCGCACGAGCTCGGCTTCGACTGCCTGCTCGCCACCACCGCCGACGAAGGCATGGAGCTGGCACAGCAGTTCCGCCTCGCCGCCGTGGTGCTCGACGTCAAACTACCGGACCACTCGGGCCTCACGGTGCTCGATCGCCTCAAACACAATCCGCTCACGCGGCACGTACCCGTGCAGGTGATCTCGGGCAGCGACTATTCACGCGCGGCGCGCGAAATGGGCGCGGCCGGCGCACTGGTCAAACCCGTCGATCGCGAGGAATTGCACGCCGCGCTGCAGGCGCTCAAGGACAAGTTCGCGAGCGAGCAGCGCACGGTGCTCGTGGTCGAGGACAACGAGTTGCAACGCGAGAGCATCATGCAGCTGCTGGCGAGCGACACCACGCGCGTGCTCACGGCGGACAATGCCGCCTCGGCGCTCGACCAGCTGCGCAGCACCACTTTCGACTGCATGGTGCTCGATCTCACGCTGCCCGACGCATCGGGCCACGAGCTGCTGGAACGCATGGCGGCCGACGATGCGTACGCATTCCCGCCCGTCATCGTCTACACCGGCCGGCAGATCTCCACCGAAGAAGAACAGCAGCTGCGCAAGTATTCGCGCTCGATCATCATCAAGGGTGCGAAATCGCCCGAGCGGCTGCTCGACGAAGTCACGCTGTTCCTGCACCAGGTCGAAGGCCGGCTGCCGCCGGACCGCCAGCGCATGCTCGCCGAAGCGCGCCGCCGCGACGCGGCCTTCGAAGGCCGGCGCATCCTCGTGGTCGAGGACGACGTGCGCAACATCTTCGCGCTCTCATCCGTGCTCGAGCCACTGGGCGGCAACATCGTGATCGCGCGCAATGGGCGCGAAGCGCTCACGCGCCTGGCCGCGAAGCCCGTGCCCGACATCGTGCTCATGGACATCATGATGCCGGAGATGGATGGCATCACCGCCATGCAGGAGATCCGCAAGAAGCCCGAGCTGCGTGACCTGCCGATCATCGCGTTGACCGCCAAGGCCATGCCCGACGACCAGCAACGCTGCCTCGCGGCCGGCGCGAACGACTACATCACCAAGCCCATCGACGTGGACAAGCTGGTGTCGCTGATCCGCATATGGATGCCGAAATAGATCTCGAGATCCGGCTGCTGCTGGAAGCCATCTACGACCGGTACCACTACGATTTCCGGTCGTACGCCAAGGCGTCGCTCAAGCGGCGCCTGGCGCAGGCTTGCGAGAACCTGGAGGTCGCCTCGCTCTCGGGACTGCAGGAGCGCGTGCTGCACGAGCCGGAGGTGTTCGCCGCGCTGTTGCAATACCTCACCGTGCAGGTCAGCGACATGTTCCGCGACCCGGAATTCTTCCGCGTGATCCGCACGCAGGTTCTGCCGGTGCTGGCTACCTACCCGTCCATCAAGGTGTGGGTCGCGGGCTGCAGCACCGGCGAGGAAGCCTATTCACTCGCCATCCTGCTGCAGGAAGAAGGCCTGCTGGACCGGTCGATCATCTATGGCACCGACATCAACGCGCAGGCGCTGCGCGCCGCGGTGAGCGGCGTCTACAGCCTCTCGCGGCTGCGCGGCTTCACCGAGAACCACCGGCGCTCGGGCGCGACCACGTCGCTCTCCGACTACTACCACGCCTCCGGCGAGTCGGCGATCATGGACCCGGCCCTGCGTCGCAAGATCACGTTCTCGGATCACAGCCTCGCGACGGACAATGTGTTCTCGGAGGTGCACCTGGTCACCTGCCGCAACGTGCTCATCTACTTCGACCAGGAACTTCAGAATCGCGCGCTGAACCTGTTCGCCGAGGCGCTGATCAGCCGCGGCTTCCTCGGGCTCGGCTCCAAGGAGAGTCTGCGCTTCAGCGAGGCCGCCGGGCACTTCACCGAATTCGCGCTCGCCGAACGCATCTACCGGCGCAAGGGACAGTCATGACCCGCAGCGTCGATCTCGTGGTCATCGGCGGTTCCGCGGGCGCGATCGAAGTGCTGCACCAGGTGCTCGGTCGGCTGCCGGCGACGTTTGGCCCGGCGACGGCGATCGTGATACATGTGCCCGCCGACGGTCCGCACCTGCTCACTGAAATCTTTACAACGCCGGGCGACCTCAAGGTCAAGTTGGCCGAAGACAAGGAACCCATCGTCGGCGGAACGATCTACTTCGCGACCCCCGACTATCACCTGCTGATAGAGAAGGGCCGCACCTTCGCCTTGTCGCTGGATGAGCGCGTGCACTATTCGCGGCCCGCCATCGACGTGTTGTTCGAGAGCGCCGCGGAGGCCTATGGAGATCGTGTCCTGGGTGTCATCCTGTCGGGCGCGAATGCGGATGGCGCCGCCGGCTTGCGCGCCATCGCGGCCGCAGGCGGCATCACCGCCGTCCAGGCGCTCGAATCGGCCGAAATGATCGCGATGCCTGCGGCAGCCCTCGAGGCCGTGCCGCAGAGCCTCGAAGTGGATGCGGCATCGCTCGGCGAGCTGCTACGTGCGCACGGTGAAGGCGCGGAGAAGAAAGATGGGCTCTGAAAATGGAAGATAAGGTCAAGTGCCTGCTGGTCGATGATGTCGAGGAAAACCTGCTCGCGCTCGAGGCGTTGCTCGCCGGCGAGGATCGCGAAATCCACAAGGCCACCTCGGGTCCGGAAGCGCTCGAGCTGCTGCTGGTGCACGATTTCGCGCTGGCGCTGCTCGACATCCACATGCCGACCATGGACGGCTTCGAGCTCGCGGAGCTCATGCGCGGCACCGAACGGTCGAAGGCGGTGCCGATCATTTTCATCACCGCCAGCACCCACGAACCTTTGCCGATGTTCCGCGGCTACGAGTCCGGCGCGGTCGACGTGTTGTTCAAGCCCATCAATCCGGAGATCCTGCGGCAGAAGGCCGAGGTGTTCTTCCAGATGCATCGCCAGCGCCAGCAGCTCGCGGCCGCGGTGCGCGCGCGTGATGACGTGCTCGCGATCGTCTCGCACGACATGCGCACGCCGCTCTCGGTGGTGCACACCACGGCGTCGATGCTGCTCAATCCCAAGTACAACCTCACGCCGCAGCAGGTGCGCGAGCAACACGAACGCATCAAGCGCAACGTCGAGCTCATGAACCGCATGATCGGCGACCTCATGGACATGGCGAACCTGCGGTCGGGCAAGCTCTCGATCGATCCGCGGCCCGTGGTCATCAACGACGTGCTGCGCGAAGCGGTCACGCAGCACGAGACGCCCGCGCGCGACAAGGGCCTGACGCTCTCCTACGACGCGGGCACCGACGTCATGCGTGCCGAGGCGGACCGTGCGCGCCTCATGCAGCTGTTCCAGAATCTCATCGGCAACGCGGTGAAGTTCTGCAAGGCTGGCGACAGCATCACCGTGGCCAGCCGCACGCGCGGCAGCAGCGCGCAGATCGAAATCTCGGACACCGGCCCCGGCATCGCGCCCGACGACCTGCCGCACATCTTCGATCCTTACTACTCGGCCAGCAAAAAGCACCAGAAGACCGGCACGGGCCTCGGGCTGTACATCGGCAAAGGCATCGTCGATGCACACGGCGGGCAGATCCGCTGTGCCTCCGAGCCCGGCATCGGCACCACGTTCTCGATCGCGCTACCGCTGAGCCACTGAAGTTCCCGGCGCGGCACCGGCGAAGTTATTCTTCGCGGGCCATGCGATTCCCGCGCCCATTGGTGGTGTTCGTCCTCGCCTGCCTCGCGTGGCGTGCGAGCGCGGCTGCGCCGGCGTATGACGCGCAGGTGATCAACGCGGACATCCTCGGGGGGATCGTGTTGCCCGGAAGCGGCGGGTTGCTGCTCTGGGGCACCGACGCCACCATCCTGCGATCCCCGGATGGCGCCGCCTGGGTGCATGCCGACACTCGCGGCGAAGCGGACCTGGCGCGCATCGCGGCCAATATAGACGGCAGCGTGCTCGTCGCCGTGGGAGCCCGCGGCGTGATCCTGCGTTCGACCGATGGGGGCCGCAGCTGGCAATCCGTCCTCAATGCCGACGCGGCCGATCTCGAGACTGCGAGCTTCCACGGCCCGAGCGCCGCGTGGATCGCGGCCGGCGCGCGCGGCCGGTTGCTGCGTTCCACGGACTCGGGCAAGAGCTGGAAGCCGCTGCCCTCGCCCCTCACGAGCGCGCTGCATACCTCGTTCGTGGACGCCAAGACACAGAAGCTCATGATCGGTGGCGATGATGGCGTGGTCGGTGTCTCGGCCGACGGCGGCCTCAGCTGGGACGTCACGAAAATTTCCATGCCGGACCCGGTGACCCCGATCACCTCGTTCCATCGTTTCGGCGATCTGCTGCTCGCCACCAGTGCGCTCGGCCGGTTCCTGCTGTCCGCCGATGACGGCTACAGCTGGGACCTGCTGCAGGCGCAGGGCACGGCGTTCTGGACCGATGCGGCCTTCGATCCCGAGCATGGATCGCTCGTGCTGGTGGGACACAACGGCGACATACTGCGCTCCACGGATCACGGCCAGAACTGGGAGCTGGGCGGAATCGAGCTCGACGGCCGGCGCAACTATCTTTCAGCGATCCATTTCGACGGGGCCAGCCATTCATTGCTGGCCGTCGGCGAAGGCGGCACCCTCGCGCGCTCCACCGACGGCGGCAACCGCTGGCAACGCGCCTCCGCCGACGTCCGCGAAGGCCTGAAGGGCCTGCTGGCCGCCGGCGGGCGGCTCGTGTCCTTCGGCAACGGCGGCATGGTAGTTAGCTCGACGGATTCGGGCGCGCACTGGAGCTACGGGCGCCGCGCGCTCGAGATGCCGCTGCGGGAAATCGCGGCGGCGGCGGATGGCGCGCTGGTGGCGAGCGGCAGCCTCGGCGATCTGCTGCGTTCGGCGGATGGCGGCCGCAGCTGGCGGCCGATCGCGGTCGCCTACCCGAACATGAACACGCCGCCCGACCTTCGCATGCTCATGCCGAACCCGGCGGGTGACGCGCTGATCGCGGCGGGCCCGCCGGGCGACATCCTGCGCTCGAATGCAGACGCCACCGCATGGCAGGTGGTCCACTGGAGCGACATCGAGCAGGAGCGCGCGTTTCCCTGGCTGCTCGTGGATCGCGCGCGCAATCTCATGGTGGCCGTGGAGTCACGCGGGCTGCTGCAGGTGTCGCGCGACGGCGGCGTCGAGTGGACCCCGGTTCCGGTGGACGTGCCCGAGGGTGGCTCGTTCTGGCAGGGCACGGTGCATGCGCCCAGCGGCACGATGCTGATCGCCGGCAAGGCCGGCGCCGCTGCGCGCAGTACCGACGGCGCGCGCAGCTGGTCGCGCGTCGACACCGGCACGCAGGCAAACCTCTACGGCAGCTACGCCGAGGAGTCGCTGCTGTTCCTCATGGGCCAGGACGGCACGTTGTTGCGCTCCACGGACGTGGGAGTCAGCTGGCACCCGGTGACATCGGGCACCAACCAGGAGCTGCGGCGCATGCTGCGCGACGCGAAGTCACGCGCACTGCTTTGCTTCGGCGCGCACGGCACGATCCTGCGCTCGACCGACGATGGAATGTCGTGGCGTGCGGTGCCCGGTGGCACCGACGGCGTGTTGCGCAAGGCACTCCACGAACCCGGCACGAACCACCTGCTGCTGGTCGGCGGCCAGGGCACGCTGCGTCGCTCGAGCGACGGCGGCCGCAGCTGGCAGGCGGTACCCACGCACAGCTCACGCCATTTCACGAGCGCGCTGGCGGTGCCCGGCAGTGGCGACCTGGTGCTGGTGGGTGAACGCATCGTGCGGCTCGTGCGAAGATCCCGCTAGCTAACATGATTGCCCGCATATTCAACCGGCGTTTCGCCGCCAACTATCTATCGACGCTCGGCTTCATCGCGCTCGCATGGTGGGTGATTGCGGACGTCAGCGGCTTTCATCGACGCGCGCTGCAGGGACAGTGGCAGTTCGGCATGTTCGACATCGACGCCGTGCTGACCGTGCACACGTTGTTGCTGGCGCTCATGGGGCTGTACGTGATCGTGCTGGTGCCCTATTACGCGAGCTACCCGTGGTTGCATTCCAAGGCCTTCATCTTCCTGCAGGGCCTGTGGTTCACGGTGCTGCGGCTGCGCCGCCCCGAATCGCGCGCGCATGCCGCACGCCGCCAGCGCCAGCCCTGGCATCTGCCACTGCGCATCGCGCCCTCCCCGGCTGCGCGCCTCGCCACGCTCGCATTGCTGCTCAAGTTCTTCTTCGCGCCCCTCATGATCAACTGGTGCCTGAACCATCTCGCGGACATGGGAGGCGCGGTGGTGCAGCTCATCGATGGCGTGCGCGCAGGACAACACGGCCGCGCGCTGTTCGATGCCTCGATGTTCTGGGCCTTGTTCCAGTGCATCCTGTTCGCCGACACGCTGCTGTTCACGCTGGGCTACATCGTCGAGGTGCCGGCGCTGGGCAATCGCATCAGGAGCGTCGACCCCACGTTCTTCGGCTGGTTCGTATGCCTCGCCTGTTACCCGCCCTTCAATGATTTCACGGGGCGCTTCCTCGAATGGCAGAGCAGCGATTTCCCGTACTTCGAAAACACCTGGGTCCACCTGACCGCCAACATCGTGCTGCTGGTGGCCATGACTATCTATTCCTGGGCATCCATCGCGCTCGCCTTCAAGGCCAGCAATCTCACCAACCGCGGCATCGTGAGCCGGGGCCCGTATGCCGTGGTCCGCCATCCCGCGTACGCCGCCAAGAACTTCGCGTGGTGGATCGGATCGCTGCCCGCGTTCTCGGTGTGGTTCGCGAGCGGCGATCTGCACGCGGCCCTGTACTCGGTGTTCGCGATGGCCGGCTGGACCACGATCTACGTGCTGCGTGCCATCACCGAGGAGCGCCACCTGCTCATGGGCCAGAACGGCTACGCCGAATACATGCAGCGCGTGCGCTGGCGTTTCATTCCCGGCGTGATCTGACCGCTACTCGACGCCCGCGATGCTGCGCAGCCTGGCCAGCTCGGCGGTGTACTCGGTGTTCTCGTAGTTGGCGAGCAATGCGTATCGTTCGTCGTCGTACAGGTACTGGCGCACCTCCTGCAGGTAGCTCTGCTGGTAGTCCTCGAGCGCGCGGCTCACCTCGCGGAACGCGAGCAGTCGCTCGGCGGCATTGAGATCTCCGGTCATGAGCCGCGAATCGGCGAGCACGCGCCGGAAACGCTCGCGGTACGCGAGCTTGGTCGCGAGCACGGATTGCTTGTCGGCATCGGCCAGCGGTGCGACGTTCTCGATGCCGGCCGCGTAGTCGTCGACCTGGAATCGTTCGATGTCCGAATCCTTGAGCGCCTCGAAGGCGCCGATCTCGCTGGCGGGCAGCAGCGCGCCGATGCGCCGGTCGATGTCGGCCTTGCTGGCTTCGAGCGACGGCAAGGTCGCGCGCAACGCGGCATCGCTGGTCTGCTTCGCGGTGTTGATCTGCGCCACTACGCGCTCGCGCTCGCGCAATGAGTTCTGCAAAGAGATCGCCGCGTCGCCGTCGACATCGCGGAACAGCAAGCGGTATTTGTCGCCGACGTAGCGCTGGAACTGCACCTCGGATTCGGTCAGCTCGCGCGTTGCCGCGGCTTGCGCGTGAGAGTCATCCGCTTCCTGCGGCGAAGGGGGCAAACTGGCATCGTGCGCTGCCTCGAGAACCGCGAGCGTGTCGCGTTCGACCGGGACATCGTCGGGAGCGCGGCCGATCGACCACCAGGTCGTCGCGCAGGCAATCATCACCGCGCCCGCGATGAGCAGGTTGCGGTTCACGTGCAGCGGCTCTTCCTCGCGCGCTGCCTGTCGGGCAGGAATCCGTGTCGCCATGTGTCGCCTCGAAGGTGCCGGGGGTGTTGCCACCCCCGGCCGAAACGCCCTCCCATCCCTGTGAGAGCAGTCTTCGAACTGATCAGTAGTTCGTATTGCCCGAACCCGTGCAGCTGGCCCACGAGCCGATGCACAGCGAGCCCGAGTTGTGCAGGCGGCTGTTGGTCAGCTTGGCCACACTGCTCGAGCTGTCGGTGCGGAAGATGCCTTCCTTCATGTTCGAGATCTGGCAACGATCGGCGTTGACCGTGATCTTGAACGTGGTGCCACCGTTCTGGCGCAGGAACTTGCCCATGTTGTCGACCACGCAGTTCGAGATGTTCAGCGTGGACGCCGCGTTGATCTGCGCGAACTTGTCCTCGCCGTTCACACCGGTGACGCCGGAGATGTTCACCGTGCCCGACGACTTGATCGTGAACGCATCCTCGCCGACGTTGGTCCAGCGGAAGTTCTGCAGGTTGCCGCCGTTGTAGAAATGCACGCCGTCGACACCGTTGTTGCCGAGGATGACGTTGCGCAACGTCGCGCCGTTCTCCACGCGGAAGGCCGGATCCTGGCCCTCTTCCTGGCTGCCGTCGCCGAGATCACCCGAGGGGTTGAAGGTCTTGCAACCGCCGTCGTAGGTGCCGCTGGTCACGCGCACCGTGGCGCTGATCGACTGGCTCCCCGTGGAGCTGCAGGTGGCGCCGGTGATGCCGCCACTCCCGCTGCTGCTGCTGCTGCTGGACGAGCTGCTGCTCGAGGAGCTCGACGAGCTGGAGCTCGAGCTGGAACTGCTGCTGCTCGAACCGGTGTTCGAGTACGAGCAGTAGCGCGGGTTGTCGACATTGATCGCCGGGAACAGGGACGCCTGGCAGGTGATCGGCCCGGTCAGCGTCGCGTACACGAACGTGCCGGACTTGCCGTAGGCCACCGAGCGGGTACCCGTGAACGAACACGTGGAGCCCTCCTTGGCGCACTTGGTATAGCCCGACGGGTAATCGGTCGCGGCGTTGGCAGCCCCCGCTGCCGCGAGCAGTGCCGCACCGATCAGTAGTTTCCGAAAAGTAGTCATCACGCCTCCATCTGGTCTGAGTGTTTCGTCAATCCATCTGGTGCGGGCGGGATCGCCCGAACCCCCTCGCGCGAAATGACAAACCGCGCCGCCCATCCCGGTCGCCTGCGGTCCATCCCCCTGCTGCAACGCCGCCAGGCGGCGCTGCGCCGATACCGATGCGCTCGAAGAACTCCATGACCTGTAGAGGCCGGTATCGACGGCGGCGGACGGTAAACCCGGGAAAAAACGGCTGTCAAACTTTTTCGTTGTCCGGAGACATGTCTCCTGCGCGCCTCTTCATGTCCGAGATCTGGCCCGTTTTTGTCTACCGGTGGACAGCGCTGTGATGTCGGAAATAAAGCCTCGCTGCTCGCCAGTGAACGCCGCCGGGTCGCGATCCAATGACACCGGTAACCAGAATCGTCGCTGTCCGCCGCAGGGCCGGTGGAGACAAGGGTCACGGGGATGCTGTTTTTCCCGCGTCAGCCAGCCGGCGCCGTGAGAAGTTAGACGGGAACGGCGCATGCGCCCCCCGTGCACGAACGGATCACGCATGTACTGCCCGCGGCAATGCACGGGTCGCCACGATGCCCGCGGCGGCTTGTCCCCGTGGAGTCATTGCAACGCCCTGCTCGCGCTCGCCGCCACCCGTTCGCCCTAAATTCTTGTCCCCGTGCCGGGCGACGATTTTTCACGGTCACGGCCTCGCGACCGGCTTTTTCCTCGTGAGTGTCATCGTGGTCGGCGGCTCGGGGCACGCGATGCGCAGCTGGACGTGAATTACCATCCGTGTTTTCCACGAGGTGCTTCGGCCGTGCCCGGCCCGGCCGCGCGCCCGTTCTGCTTCGAATAGACTCGCGCGGTCCCCGGGGGTGGAAATGCATAGTCGGATTTCATGGCTGCTGGCGTTGGCGCTGGCCGGTACCTTTGTCAACGCTCACGCGTCGCCGCAGAAGGCCACGTTTGCCGGCGAAGTCGCGACCGTGCAGTGGCCGCTCGCGGACCTGGATCCGGGTCTCCCCGGGAACTGGAAGGAGTTCGAATTCCTCGTGGTCGAATTCCGCGCTTCGAGCAGTCAGCGATTCGAACTGGGGCTGGTCGGCGACTCCGGAACCATCTCCAAGCGCATCCACCCGCTCGCGAATGTGTGGGTGCGCGCCTCAATTCCGTTGCGCTTCTATCGCCAGGGCCTCGGCGACGCCGACGAGCTCGCCTCCACGGTCAACCAGCCGCGCAGCAGCTACTGGATCAACATCGAGGCTGGCGGTCATGGCCCCATCGAACACGTACGCGCGCTGAGCCTGACCATGCGTTACCCGGCCCACGCCACCACCATCGAGTTCCGCAAGGTCAGCCTGTCGAAGACGGACGCCGGCGACGCCGTGCTCGACGGCGCGACGCCGGTGATCGACGAATACGGCCAGTACGTGCACGCCGACTGGCCTGGCAAGGCGCACGACGTCCAGGAGCTGGTGCGCGACTGGAGCGCCGAGCAGCGCATGCTCGCGCCGCGCAACAGCGTCGCGCCTTGCCGCTACGGCGGTTTTGCCGCGGGCAAACGCAAGGGCACCGGGTTCTTCCGCGTCGAGAAGATCGGCGATCGCTGGTGGTTCGTGGATCCCGAGGGCTGCCGGTTCTGGTCGGCGGGCGTGAACGGCGCGGGCGCGCCACCGCCACGCACGCAGATCATCGGCCGCGACAAGTTGTTCGCCAGCATCCCCACGCGCGCGCAGTTCCCGGCGGCGGGGGCCGATCCCGAGCCGATGCGAGACCCCGTGTCGTTCTACGTGGCGAACCTCGACCGCCGTTTCGGTGCGGACTGGCGCACACCCGCGGCGCAGCTCACCGCGCGCCGCATGCGCGCCTGGGGACTGAATACCGCCTACGGCACGGACCTCAATGACGCGCTCGCCGGCACGCCGCTGCGGCAGGCCTACGTCTATCCGCTGCGCGGCTGGCAGCAGGTCGAAGGCGCCGTCATGGGACTGCCCGACGTGTACTCGCCGGCCTTCGCGCAGCGCGTGGAGCGCGAGGCCGCGCAACAGCTGGGCGAACGAAAGTCCGATCCCTGGATGATCGGCTACTTCATCGGCAACGAGCCGCCGTGGCCCGCACGCGAGAGCGAGCTCGTCGACCGCGTGCTCGCCGGGCCGCCGAGTGCGCTCCAGCAGCGTTTCCGGGCCGAGCTGGCACGCGGCGACGGGCTTGCAAGACGCAAGGAGCTGGTGCACGCGGCGTTCACGCGCTATCTCGAGATCGTGAACGCGGCCGTACGGCGCGCCGACCCGAACCACATGAACCTCGGCATCCGCTTCGGCGGCACGCCGCCCGACGACGTGATCGCACTCGCGCGCGGCTTCGACGTCTACAGCATGAACAAGTATCGCTGGGCGCCGCCGAAGGATTTCATCGACCGCGTGTACGCGATCACCAAACTACCCATCCTCATCGGCGAATTCCATTTCGGCGTGCCCGAGCGGGGTCTTGCGCCGGGCCTGGTGCAGACCGTGAGCCAGGCCGAACGCGGCGTCGCGTATTCGTACTACGTCGAGCACGCGGCCGAACATCCGGCCATCGTGGGCGCGCACTGGTACCAGTGGATCGACCAGCCGGCCACGGGGCGGCGCGACGGCGAGAACTACAACATCGGCTGGATCGACGTCACCGACCGGCCCTACCCCGAGCTCGTGGCCGCGGCCAAGGCGACACACGCCAAGCTCGACGACATCCACTCGGGAAAACTCGCGGCCACGACGCGCAAGCCCAAGGCGTCGGATTTCGGCACGCCCGAGGATTCCATCTACCTCGGGATACCCGCGATCCAGTAGCCGCGGTTCACGACCTGCCTCGGAACCAGTTCCACTCGGCGAGGTGGGCGGCCGTCGTCACGACCGCCTCGGTAACATCCATGCATGCGTAAGTTCATCCTCCTCGCGCTGCTCAGCGCGGTCAGCCAGGCCCAGACAACCGCGCTGGATTTTTCGACGCTCGACGGTTGGTGGTCCGCGGATCCCTCCTTCGCGGGCGAGAGCTCGCATGTCGCGCTCCACTTCGAGACGGTCGATGGAAAACCCATGGCCAAACTCTCATTGCCCGCGATCGCGATCTATGACGTCTCGCTCGGCGTGGTCGCGATCAAGGGCAACCAGGTGGACATGCAGCCGCTGTCGTTCCCGCTCACCTGGGACGCGAATCAGAAAACGCTGAGCGGCGTGTTGCCCAAGGACGCCGTGCCGGTCTATCCGATCCCGGTCGTGTTCAAGCGCGGCGAGCCGCTGGTCAAACCCGCACCGCCGACCTGGAAAGCGCCCAAGCCCACGCGACTGTGGTCGGTCGAGGTTGGCAGCCCGGTGTGGGCGGGGCTGGCTCGCGATGCGGAGCAGCGGCTGCTGCTGGTGGGCACCGACGCGGGCGTGCTGCACGCCATCGGCGAGGACGGCGCCACCCGCTGGAAGTACCACGCCGGCGGCGCGATCCGCAGCGAGCCCGCCGTCATCCAGGGTAACGTCTACGTCAGTTCCGACGCCGGCTTCACCGCGCGGCTCGACTCGAGTGGCCAGGAGATCTGGCGCGTGAAGACCGACGAGGTCAGCGCACCCCGCCTGCCGCCCACCGACGAGAAGACGCGCTGGGACCGTTACGGCTCGGGCATCGTCGGCGATGGCAGCCGGTTGTATTTCGCGAGCCGCGACAAGAATCTTCATGCGCTCGACATCAAGACGGGCGCCACGATCTGGAAGTACACGGCCAGCGACATCATGACCGCGACGCCGGCCTTGTATCGGGACCTGGTGCTGATCGCGGACTATGCGGGCAAGGTGCAGGCGCTCGGTGCGGCCGACGGCAAGTTGCGCTGGACCTACGATGCCAGGCTCGCGGTACCCGGCGACCTCGTGATCGACGGCGACCAGGTGCTGGTCGGCAGCCGCAGCTACGACCTCATCGCGCTGGATGCGGCTTCGGGTCGCGAGCGCTGGAAACACTACTACTGGTTCTCGTGGATCGAATCGCCGCCCGTGGTACGCGACGGGATCGTCTACACCGGATCCTCGGATGCCACCCACGTCTATGCCATCGACGGACGCAGCGGCAAGTTGCGCTGGAAGACGGCGGTTCCCGGCTGGGCCTGGCCACGCACGGCCGTCAATGATCGTTTCGTCGTCGCAGGTGTTTCAGGCAGTGGCGCGTATCCAGGCTTTCGCGCGGGCGCGCTGGTGGCGCTGGATCGGGCCAGTGGCGTCGTTCGCTGGATGCACATCGAGCCGCCGTCGCAGGACGTCATCGATGCCAGGCAGTACTGGGGTTATGTCGCAGCTCCGCTGATTGCCGGGAAAACCGTGTACGCGGCCGACCTCATGGGCCGCGTGAGTGCGTTCAAGCTCGAGTGAGAGTTGGCGCCGACGGCCCCGAAACCCCCTGATCTCCTGCCCGAGCACTCGCAATCGGTAAACAAGGCTCGTGCTTCCGGGATCGCCGGCGCCAACACACGTGAGTTTCCGCACCGCACTCGATAGTTCCCGGGAACGCTAGTAGCCCTGCGCAGCTCCGTCCTTGCGGGACTCGGAGGCGCCGAAGTACACGCCGTGCTCGTCGCGCAGGATGGCCTGGCAACCGCCGAAGTCGCCGTCGTTCTCGACCTTCACGTGGTGGCCACGCGCTTCCAGCGCCTTGACCGTCGCGGGCGAGGCGCCCTCCTCGA
>DATEII010000200.1:0-4567 GCA_035279135.1 Steroidobacteraceae bacterium
GTGGTGCAGCCCTCGCTGGTCTATGGCGCCGGCGGCAGCAGCGCCCGCATGTTCGACTCGCAGGCCAGCCTGCCGCTGATCCCGCTGCCCGGCCGCGGCGAACAACGCGTGCAGCCCGTGCACATCGACGACCTGGTCGAAGCCGTGGTGCGGCTGGCGGAATCTCCCGCTGCCCTGCACTGCGTGTTGCCCGTGGTCGGCCCACGTGCACTCACGATGCGCGAGTTCCTCGGCGAGCTGCGCGCGACGCTCGGCTTCGGCCGCGCGCGTTTCCTGCCGGTGCCGCGCGGCCTCGTGGCGCTGGCGGCGCGTGTCGGCGATTCCGTCGCCTCGATGCTGCTGAACCGCGAGACCTTCGGCATGCTCGAGCGCGGCAACACCGGGCCGCCCGGGCCGCTCGAACGGTTGTTAGGCCGGCCGATCACGCCGGTGGCGCGGTTCGTGTCGCCGGCGCGGCGCGAATCGCGGCGCGCGGCGGCGGCCTTGCAATGGCTGGCACCGCTGCTGCGGATCAGCGTCGCGGCCATGTGGCTCATCGCGGGCATCGTTTCCCTGGGCCCCTATCCCGTGCAGGAGAGCCTCGCGCTGCTGCGGAGCATCGGCGTGTCGGCGGCGCTCGCGCCGCTGCTGCTGTTCGGTTCGGCCGCGCTCGACCTGCTGCTCGGCCTGCTCACGTTGCTGCCGCGAAGGCCGCGGGGGTTGTGGTCGGCGCAGATCGCGCTGGTGCTGGTGTATACGCTGATCATCAGCTTCGAGCTGCCGCACCTGTGGCTGGAGCCCTTCGGGCCCATCGCCAAGAACCTGCCGATCCTCGCTCTGCTGGTTCTGCTGCAACAACTCGAGGAGCGTCGATGACCTACCTGGCCGTGAAATGGCTGCACATCCTTTCATCGACGCTGCTGTTCGGTACCGGGCTCGGATCCGCGTTCTACATGTTCTTCGCGAGCCGCACGCGCGACGTGCCGGTGATCGCCGTCGTGGTGCGTTACGTGGTGATCGCGGACTGGGTGTTCACCACGCCGACCGTGATCCTGCAGCCCATCACCGGCCTCTGGCTGGTGCACATCGCGGGCTTCCCGCTCGACAGTCCGTGGCTGCTGGTGTCGTACGCGCTCTATCTACTGGCGGGCGCGGCCTGGCTGCCCGTGGTGTGGATGCAGATCCGCATGCGCAACATGGCGGTGGCGGCGGCACGCGCCGGCCAGGCCCTGCCCGCACAGTACTGGAGCTTTCTCAAGGCTTGGGTGGCATTGGGCGTGGTCGCCTTCCTGGCGCTGGTCGTGGTGTTCTACCTGATGGTGGCGAAACCCGCCCTCTGGTGAGGTGATCAGCTGCCGCGCGGCGTGCGTTCGAGCTCCGCGCCGAGCGCGTCGATCGCGGCGCGGAGCTGCGCGAGCGTCGCGGCGTCGGGCGCCGTCCCCGCGGGCACCGTCTCGCCCAGCCGCTCGACCTCCATGGCGCGTTCGCTGAGGGCCTCGAGGCCGAGCGTCGCGCCGGTGCCGGTCATGCGATGCGCGAGCTGCACGATGGCGTGGAGCGCGGACGTGTCGCCCGCCTCGAGCGCGGCCAGGCTGCCCTGGACGGTCCGCAGCTCGCCGTGCGTGCGCTCGATGAATTTTTCCTTGAGCTCGGCCATGCGCGCACGCGCAGCCGCGACCCGCTCCTCGGATGTCGAATTCACTTGGCCTCCCAGAGCGCCCTCACCTGGGCGCCCAATGCCATGGGATCGAAAGGCTTGGCGATCACACCAATGGCAGACAGCTCGCGGAAGCGTTCGGTTTCCTCCGCGCTGGCCTTGGCCGTCATGAAGATCACCGGGATCTGCGCAAGACCAGGATCCTGTCGCATGCGTTTCAGCAGAGTCGGTCCGTCCATGCCCGGCATCATCACGTCGAGCACCACGAGATCCGGATGTTCGAGGCGCATCTTGAGCAGCGCACGTTCGCCGCCGTCGCTCGTGAGGACGTTGAGCTGCCCGTCGAGGCTCAGCGACATCTGCACGATCTCGCGGATGTCCGGATCGTCGTCGACGTAGAGAAGAGTCTTGAGCGGCTTGTCCACGTTGGCCTCGCCATCGATGGTGACGCGATCGCGCCCGTGCCGCTTGCTGAAATACAGGCAGTCATCCGCGCGACGCAACAGCAATTCGACGCTGGCATCTTCGGTCTTCAGCAGGCTCACGCTGCTGACGCCCACGCTGACGGTCACGTCGATGGCGCCGGCCGCCGTGCGCACCGGTGAACCGGACACGGCCCGGCGCATGGCTTCCGCGACTCCCTGTGCGCCCGCCAGGTGCGTTTCAGGCAGCACTATCGCGAATTCCTCGCCGCCCAGGCGGGCGCACCAGTCGGTCTCGCGCGGCAGGGCCTCCTGCATGCGGCGCGCGAACTCGACCAGCACGGCATCGCCCGCCGCATGGCCGAAGCGATCGTTGATGTGCTTGAAGTGATCGATGTCCAGCACCGCGAGCGACAGGTCGCCGTGCGCACGCCGAGTGCGCTTGAGCTCGCGTCGCAAGTGATTCATGAAGTAGCGCCGGTTGAAGCAGCCGGTCAGCGCATCGGTCATGGCCATGCGCCGCCGTTCCTCGATGACGTGTTTGAGCGACTGCTCGAGCGTGATGATGCGGCGCGCGGTGGCCAGCCGCGCGATGAGCTGCGTGCCCGAGGCGCGCTTGCTCAGGTAGTCGTCGGCACCGGCGCGCAGTCCGCCGAGGATTTCATCCTCGGAGTCGTGGGCCGTGCACAACATGAGGTACACGTAGCCGGGGTATTCACCCTCGCGGATCTTGCGGCACAACTCGAGGCCATCCATGCCGGGCATGCTGCGATCGAGGATCACGATGGGAGAGAACTCGGTGCGCAGTGAGGCCAGCGCGGCGGCGCCGCTGGTCGCCAGGGTGACTTCGTAGCCGGCCGCGGTGACCAGGTCGCGCATGCGCTCGAGCGCGATGTCGTCATCGTCGACCACGAGCACGCGCAGCGGGATGCTGGTCAGGGCGGGCTGGATCTGCGTGATCGCCGATTCCTCGGCGGCGTTGTGTTCAGTTGCCTTCACGGCCGCGGACAGCCAGTTGCAAAGCGGCGCGTGCTTCGCGCAGCTGGGTACGCAGGCTGAAGGTGTTCATGCCGGCGTGGATGCGCGCCATCAGCTCGGGTTCGCGCACGCCCTTGGTGAGGTAATCGTCGACGCCGGCACGGTAGCCGCGTTCGAAATCGAAGTCGTCCTTGCGCGCGGTCAGCATGATCACGTAGGTATCGCCCGGCAATTCGGCACGGAACCGCTCGGTGAACTCGATACCGTCCATGACCGGCATGTGCCAGTCGACCACGATCACCTGCACCGGCGTGCCTTGCAGCATGGCGAGCGCCTCGGCGCCGTCAGCGGCCTGCAGGGTGTTGATGCCGCGCTCCGCGAGCCGGTCGGCGATCAGCGCCCGCTCGAGTTCGTCGTCGTCCACCACGAGCACGCACAGCGGCATGTCGGCAGACAGCGCGCGCAGGCGGCGCGTGACCGCGCCTGAGTTGATGTCGTCGTCGAGACTCGCCATCGTCGGCACGCTAACGTATTGGCCCATCGACGGCTATGTGTGGGTCGCCGATGGCGCTGCCCGCGTTGCGTCGCAGCAAGGATCATGGGAGGCCTCCTTAAGGGTTTATCGCAGTCGATGACGGCTAACTACTTCGCGCGCCTCGCCATCCTGACTCTCCTCTATGTGCTGACCGGCAAGCTCGGCCTGTTGCTGGCGCTGCCGCCGGGTTACGCCACGATCATCTGGCCACCATCGGGCATTGCGCTCGGCATGCTGATCGTGGGCGGCGCGCGACTCTGGCCCGGCGTGCTGGCCGGCTCGCTGCTGCTGAACGCCTACAACTCCGGCGTGTTCGCAGAGGCCGACTGGTTCTCCGTCAAACTGCTCGCGGCAGCCGCCATCGGCATCGGCTCGACGCTGCAGGCGCTGGTGGGCCGCGCGCTGATCGCGCGTTTCCTCGGCCTGCCGCTGCGCCTCAACACGCTGCGCGACATCGTGCTGCTGCTCGCGCTCGGCGGGCCGGTGACCTGCGTGATCGCGGCCAGCATCGGAGTCACCACGCTCGCGACGCTGGGCATCGTGCCGGGCGCCGCCGTTGCGGCGAACTGGCTGGCCTGGTGGTCCGGCGACCTGCTCGGCGTGCTGGTGTTCATGCCGCTGGTGCTGCTCGCCCCCGGCAGCCGCGAGACGCTCAAGTGGCGGGATTCGGATGTCGGCCAGCTGCCGCTCGCGGCGCTGTTGCTGCTGCTCCTGCCACTGGGACTCACGTTCTACCTGTGGAAGGCGTCGATCGAGAACAACCAGCGCCACGGCGCCGCCAAGTTCGAGACGCTGACCATCGAGAGCGAGAAGGCGCTGCAGAACCGCCTGTCCTCGTACGGCGGAGCATTGCTCGGCGCGGCGGGCTTCATCCAGGGGTCGAACGAAGTGTCGCGTGACGAATGGCGCACCTACGTGGATGCGGTGGGCGTGCGCGAGAACTTTCCGGGCATCAACGGCCTCGGCTGGATCCAGCCCGTGGCGGCCGCGGATATC
>DATEII010000201.1:0-38381 GCA_035279135.1 Steroidobacteraceae bacterium
GACCATCGACGGGCTCACGAAGGTGCTGAACCGCCACGGCATCGAGCAGTTCATCGCCTCGCTGCAACTCGCCAATCTGCCGACCAGCGTGATCGTCATCGATCTCGATCATTTCAAGAAGATCAACGACCAGCGCGGTCATTACGCGGGTGACCGCGTGCTGCAGACGGTGGGTGAGATCCTGCGATCGCACACCCGCTACACGGACGGGCTCGGTCGCTGGGGCGGCGAAGAGTTCATCCTCGTGTGTCCGGGTGCGACGCTCGCGAAGGCTTCGGACCTCGCCGAGAAGCTGCGCCATCGCATCATGCAGACCAATTTTATCCCCGAGGATCCGCTGGCCGTGACCGCGAGCTTCGGTGTGGCGATGTCCCCTGCGGGTTCGAGCTTCGAAGAGGCCTTCCAGCAGGCGGACCAGGCGCTCTATCTCGCCAAGAGTCGTGGACGCAATTGCGTGGTCGCGGCGAGTGAAGACCAGCTGCACAAGATCACGGGTGCGCGCAAAGGCACCTGGGCGCTGATCAGCGGCCGGTTCAAGTTATACAAGTAGCCTGCGGCGCACGGCCGCCACCGTAATATGGGCCTGACTCAGAAGGAGAGCCCGTGTCCCAAGTGAAGATCTACGGTCTGCGCGAACACCTCGATCCCGTGAAGAAAGTCCTCTCGGACGTCATTCACTCCTGTGTCGTCGACGCGCTTCAATTCCCGCCCGACAAGCGTGCGCACCGCTTCTTCCCGATGGCGGCGGAAGACTTCTACTTTCCGGCTTCCGCTTCGCCGCGCTACACGATCATCGAGATCTCGATGTTCGAGGGGCGGACGATCGAGACGAGGAAGAACCTCATCCGCATGCTGTTCGCGAGAATTGGCGAACGCTGCGACCGCAAGCCGAACGAGATCGAGGTGACGATCACCGAGACGCCGCGACACAACTGGGGTTTTCGCGGTCTGCCGGGTGACGAGGTGGGGCTCTCGTACAAGGTGGATGTGTGAGAGATCTCCGCGAGCGCCGATCGCGGCTCGCGAGATTCGGTGCATCAAGCTTCGAGGTTGCTCAGGTCCCCTCGAGAGCCGGGTCGGCGACGTATTCGTTCCACAGATCACCGAGCGCCTTTCCGGTCATCGAGACCCAGATCCCGGAATCCAGCACGCCATCGCGCAGGTCCGCATCGAGCGCATCGACGAGCGCGACGTCGTAACGCTCCTCGATCCAGATGAGGAAGCGCGCCGTCACCTGGTAACCGGCGCCAAAACCTTCGCCCGGCTGTGGCGGGTGCAGTATCCATCCCGCCGCCTCGTTGTTCGCGCCGTAGTAGTAGCGCGCATAGTCGGCGATGCCTTCCGTGATCCACGACGGCGCCGACAGATAGTTCTGCACGATGTGCATGAGCTCGTGCGCGACGACGCCGATGTCCTCGGGATGCTGCGTGAAATACGTGGCTTGATATGTGACCTTGTTGCCGCCTGCGTTGGCAATGGGTTGCAAGGGGCCGATCACGAAGTCCACCGCCAGCGGCGCTCCATGATTGAACCGGTCGACGAGCAGTGGATAGACGATGAAGAACTGCTCCTTCAGGCGCTCGATCGTCGTGGCACTCACGTTTCCCTGCAGGACCGTGACGCACAAGGTGTAGATGTCGCGCGTCTGGCAATCCGGCGCGGGGCTCGGAGCCGGTGCGGGAGCAGGCGCCGGCACGGGTGCCGGAGCTGGAACCGGCGCGGGTGTCGGAACGCCGGTCGACGGAGGAGGAGCGTGGCCGGCCGAAGCGGCGCCACCGCCGCCTCCGCCACAGGCACTCGCCAGCAACGCATGCGCCAGCGCGATGCCTGTCAACATCCTGCGACGTTCGCTGGCCACGCGGCGACCTAGATGTTGCGCTTCTTGAGCTCGCCCATCAGGTAGTCCGTCGAGCGCACGGCCATCGCCATGATGGTGAGCGTCGGGTTCTGGCAGGCGCCGGACGGGAATCCCGCCGCATCCATCACGAACAGGTTCTTGATGTCGTGCGACTGCTGGAACTGGTTGAGCACGGACTGCTTCGGATCCTTGCCCATGCGCGCGCCGCCCATCTCGTGGATGCCGTAACCCGGCACGCGATCTTCATGGAACCAGGTGCTGATGTTCTTCGCGCCGGACGCCTCCATCATCTCGCCCGCGCTCACGGCCATGTCGCGGATCATCGTCTTCTCGTTCTCGCCCCAGCCCATGTCGATGTGGAGCACCGGGATGCCGAAGATGTCGGTGACGTTCTTGTTGATCGAAACGCGATTGTGTTTGTACGGCAGGCACTCGCCGAAGCCGACGAGGCTCATGGTCCACTGGCCGTTCTTCACGGCATCCTTGTAAGCCTGTCCGAAGCCGGGCGCGCCGAGGCGAAAGGCGAGCTGGCTGCCGCCCTGGAAACCATAGCCACGCACGAAGTCCTTGTGACGCGGCCCGTTCATGGTGTTGCGGAAGCGGACCACGTACGGTCCGCCGGGCCGGCGCGCGGTGTTCAGGCTCGGCTTGCCCGGCATGTCGGGGAATTCACCGTCGGCGCCACCGGCGACCCACATGTGGTCCATGAGGTATTCACCGAGCACGCCGCTCGAGTTGGCGAGGCCGCCGGGCGCCGAATTGAGCAGGATGCGCGTCGATTCCAGCGACTGCGCGCACAACACCACGCTGCGTGCGCGGATCTCGCGCGTCTCGCGCGTGATGCGATCGACGTACGACACGCCATTCGCCTTGTGGGTCTTCTTGTCCATGAGGACCTGGTAGACCATGGCGTTCGGAATGTGCGTGCACTTGCCGGTCTTGAGCGCGTCGGCGACGGTGGTATACGCCGCATTGAAATAGGAATGCGTCACGCAGCCGCGCTCGCAGGGGCCGCAATAGTGGCAAGGCGAGCGCCCGTTGATCGGGCGCGTGATGTTGGCGAGCCGGCCCATCGTGAGGGTGCGGCCGAACTTCGCCTTGATCGAATTGCGGACCTGCGTTTCGACGCAGGTGAGCGGCATCGACGGCATGAACTTGCTGTCGGGCAGCTCCGGAATGTTCTCGACCATGCCGGAGATGCCGACATAGTCTTCGACGAGCTCGTAGTAGGGCACGAGGTCCTTGTAGTCGAGCGGCCAGTCGATGCCGTGGCCGTCGAAGGAGTAACCCTTCAGGTCCTGCTGCGAGAAACGGTAGCTGTGCCGGCCCCAGACATTGGTGCGGCCGCCAGTGACACGCATGCGGCCCTGCCACGAAAACGGCTTGCCCTCGGCCGTGGTGTACGGCTCTTCGATGTCGTTGCAGAACCAGCTTTCGTTGTACTCGGTGCAGGCGTAGCAGTCCTTCTGCACGGGACGCTTGCGACGGATGTAGTCGGTGGCTCGTGCCTGGTACTTGAGCTCGTAGGGCTGCACGTGCTCGCGGTAGTCGCCATCGGTGAGCGGGCGGCCGGCGCAGACCAGCGCGACGCGCAGGCCCGCTTCGCTCATGCGCTTGGCGGCCCAGCCTCCGGAGGCTCCCGAACCCACGACGATCGCGTCGTACTCTTGCGGGCGGGCCAGCTTCTGCATGCGCACTCCTGAAACGTGGAATGAGCCGCACTATACTGCGGCGTCAACGCGGCCGAGAAGGACATCGTGATGAGCAACGTTTCGGATTCGGGCGGACCCCTGCGACATTTCCGCGTCGGTCGGCGTGCGATGCTGCAATCACTTGCGACGGGTGTCGGCGTCGCGGCGTTCGCGTCGAGCGCGTCGGCGGCGACGGGCCACGTGCATCAGGCAGCGGCGGTGGCGGCAGACTCGACCGCGAGCGGCGCGGAGTCGGGACATCTGTTTCTGGATCCACATGCCTTCGACACGCTGGCGACACTCGGCGAGCAGATCGTCCCCGGCTCGCGCGCGGCGAAGATTCCCGAATTCCTCGATCGCCTGCTCGCGGTCGAATCGCTCGACACCCGACAGCACTTCATGCAGGCGATCGGCGCGTTCGAACGCGAAGCACGCGCCGCGAATGCCCTGCCGTGGAAGTCGCTGTCGGCCGAACAGGCCGCGGCGTTGCTCACGAAGATTTCCGCGCTGCCGGACGAGGATGTCTCGCGCCAGGCTTTCGATCGCATCAAGGGCGCGGTGTCTGAGAGCTACTTCTCGACTGAAGTTGGCATGAAGGAGCTTGGCTGGGACGGCAGCATGACGTTCGCGCCGCCCAGCGCCTGCGGTTGATGGCCCTGTAGGAGATCGGGCGCCACGGGTCAGCCATCCGGGGCGTACGCGTGGCGCCTGCCGCCACTTCTCCAGAAGGAGCGGCGCGCGCAGGGTGGCGGCATGAACGAAAGCCCCAACCCGATCGATGAACCTTCACAGCCCGAGGACCCGCCTCCGGCCAGTGACCCCGCACCCGAGCCGAACTTTCCCAAGACGGCGCGCAAACACGACGCGCGGCCGGAGACGTTGGCGAACAACACCCAGGTGACTCCGCTGGATCCGGACAAAAACGCCGAGGACGGCATCGAAGTCAACGAGACCTGACCGGCGCCTCGTTGCGCTTCTCGACGCGCGTCCCGCCGAGCACCGCCGTGAACTCGGCGCCGAGCAGGAAGATCTGCGCGGAGTAGTAGAGCCACAACAGCAGTGCGGCGAACGACGCCGCGGCGCCGAAAGTGCTGGGCTGCGTCGCGCGTCCGAGGTAGAGCCCGATTCCCCAACGGCCCGCCTGGAACAAAAGCGTCGTCACCAGCGCGCCGACGAGCACGTGCCGCCACGCGAGCCGCACCGCGGGTAGATAGCGGTACATGAGCGCGATGAGCCCGGTGCCGAGCGCGGTCGACAGCACGAACTCGACCATGCCGAGCACGGCGACCATCCCCTCGTAGCGATTCGCCACCCAGCCACGCAGGCCCGAGATGGCGGTGGTCATCGTGAGCGACACCAGCAGCAGGAATCCCACCGCCAGGATGAATCCGAACGACACGATGCGCGTGCGCACGAAACCGCGCCATCCCGTCGACTGCTCGATGCCCGTGCCCCAGACCTGCCTCAACGCGCTCTCGAGCGCGCCGAACACCGTGCTCGCGCCGACGATCAAGGTCACGACGCTCACGATCGTCGCCCAGATACCCCGCGTCTTCTGTGCCGAGTGCATGGCCTGCACCACGAGCTTCGCCGTGGTCGCGCCGAACAACGCCTGGAGCTGCTGATCGACGAACGTGCCCGCGGATTGCGCCCCCACGATCCAGCCGATCACGGCCACCGCGATGACCAGCAGCGGCGCGAGCGAGAAGGCGCTGTAGAACGCAAGCGCCGCGCTGATGCTGGAAGCCTGGTCCGAGAGCCAGTTGTTGACCGTGCTCTTGAACATCGGCCAGAGCGAGGTCAGGCGCTGCTGGCGTGAAGCCGTCTTGGCGGTATCGGCGAGCATCCAGGCGATGCTCGCCGCCCGCCGTCCCACGGTCTGTCAGCCTGCGGCGACTCCCTGCGTGAGCAGAACCTCGTCCAGCTGCCCGAAGGTCTCGCCAATGGCGTCCCAGGCTCCGGTACCGGCCTTGTCGAGCGCTTCCTTCGACGGATAGAGCTCGCTCACGACCAGCAGAGTCTTGCCGTCCTTCTCTTCGAGGGTCACGGTGGTAACGGGCCCGGGCTCGCCGCCTTCGTCATTGGTCCACGCGAGGCGGGTGTGGGGCTTCACTTCGACGTACTCGCCGTAGAAGTCCATGCCCTCGCCGAAGTTGATGCGGTATTTGCCGCCGACGCGCACGTCCATCTCGATTTCACGGATGGTCATGCCGAGCGACTTCGGCACCCACCAGCGCCTGAAGAGCTCGGGCCGGGTCCACGCCTCGAACACCAGGCGCGCGGGCGCGTCGAACGTGCGCCGGATGACGAGCTCGCGGTCGGACTTGCGTTCGACCGGGTGTTTGGCGGGCTTACTTTCTCTTCTTGCGTCCATCGAGCTTCTCCTTGCGTTTCAATTCTTCGACGACCTCTTCCAACGCATCGAAGCGCGCGTCCCAGAGCTGGCGGAACCTTTCCATCCAGGCGGTCTCCTCTTCGAGCCGGCACGGGCCGATCTTGCAGGTGCGCACGCGGCCGACTTTCTCGGTGGTGACGAGCCCGGCCTGCTCGAGCACGCCGACGTGTTTCTTCATGCCCGTGAGGGTCATCTCGAATTTGTCGGCGAGCTCGGTGATCGACGCATCCGCGCGCGCCAGCTGCTCGAGGACGCCACGCCGGGTGGCGTCCGAAAGTGCTGCGAACGAAGCGTTGTAGTGGGCTTGGGTATACTGAACCATGTGGTTCAGTATGGGCCGGGGGCCGACGGGATGCAAGCGGGGACCGGGCTTCGCCTATACTCGCGGGCGCATCCACCGGCTATGTAAAAGGGTTCACGCTGATGAAACGCTACAGGCTCCTCGCACTTTCTCTTCTCGGGTTTTTCGCCGCGACCGCGGCCCAGGCGGAACAGTTCAGCGTCGCGCTGTTCACGAAGACCGCGGGCTGGCACCACGAATCCATCAACGAGGCCGTCGTCGCGGTCCGCCACCTCGGCGAATTGCACGACTTCAAGGTCTTCTGGACCGAAGACCCCACGCGCGTGTTCAAGGACGAGGAGCTCAAGAAGTACAAGGCCGTGATCTTCCTGAGCACGACCGGCGACGCGCTCAACGATGAGCAGCAGGCTGCCTTCGAGCGCTACATCAAGGCCGGTGGCGGGTTCGTCGGCATCCACGCCGCGGCGGACACCGAATACGACTGGGCCTGGTACACCAAGATGGTGGGACACATGTTCCACATCCATCCGCTGGTGCAGACCGCCACCATCCAGGTGGTCGATCCGAACTTCCCCGGCATGGATCGCTTCGCGAAGCGCTTCCTGTGGACCGAGGAGTGGTACGAGTACGACGCCTCGCGTTCCGACAAGCTGCACTACCTGCTCGCCGTCGACGAGAAGACCTACAAACCCTACGCGAACTGGGGCCCGCGCGGCGAGGGCAAGGGCATGGGCAAGTTCCACCCGCTCGCCTGGTACCAGGAGTACGACGGCGGCCGGGCGTTCTACACCGGCCTGGGTCACCTGCCGGCGACCTGGAGCGATACGAACTTCCTGCACCACGTCTACGGCGGCATCTACTGGGCCGCGACCGGAAACGGCTTCACCGCGCAGTAAACGGGTCGAAGTCGGACTTCGCGCGGCGAAGTCCGGCATTTCTCTGCTGGCACGGCACTCCCGCGGGATCGACCATCCCGCGGGATGCAGCCGCGCAAAGTCCTACGCATCCTCAAGACCGCCGTGCAGCGCTGGCTCGAGCGCGATGCGTTCGAGCATGCGGGCGCGCTGGGCTTCTGCACGCTGTTCTCCCTGGCGCCGCTCGTGATCATCGTCGTCGCGGTGGTCGGGATCGTGTTCGGCCAGGACGCAGCCAGCGGCCAGATCTCCGGCGCTATCTCCGAGCTCGTGGGGCCGAAAGCGGCGGCGGCCGTGCAGGAAGCCGTGCGGCGCTCACGGCCCGAGGAGGCGGGACTCCTTCCGACCATCCTCGGGATTGGCGCACTCGTGTTTGGCGCGACCACGGTCTTCGCGCAGATGCAGGCCGCGCTCAACAAGTTCTGGGGCGTGAAGGCGAAGCCGGCACGCAACGGCATCCTGACCTTCATCGTCGTGCGCCTGCTGTCGCTCGGGATGGTGCTCATCATCGGCTTCCTGATGCTCACGTCCTTCGTGCTGAGCCTCGGCATCACGGCAGTCGTCGAATACGCGCGCGACTGGGTGCCCATCCCGGGGTTTGCCGTGGTATTGATCGATCTCGCGTTGTCGCTGGCCGTGACCACGGTGCTGTTCGGCATGTTGTTCAAGATGTTGCCGGACGTGCGCATCGAATGGTCCGATGTCTGGCGTGGGGCGTTCATCACGGCGGTGCTGTTCGCGATCGGCAAATACCTGATCTCGTTCTATCTCACGCACGTCGCGACGGCCTCGACGTATGGTGCGGCCGGGTCGTTGGTGCTGATCCTGCTGTGGGTCTACTACTCCTCGCTGATCCTGTTCTTCGGCACCTGCCTCACGATCGCGACCATCCTCGAGCGCGGTGAACAGGTGCAACCGAAGAAGACCGCGGTGCGCACGCGCATCACGCTCGAAGAAAGCCCGGACGACGAGGTTCTCGGTGTTCCTGGTTGAGTTCCTGCTTCCCACCTTCGACAACGACGGCAAACGCTTCCCAAAGGAAGAGTTCGAGCGCGTGCGCCGCGAGCTCGCTGAAAAGTTCGGCGGCGTGACGGCGTTCATGCAGTCACCCGCCTCCGGCCTTTGGGAAGACGAGCAGGGCCAGGTGCGCCACGACGACCTCGTCACCTTCGAGGTCATGACGGACTCGCTGGATCGCGACTGGTGGCGCCAGTACCGCGAGCAGTTAGGCGGGCGATTCCGTCAACAGGAGATCGTCATGCGAGCAAGCCCGTTCGAGCGGCTCTAGCTACCGCATGTCTACTGCGAATTCGCCTCGGTCACCGTCAGCGCCGTCATGTTCACGATGCGGCGCACGGTGGTCGAGGGCGTGAGGATGTGCACCGGCGCGCCGGCCCCCAGGAGTATCGGCCCGACGGCCACGTTGTTGCCGGCCGCGGTCTTGAGCAGGTTGTAGCAGATGTTGGCGGCGTCGAGGTTGGGCATCACCAGCAGGTTGGCGGCGCCGCTCAGCGTACTGTCGGGCAGGATCTGCCGGCGGATCGCCTCGTCGAGCGCGCAGTCGCCATGCATCTCGCCGTCCACCTCGAGCGCCGGATCCTGCGCGCGCAGCAGTGCGAGCGCGTCGCGCATCTTGAGCGCGGACTCGTCATTGTGCGTGCCGAAGTTCGAATGCGAGAGCAACGCCACCTTGGGCACGAGCCCGAAACGGCGAACCACCTGCGCGGCCCGCAGCGTGATCTCGGCGAGCTGCGCGGCCGTGGGATTGAGGTTGATGTGCGTGTCGACGATGAATACCTGCCGGTTGGTGAGGATCAGCGCGTTCATCGCGGCGTAGACCGTGGCGCCCGGCGCCTTGCCGATCACGCGGTCGATGTATTGCAGGTGCCGGGACGCGGTGCTGATGGTGCCGCAGATCATGCCGTCGGCCGCGCCCTTGCGCAGCAGCATCGCGGCGATCAGCGTGGTACGCCGGCGCATCTCGAGCTTGGCGTATTGCGCGGTGACACCCCGGCGGTTCATGAGCCGGTGGTATTCCATCCAGAACTCGCGATGCCTTTCGTCATGCTCCGTGTTCACCACGGTCACGTCTTCGCCCAGGCGCAATCGCACGCCGAACTTCCGGATGCGCGACTCGAGCACCTTCGGGCGCCCGACGAGGATGGGATGCGCGATCCTCTCCTCGACGATGATCTGGGCTGCGCGCAGCACGCGCTCGTCTTCGCCCTCGGCGAACACGATGCGCGAGCGCTCGAGACCCGCGCGCCGCGCGGTCGCGAACACCGGCTTCATGATGGTGCCGGACTGGTAGACGAACTGCTGCAGTTGCTGGCCGTAGGCGTCGAAGTCCGCGATCGGCCGCGTGGCCACGCCGGATTCCATCGCGGCCTTCGCCACGGCGGGCGCGACGTGCACGATGAGCCGCGGATCGAAGGGCTTGGGGATCAGGTAGTCAGGACCGAAGGTGAGGTCGGCGATGCCGTAGGCGCTCGCGACCACGTCGCTGTGCCCCATGCGCGCGAGGTTCGCGATGGCGTGCACGGCCGCGATTTCCATGGGTCGCGTGATGCTGGTGGCGCCGGCATCCAGGGCGCCGCGGAAGATGAACGGGAAGCACAGCACGTTGTTCACCTGGTTCGCGTAGTCGCTGCGTCCCGTCGCCATGACGGCGTCGTCGCGCACGGCGCGCACTTCGGCCGGCAGGATCTCGGGCGTCGGATTCGCGAGCGCGAAGATGAGCGGGCGCGCGGCCATCGCCTTGACCATGTCCTGCTTGAGCACGCCGCCGGCGCTGAGACCGAGGAAGATGTCGGCACCCGCGATGGCCTCGCCGAGCGTGCGCTGCTGCGTGGGCTGCGCAAAGCGCGCCTTGTCCGGGTCCATGAGCTCGGCGCGTCCCGCGTAGACCAGGCCCGCGAGATCCGTGAGCCAGATGTTCTGCTTCGGCAGGCCGAGGTCGACGAGCAGGTCCACGCAGGCCAGCGCCGCCGCGCCCGCGCCGCTGACGACCAGCTTGACGTCGGCGAGTTTCTTGCCGACGACGTTCAGTCCGTTGAGCACGGCCGCGGCTACGATAATGGCGGTGCCATGCTGGTCGTCATGGAACACCGGGATCTTCATGCGCGCGCGGAGCTTGCGCTCGATCTCGAAACACTCCGGCGCCTTGATGTCCTCGAGGTTGATGCCGCCGAAGGTGGGTTCCAGCGCGGCGATGATGTCGACCAGCTTGTCGGGATCGCGCTCGTTGACCTCGATGTCGAAAACGTCAATGTTGGCGAACTTCTTGAACAACACCGCCTTGCCTTCCATCACCGGCTTGGCCGCGAGCGGCCCGATGGCGCCCAGGCCGAGTACGGCCGTGCCGTTGGTGATGACGCCGATCAGGTTGCCGCGCGCCGTGAATCGCTGCGCCGCCAGCGGGCCGATGGCGCCGAGCCCGAGCACCGCGGTGCCGTTCGTGATCACGCCGATCAGGTTGCCGCGCGTGGTGTAGCGCAGCGCTGCGAGCGGATCGGCCGCGATTTCCTCGCACGCGATGGCCACGCCCGGCGAGTACGCCAGGGCCAGGTCGTGCTGGTTCGTGAGCTTCTTGCTGGGGACTACCGAGAGTTTTCCGGGCGTCGGCAGCTCGTGGTAGGCCAGGGCTTCTTCGCGCAGGCTCTCGCGGCGCTTGGCCGGAGGCAGGGTGTCGTCGGTCATTTCACCGGCATTTGACCACAAGCGTCAGGACCGCGGACAGCGCAGCCATGCACAAAACGCTCGCGACCGATAACCAACTCGATGCGGTTGCGGTGCACGGCGATGGCATGCTCTGCGCTCGTCCGCCGAAGGGGAAAACCGTGTCGTTCAGGAAAGTGACTTTCATACGGGCAACATGCGCCGCGATGCTCATGGCCGCGCCCGCGTTTGCGCAGGATCCGCCGAAGACCCAGATCGAAGCGCCGCCCGAGTCCAATGCCATTCCGCTCGGCACAGGTGGTGTCGAAGGTCAGACGGCGAAGGAGACCTGGTACAAGCAATGGGGCGATCCCTTCGTGCGCAACGTCTCGCGTGCGACGCTCACGCCGTTCCTGCCCGATCCCGCGAAGGCGACGGGCGCCGCGGTCATCGTCGCGCCGGGCGGCGGCTTCCGCATTCTCTCGATGGGTAATGAAGGTTGGGAAGTCGCGCGGGCGCTCAACGAGCGAGGCGTCGCAGCCTTCGTGCTGAAGTACCGGCTGCAGCGCACTGCGGTGGAGTGGGCGGAGTTCGACAAGGGCAACCCGCTGACCGCACCGACTCCCGGTGCGCCCCCCGGTCCTCCAAACTTCGCCGCGCTGATCACCATGCCACTGGAAGACGCCACCGCCGCGTTCAAGATGGTCCGCGCACGTGCCGGGGAATGGAACATCGACCCGGCGCGCGTCGGCATGATCGGCTTTTCCGCGGGCGCAGGTACCACCATGGCGGCCGCGTTGCAGTCGAAGGAAAACAAGCCTGCCTTCATCGCACCTATCTACGGCAGTTTGCGATCGGTCGAGGTGCCCGCCGATGCGCCGCCGATGTTCGTCGCACTGGCCGCGGATGATCCGCTGTTCGGGAAGAGTGACTTCGGGCTCATCACTGCGTGGCAGAAGGCAGGGCGTCCCGTGGAATTTCATCTCTACCAGAACGGCGGACACGGCTTTGGATTGGGCAACCCCGGGAAATCGAGCACCGGCTGGTTCCCGCAGTTCATGTTGTGGCTGGAAGTGAATGGGTTCCTGAAGCGGGAGTGACTCCCGCACTGGGCCCGCCCGGAACCTCTGCGGCGGGCCCCGCTCCAATCCAGCGTGAACACACGCAATCTGCTCGCGGCGATGTTGAGCCTCGCCGTCACTCAAACGGTGTCCGGCCTGAACCCTCCCTCCGATTCGGATGGCCCGATCAAGCTCTTGTCCTGCGTGGTTTCGCCGAACGGCCGGCTCGAAGCGGAAGTCGAGAACCGATCCGACGATGACCTGAGTTGCAACATCCACTGCAACTACGAGTTCGGCGGCAAGCCGTTCACGCACTGGTTCGAAGTCACGATCCCGAAGCGCTTCATGGGTCGCGTCGGCCGCTTCGACACCTCCGGCGGTCGAGCGGGCAATTTTTCCGGCGAAGTAGGCACATGCCGCAAAACCGAGGCGCGCGGCCCCACGGAGTAGCGGCCCTCACGCAGTCACTGACGACGCCCCCGCTCGCGCGCCGACAGACCCGCAGGCTGCCGGCCTCTAGGGTGGCCTCATGAACGAACTGGACGAACACGAGGGACCTGCAGGCGAGGGCGCGCGATCCGACCAGCGCATCCTGCGCATGACGCCGGACGGCAAGACCGCATCTTCCATCGAGGCGGTACTCAGGCTGCGCATCGACGAGATCGCGCAGGCGATCCGCGAGAAGAACGTGGATCGCCTCATGACATTCTACGCGCCGAACGTCGTGGTGTTCGACGTGCGGCCGCCGCTCGATACCCGCGGTACCGACGCCTATCGGCAGAACTTCGAACAATGGTTCGGCTCGTTCGAAGGTCCGTTGAGTTTCGAGTTCCACGAGCTGCGCGTGACGCCCGGCGAATCCACGGCGTTCTGTCATTACCTCGCGCTCATCGTCGGTGCGAGAGCGGGCGGGCGCACCTCGGGCTACTGGGCCCGGGGCACGACCTGCTTCGAACGGCGCGACGGCGAGTGGCTCGTGACGCACGAACACATCTCGATGCCTTCGGGCTAGTCTCGGTCGATGCCTTTCACGGTTTCCCACGCGGCGGCGGTGCTGCCGCTCCAGCGCTGGTCTCGCTACCGCCTGCCATTGACGGCCCTCATGGTCGGCAGCATGGCGCCGGACTTCGGCTACGTCTTCTCGTACGAAGCGAGCCGCGCATTGACGCACAGCTTCAGCGGCCTGTTCGTGTTCTCGCTGCCGGTGGGACTGGTAGTTTGGCTGTTCTACGTGGCGGTGCTCGAGAAGGCCACCATCACGCTGCTTTCCGAACGCTGGCACACCCGTTTTGCGCACACCGAGGCGATCACGATCCCGCTGGTGCTGCGCGCCGCGCTCGCCATCGTGCTCGGCGCCGCGACTCATCTGCTCTGGGACTCGTTCACGCATCGCGGAACTTTCGCGACGGATGCGATCCCGGCGCTGCTCGCCCCGACGCCGGGCTTCGCATGGTTACCCATCTACCACGTGCTGCACGGCCTGAGCTCGGTGGTCGGGCTCGTAATCCTCGCGGCGTGGATGCGCCGGCTGCAGCGCCAGCCCGCACGATCACTGGTGCGGCCGTATGAAGTCGGCGAGCAGGCGCTGGCCATCGCGCGATGGAGCCTGGTCGCCGCGTTCGTGCTCGGCGGTGCATGGGCGTGGCTGCCGTACGCCCATTCGCGCTACGACCAGCAGCTGTTCTACGCGGCGGTGGGCAGCATGTCGGGGTTCTTCGCCGCCTGGTGCGCCATCGCGCTCGCGCTCCGGGTGTTCGCGCGCCGCAAGCTGGCTCCGTAGCGCGGCGGATTCCTACGAATCGATCGCGTAAGACCTTGCCCTGCACCCGCTCGCGGTGTTGTCCCCGTGCATGGCGTCGAGCCCGCGTGTCTGCTTGCATCCCAGGAGGCTTATGAACACCACATTCACGCGTCGCGAGCTGATCTCGGGGACCGCCGGGGTGGGTACGGCAGCGCTGCTCGGCAGCGCGCAAGCCGCTGCGCCTGCGGCGCCACCGTCCATGGCGTCGCCGACGCTGCCCGTCAATTCGACGCTGCGCATCAACGGGCGCGACTACCGCGTGAGCCATGACATTCGGGCATCGCTGCTGGACACATTGCGCGAGCACCTGACCCTGACCGGCACCAAGAAGGGCTGTGATCACGGCCAATGTGGCGCATGCACGGTGCACCTGGATGGCAAGACGGCGCTCTCCTGTCTCACGCTGACGGTGGCAGCGCAAGGTCATGAGATCACCACGATCGAGGGCCTGGCACCGGCGCCGGGCAAACTACATCCGGTACAACAGGCGTTCATCGACTGCGACGGCTTCCAGTGCGGATATTGCACGCCGGGACAGATCATGTCGGCGACCGCCTGCATCAGGGAAGGCTTCGCCAAGGACCCGGCGTCGATCCGCGAGTTCATGAGCGGAAACCTGTGTCGCTGCGCCGCCTATCCGAACATCGTCAAGGCGGTCGAGCAGGCGCGCACCGCGGGAGGCGTGTGATGCAGCCCTTCGCCTATGAGCGAGCCAACTCGGCTGCGGACGCGGCACGGCTCGGCCAGCAGACGAATTCGGGCGACGTGCACGCGCCCACGCAGTTCCTGGCGGGAGGCACCACGCTGGTCGATCTCATGAAACTCAACGTCATGACGCCGGCACGCCTCGTCGACGTGAACGCGTTGCGCCAGCAGTATTCCGGCATCTCGCTCGATGACCAGGGCCTGACCCTGGGCGCGTTCGCCTCGATGGCGCAGGCGGCCGCCCATCCGCAACTGAACGCGCGCTATCCAGTGGTCGCGCAAAGTCTGCAGCTGGCCGCCAGTCAGCAGATCCGCAACATGGCCACCCTGGGCGGCAATCTCCTGCAGCGCACCCGATGCACGTACTTTCGAGACGTCACCTGGAAATCCTGCAACAAACGCGCGCCGGGCTCCGGATGTGCGGCCCTCGAAGGCGTGAATCGGCAACACGCGGTCCTCGGCGTGGATCAAAGCTGCATCGCGCAATATCCCGGTGACTTCGCCGTGGCGCTGATCGCGCTCGGCGCCGAGCTGACACTGCAGGGCGCGGGCGGCAGCCGCAAGCTGGCGCTTGCCGACCTGCATCGGCCGCCGGGGAATCAGCCGCATCTCGAACACAATCTCCGGCCCGGGGAGCTCATCACGAGCATCCACGTGCCGGGCGGTGCGTGGACGGCGCGCTCGGTCTACATCAAGGTGCGCGACCGGGAGTCGTACGAGTTCGCGATCTCGTCGGCGGCGGTGGCGCTCGATCTGGATGGCGACACGGTACGCGCGGCACGGATTGGCCTCGGCGGCATGGCCTACCGGCCGTGGCGCGCACAGGCGGCCGAGGCGGCGCTGACCGGCCGCAGGCTCGATCAAACTACCGTCCGGCAGGCGGCGCAGGCCGCGCTCGAAGGCGCCGTCACCCACGGCCACAACGACTACAAGCCCGAGCTGGGCCGGCGCACGCTGGTGCGCGCATTGCTCGCCGTGCAGGCGATGAGGATCTGAGCGATGGCGGACAGCAAACAACTCTATGCGCTCGATCGTCCCGAGAAACGCGTCGACGGCGCCGCCAAGGTGACCGGCGCGGCGCGATACGCGGCAGACGAGCCCGTGGCGAACACGGCTTACGCGGTCGCGGTCACGAGCAGTATCGCCAAGGGGCGCATCACCGGCTTCCGGCTCGACGCCGCCCGCGCCGTGCCCGGTGTGCTGGACATCCTCACGCACGAAAACGTGGGCGATGCGCTCAAGGATCAGCCCAAGGGGCCGGACAACGGTCCCACCACGACGACGCTCGAGAACGCGCAGGTGTGGCATGACGGCCAGATCGTCGCGCTGGTGATCGCGGATACTTTCGAGGCTGCGCGCGAAGCCGCGTACAAAGTGCAGGTCAGTTACGCCGAAGACAAGCCGACGGCGTCGTTCGATGACCCGGGCACGCAGATCGAGCCCAGCAAGACCATGGCCGGTGACAATCCGAAGGTGGGCGATGCCGCCGGCGCCTTCGACAGCGCGCCGGTGAAGATCGCTGCGACCTACAGCACGCCCACCCAGCACCACAACGCCATCGAGCTCTTCAGCACCACCTGCGAATGGAACGGCGAGAAGCTCACGGTGTATGACCCCTCGCAATTCATGTATGGCACGCGCGCGACGGTGGCATCGCGTGTCGGTCTGCCACCCGAGCAGGTGCGCGCGGTGTCGCGCTTCGTCGGCGGTGCTTTCGGCAGCAAGGGGCCACATCCACGCTCGCCCTGGATCGTGGTGGCAGCGCAGCGCGTGGGCCGTCCCGTGCGCTTCGTCGTGACACGCGAACAGGGGTTCACCACCAACACCTATCGCGCGGAGACGCGCCACGAGATGAAGCTGGGTGCCGCGCGCGATGGCAAGCTGGTCTCGCTGCAGCACGAGGGCTTCGAGATCACCTCGCGGCCCTCGAAATACAAGGTGGGCGGCACGGATGCCACGTCGCGCATGTACGCCTGCCCGAACATCGCGACGGCCATCAACATCGTGCACGCCGACCGGAATACGCCGGGTTACATGCGGGCTCCGCCCGAGACGCCGTACATGTTCGCGCTCGAGAGCGCCATGGACGAGCTCGCCTACGAGCTCGGCATGGATCCGATCGAACTGCGTCGCCGCAACGACACCGATACGGATCCGGTCACCGGCAAGCCGTTTTCATCTCGCTCGCTGATGCAGTGCTACGACGCCGCGGCGCGTGAGTTCGCGTGGAGCAAACGCGCTGCGAAGCCCGCGGCCATGAAGGATGGCCCGTGGCTGGTCGGCTATGGTTGCGCAACGGCCTGTTATCCCAGCAACGCAGGTCCGGCCGCGGCGCGCGTGGCGCTCACGCCGGAGGGCAAGGCGTCGGTACAGATCTCGGGGCACGAGATCGGCACGGGGGCGTACACGGTGGTGGCGCTCACCGCGGCCCGCGCGCTCGGCGTGCCGGTGGAGAACGTGACGGTGAGCATGGGCGACAGCGACTTGCCACCCGTCGTGATCGCCGGTGGCTCCAGCAACGCAGCGTCGGCCGCTCACGTCGTCGCGAACGCCTGCGAAAAGATCCGCGCGCAGATGCCCCTCGAGGGGCGTGTGGAGATCTATGAAGAGTGGGTGCCGCCGGGCATGGACCGCAAAGCGGTCGCTGAGATGGGCAAGGGCAAGGTGGCCCTGCTGCCGGGGGCCGGTCGCAAGGATGTCACGGCGTTCGCATTTGGTGCGCACCTCGTGGAGGTGCGCGTGCACGAGCTCACGCGCGAGATCCGCGTGCCTCGCTCGGTATCGGCGTTCGCCGCCGGCACCATCGTCAATCCGATGGCCGCGCACAGCCAGTACATGGGCGGCACCATCTGGGGTATCTCCGCCGCACTGCACGAACAGACCGAGATCGACCGGCGGGTGGCACGCTATGTCAACGAGAGCCTGGCTGACTACCTCGTGCCGGTGAACGCGGACGTGCCCGACGTGAAGATCATCATGGTCCCGGAGACTGATACCCGCGTGAATCCGCTGGGAATCAAGGGCATCGGCGAAATCGGCATCGTCGGCATGAACGCGGCGGTCGCCAACGCCGTATTTCACGCGACCGGCAAGCGCATCCGCGATCTGCCGATCCGCGCCGAGCATCTTCTGACGTCATGACCAAAAGTTCGCAGTGCGCGCGTTGACAGCCGCCCGCGCGCTCGCGTAGCTTCACAACCCGTGCGCAACTGCTTTTACAAACATTATTCGACGCAACCACTCAACGTGGAGGCGGGCGATTGAGCGCACGGTAGATATCCGACTCAATTGAAACGGCCTCCCTCAGCGGAGGCTTTTTAATGTTCGGCGTCCGCGAGGGAGGAACCCGGAGGACGCGAACATGCCGATCAACAAGCCCAGAATCCGACTCATCGAGCCGGGCGACGTGCCCGCGCTGCTGAGGATCATTTCCGAGTCGCGCGCCGAGTACGGCGTGGCGGATCGCGTCGCGGAGCTGCTCGAGCCCGCGGATCGCGCGCTGTACGCGACCTACCAGCGCCAGCGCTCGTTGTACTTCGTGGCGGAGCTGGGCGGCGAAATCGTCGGGGGCGCTGGCATCGCGCCGCTCGCGGCCTCTGACCCGCTCACCTGCGAGCTGCAGCGCATGTACCTGCGCCGCGATGCGCGCGGGCGCGGGATCGGCAATGCCTTGCTCGAGCAGTGCCTCAAGGCTGCACGGCAGTTCCTGTACGTGCGCTGCTATCTCGAGACGATCAACGAGATGCAGGAGGCTCTGGAGCTATACGGGCGCAACGGCTTCCGCGATCTGCGCGCGCCGATCGGCCACACCGGGCACGGGCACAACGATCGCTGGCTCATGCGGCCCCTGCGTGCATCAGCGCGTTCGTGGGTCGCGCAGCCGTAGTAGTAATCGGCTGCACATGAAAACGGCCCACCCGGGAATGCCGGGTGGGCCGCGTCACTTGGCCAGACAGCGCTTTACTGCTCGCTGGTGCCCGCGGGCGTGTTTGCGATACTCGCCAGCTGCTCGTTGATCCCGAGCGAGCTCTTGAGCTCCTGCGCCTTGGCCTGCACCGTGCGACCCTTCTCGGTCGCCGCGACGAGGTCGCCGTTGTTGGCGGCCGTGGTCGCTTCCGTCCACGTGGCCTTCATGGTCTCGAGATCCTTCTTCGCAGTCTCGAGCTCATCCTTGGTCACGTCCTTCGGCAGCGCATCCGGCTTGAGGCTATCTACCTTCGCCTGGATTTCCTCGACGGCCTTCGGCACCTCGGTGTTCAGCGTGGTCCACTCTTGCGTGGCCGCGAGATCACCGTTCTGCTTGGATTCGATCGCGGTCTTCACCGCGCCGATCTGCTGGTTGAACTGCGGCACATCGGCGATCACCACCTTGTACTCGCGCTGATCGAAGTTCTGCTTCATGTGCGTGAGCGTGGCATCGGCCGCCTTGAGCTCGTTGGGCGCGGCCACGGAGGCATCGCCACGCACTTCGTTGAGCGCGTTCTCGGCCTGGCCGACCACGTTCTGCGCGGTGCTGCGGCTGCCGCAGCCCGCAATCATCATCGCCGCCGCGAGCGGCAGCAGTGCCTGGTAAACCTTCATTACGTCTCTCCTTCCGTTCCGGTCTCGAAGCTTTGTTAGGTACACGATACGGAGGATCGATTTTCCGCTGCGTAGGACAAGCACCCACATTTCATCGGCGCGCGGCGCTGCGGCTTGTGAGGCCGTCGCCGCGGGGCGACAGCCGGCGTGAAAACCGCCCTGAAAAAGGCCTAAAAACCCCTGCCCGGAAACAGTGGGGCGAGCACCTGGCGCCACTGGCGCGCGAGCAGCTCCGCGCCCACGCCGCTCGGATGCATCTCGTCGGCCCACTGGATCGGATCCGCCGGAATCAATGTTCGACGCGTATCCACCACGTGGAACCTGCTCCCGGGCATCGCCGCGATGGCCGCGAGCCGCGTGTAGAACGCGTCGATGAGATGCCGCACGATGAAGATGCCGTCGGTCTTCGGATCGATGCCCTTCGCGACGAGCCGCGGATAGATCCACGGTCCGACGGTCGCGAGGCCGAACGCGCTCTTCGCCGGCCGATTCGCGGGCACGACGTAGTCATAACAATGTGCGACCACCACGCACTTCGGTCGCACGTCGTCGCGCATCTCGAGCAATCGTCGATAACCCGCTTCGATCTCGTCGAGGCGGACGCTCAACGCGGTCGGGTCGATGCAGTCCTGCCAACGCGTGCCGGGCTGCTTGTCGATCAGCAGGCCATCGAGGTTCTCGTCGACTATGTCATTGCCGCCACCGCTGAACATCAGCAGCTCGAACGGGTAGCGCTTGAGATAGCTGCGCATGCGCTTCATCTGCTCGCCACCTTTCTTCAGGATCTCGCGCGCTTCGTCGCCGCTGTGCTCGAGCCGGAGGATGGTGAAGTCGCTCATCATCTCGAGGTAATCGACGATGTTGCGATTGATGGGATAGCTGAACCACGAATCACCCTCGGTCATGATCACGAGGCGCTTCGGGTGGGTCCGCAGACTCTCGACGAACACCGCAAGCCGCGGACGAGATTCCGACACGGGATCGAACTTCTTGACGTTGGCCACGCGGCTTTCCTTTTGTTGTCAGCCATGGCTTGGCGGCGCGCCCCTCGCGCCCCGCCCACATCAATCTAACGCGACGCGCGGTTTTCTCCCACCCGCGCCGCCATCGCACCCTCGGGTGCCTCAGCTCGGCGGCTGATTCTTGAGCGACTTCTCGAACTCTTCGAGCGCTTCGATCGCGGCCTCGTCCTCGCGCGCGAGATCGCGCGCGTCTTCATCGCCGATGGTGGGCTCGATGCGCACGCCCTTGTTCGACACGCGCGTCTGCGAATTCGCCACGTACTCGAGATCCTGCATGTTGATGACCGGTGTCTCGATCTGCAGCGGCTCGGCCGGATGCGGCGGCGGCTCGACGGGTTCGGGATTGGGTTGCGGTTGCTGCGCCATGATGCCCTCCAGTGGAATCGAGGCCAGCCTAGGAGCGCGTGCGGGTTGCTCGTGATCAGCGAGTGCCGTGGCGGCCTGTAGGACTCGCATTCGGGTGCGCTGAAAGTGGGCTGGTCAGGGGTGGAATCCGATCGCGCCGAGCAGCGCGAGGATTCCTCCGCCCCAATCGACCACGCCCGGCACCTGCGACACCGCGATCGCGAACCCGAGCGCGAAGAACGGCAGCGCGGCATACGTGAACAGCGACGCGGAGAACTCGCCCTTCTTCGGGCGGTTGCACAGGATGTTGCTGAGCACGCCGTCGCGCTCGAAGCTGGTGGCGACATAGCCGGCGAGCAGTGCGTGTACCACGAGCACCGCGAGGTTCCACATCAGCAGCGCGTCCGCCTCGATCGGAAACAGATAGGCGGCGCAGACGCTGGCGAGCGCACACAACACGGCGCCACCCACGAACCAGCGGTACAGCGAGACCTCGGTCGCGAGCAGTGCGAACACGGCGCGCCGATGCACGCCGTCGTTGTTGGCCTGTTCGCCTTCGCATCGGCCCAGGAACTCGGAAATCAGGGTCTTCCAGGTCTTGATGGTCAGATCGTCGGTGCCGTAACCCTGGTTCAGTGTCTTGATCACATCCGAGCTCACGCGCGCCGCGACGGGTGTCGCCGCGAACAGATGGGGCCGCCACTGGTTCGCCGGCCACAATCCCGGATATTCCTCGCCGCCTTTCTTGTCCGATTCCTTCGGCGTGAGGCAGCTGCCGATGTGCGCAGCGATGGTCCGTACGCGGCGGCTGGCGTGGATGGCCACCACGGTCAGCACACTGCCGGCGAGCGTGGTGATGACCAGCACCAGGGTGGCCACGATCGACGCCGTGGGACCGAAGATCGATACGCGCGGCCCGCCGAGTGGCGGGATCAACGAGGGCAGGCCCGTAAACGAGATCAGCAGCACCATGGCGGCGATCGCCGCCGTCGGGCAGCGCGGCGTGCGCGCACCCGTATCGCAGTCGCCGCATCCCGGGCCCATGCCGAGCAGTCCGTTGTTCCGCGTCATGACACAGGCGCCCGTGGCCAGCGAAATCATCGCGAACAGCAGCACCACCACGCCGAGCGCCGTGACGACGTGGAACGCCAGCCCCTGGCCGATGTCGAGCGCGAGCCGCGTCAGCATGTCCTGGTCGAGGGCGGCGCGCGTGGTGAGACTGACGCCCCGCACCGCATTCGCCGTCGCAGGGAAATGACGCACGCTGAACAGCACTGCCGCGAGCAGGCACGCGGCCACGCCGGTCGCGGCGATCGCGTGGCGATATCGACGCGGTAGCTCGGCCGCACCGGGGCCGGCTTCGTGCACGCGCTTCACGCAGACGTAGAGACCGCCGAGCGCCAACGCGAGAATGGCCGCCGACCAATAGGCGAGCGCGTTGCCGCTCTCGGGATCGCCACGCAGGTAGGCCGCGAACATCGCGGAGCTCCACGAGACGAGGCTCGCGATCGCGGCGGCCTTGGTGATGTTCTCGGGCGTCAGGTGCCTGGCGCGCCCCTCGCGACGCTGCATCGGCCGAATCCAGAGCCAGGGCACGACGATGACGATGCAGCAGAGGAATGCCATGGTCTGCGCGAGCAGCAACGCGATCTGCCTTTGTTCGCCGATTTTCTGCATCGCCTGCGCCGTTTCGCCCGAACCGGGTGGGAATGCGCGGCTCACCTGGCGCAGTCCCTTCAGCGTGACCACGTGCAGTACCGGCATGCGCTGCGTGGCGTTCTCCGCTTCGTCGATGCAGGGCGGTGCGCCGACGGGCGGATTGGCCTCGTCGAGACGCGACACAGCATTCGCGAGCATGCCCTGGCCATCGATGGCCCATGACGCGATGCCCATGGGATTGCGGCCGCGCTCCACCTCGCAGCCAAACAGCCTGCGGCCGCCCACGAACAGGCTGGTCGATGCGACGGTGACGGAGCCGCGGCTCGCGTGCAGGAAATCCGGATGCGCGAGCAGGATGTCGGTTTCGAGATCGATGAGCATGGCGTTCGGCAGCCGGTGGCGCAGCTGGTCGAACAGGAACAAGCGGTCGCGCACGTCCGTGGCGACCACGACCACCATCTTCGGATCGTATTGCTCGAGCCGCGAGAGCACGTGATCCAGCGCAAGCTGCTGGCTCGCGGCCGTGAGCTTCGACTGGCGGTTCTCGGGAAACTCGCTGCCGTTCTCCGCGCCGACGTCGAGCGTGAGGTGCTCGCTCGGCAGCGCCGCCTTGACCGCCGCCTGCACCTTGTTCTGCTCGCGTTCGTGTTGCTGGTCGAGGCCATAACGGATGTCCGCGATCGCCGCGGGGAAATACAGCGTGCGAGCGCCCGCGCAGAACGCCTTGACCCAGGCGAGTGCTTCGGCATCGAGGCTCTTCGACGACGGATTGCAGATGCCGAAGCCGAACGTGGAGGCTTCCGTGAGAAAGGCCACCGGTTTCTCCGGCGGCAGCGTGCCGGGCGGTGACGGCGATGGTGGCGGCGATCCGTCCGCGGGAGGCGGCTCGAAATAGCCGAATTCCTGCGCGATCCGCGCGAGGCCCAGTAGTTTGGCGCCATCGTCGAGCGACAGCCGCGCATAGGAGATCTGCGGATACCGGTCTGTCGCGCGCTCATTGGAGCTCACGGTGGTGAAGCCGGACACGAGGCAGACATCGGTGATCCCGAACGCCAGCAGCTCCGGGAGATGCTGACCCACCGAATCCATGGCGCCCGAAAACGTCGGGCCGAGCATGACCAGCGTGCGATGGGACTGTCCCGACGGGCACTTGCCCGGGAACTGCAGCAGCACCGTGCGGCGCGAGGAGCCCAGCGCCGCAGCTTCGGGTACCGGACAAGCCTTCTGCGCGGACCGCGCGCCCGATATCTGCGCGGCGATTTCGCGCACGGCGCACAGCAGCGGTGACGTCGTCACGCCCCAGGTCGCGGTGTCCGGGATGAAATAGACGGCACGCACGCGCGTGGCCTCGACCGACCGGCCGGCATCGTCCGATTCATCACCCGTGCGCGCCGCGCCGGTGCACTGCTTGTCGCGCCACGCGTCGCAGCGAAAGATCATGAGACCGAAGGCGCCATCGTCACCGTTGCCCTTGGCATCTTCGTTCCAGGGAAACGCATAACGGTCGAGCACGTAGCCGTCGTCGAGCATGCCGAGCGTGATGGCCTGGACTTCGAGGTCGAACAACCGGCGGTAGCGCGGCACGTGCGGATCGGGAACGATGGCCACCGCGAGGCCGATGCTGCTGGCCTGCGGATAGAGCGCGGCGAGGTCCTCGGAAGGGCTGACCTGCAGGCTGCTGACGGGGATGGGAGCGGGCGGCACTGCCGCTGGGGCGGGCGCGGCGTCGGTCGCGCCCAGGCTCGCGCCCGGCAGCAGGGCGAGGATCGGCAGGAGTGCGCACCAGGCGTTCACGGCCCGCGCAATCCTCGCGAAGTCGAGCTTACGGACTGCTGACGCCGGCCCTAGCGAACTCCGAGCTCGCGCAAAACTCCGGCGCGGCGCGATCGGCTCACGGTGACGCGCACGCCGGACTGCAGTACCACGACCAGGTCGCCACCCTCCAGGCGGTCGAGCCGCTGGATGCGCGACACGCTCACCAGCGCACCGCGGTGCACGCGCAGGAATTTCTTGCCGAAGCGTTCTTCGAAACTCTGCAACGGCTCGCGCACCAGGTGCACGCGGCCGTGCGCGTGCACCTGCGCGTAGTAGTCCGCGGCCTCGATCCATTCGATGTCGGAGACGTTGACCCAGCTGATGCGCCGGCCTTCGGTCACCGTGATGCGCTCCTGGTCTTCGGCCGCGGGCAGCGTGGCATTGGGACTGGTGGTGCCGATGTCGCGCGCGAGGTCGACCAGCCGGCGCGCGCGGATGATCTCCTTGGCGCGGCGGATCGCGCGCTCGAAGCGTTCGTCGTCGAAGGGCTTCAACAGGTAGTCGACGGCTTCGAGATCGAAGGCGCGCACGGCATGCTCTGCATGCGCGGTGGCGAAGATCACGTACGGCGGGTTCGGCAGGTTCTCGATGGCGGCGAAGCCGTCGCCGTGCGGCATGCGCACGTCGAGCAACACGAGCTCGGGCCTGAGATCCTTGATGAAGCGGCGCGCATCGATGCCGGTGCCGGCCTCCGCGACCAGCGTGATCTGCGGATCGCGTTCCAGCAGCGAGCGCAGCTGGCGTCGCGCCAGCGGCTCGTCATCGGCGATGACTGTCCGGATCGGTTCGGACATAGACCGTTTCCTCGCGCGGGATGCGCAGGCTCACCGTGGAGTGGCCGCAACCCACGAGCAATTCGAGCGCGAAGCGCTCATGGCCGTAAAGGTAAACCAGTCTGCGGCGCGTCACATCGAGGCCGATGCCGAGTCCCGCCACCCGCGGCTCGCCGCCTTCGCCGAAACTGCGCACGCGGACCGCGAGATTCAGCCATTCCGGCGTCGAATACGCCTCGATCGTGACGGTGCCGCGGCCGCTCGATTCCACGCCGTGACGAATGGCATTTTCGACGAGCGGTTGCAGGATCAGCGCCGGCACGAGCAATTCCTCGGCGTTCGGCTGGATGTCGCCCTCGACCGCCAGGCGATCCTCGAAGCGCAGCTGCTCGACGGCGCAGTAGCGTTCGGTGAAATCCAGCTCCTCGCTGAGCGGGATACGGGCCTCGCCGCGGGTCTTGAGCACGATGCGCAACAGGTCGCTCAGGGCCACCACCGCGCTCAGCGCGCGTTTGTTCTCGTTGAGCCGCACCAGCGCGGCCACGGTGTTCAGCGCGTTGAACAGGAAGTGCGGTTGCAGCGTGCGCGCCAGCACGTCGAGCTTCGCCTGGGCGAGCTCGCGTTGCAGCTCGAGTGTGCCGAGGCGGCTGGCGGAGAGCCGTTGCTGGTACACGATGGCGTAGCCGATGGCCGCAACGATGGCGTAACTGAAGATGTTGACCAGCACTTCACGGTAGAAGCGCCACGCGAACGAGCCTTCCTCGAGGTGGTGGATGGCCGTCATGACCATATCGAGCGCCACGTCGAAGGCCGAGAGCGCCAGCGCGCAGACCAGGTGCAGGCCGAACGAACGCAGCCACTTGCCGGCATCGAACTCGAGCAGCTCCGCGGCCGTGAGGATGAAGGGCGAGAACAGCCCCCACATGACCATGCTCTGGACCGTGAGCGCCATTTCGCTCGGCGACAGCCCGCGTGCGTTGCTGCCGACCATGAGGAAGTCGCGCGTCCACAGGAAACAGGCAAATGCCAGCCAGGCCGCCGTGCAGACCACGAAGACCCGTGGCCTCAGGAAGCCCAGGCGCGTGGTGGGGTTGCTCGTTGGCTGCATGAGTCGGCGATTCTAGTCGCGGGCACCCGGGGCCATGCGGGGATGACCGTTCGCCGGTCGAATCAGCCCGTTGGCTGCAGTGCGGCAGCCCCTGGTGACACCGGGTCCTGCCCGGCACGACGCGGGCGCAGCATGCCGGCGTGGCGGTCCCGCCACGACTGCCGGCAGGCCGATCGCCTCGGGCGCCTACGCAGCGCGGCGCATGCATTCCGAGCGCGACAGCGCGAACTTGCGCTGCAGCTCGTTGAGCCGGTCCTCGAGATCGATGTCGTCGACGCCGCCTTCCTGCAGCCTATCTACCGCGACGAGGTATTCCTCGACGACCAGGATGCGCACCTCGCGCCCGGGAATGCGCGAGCGCTCCGCGATGTCGTCGACGATGCGCCGGATGGCGCCCATGGTGGACTCGTCCGCGAGCGCGGCATGGATGGCCGCGCGGATCTCGCGCCGCCCGACGCCCGCGATCGCCTGGCAACGCGCGTGCGCCTTGCCCCAGAAACCCGGTTCGCCGCAGTACCTGCAAGTGGCCAATGGAGGACTCCTGAAATCGAAGATGAACCTCCGACCGGGAGATGTCGCGCGAAGTTTCGGAAGCAGTTCACGGAAGCCGCGAGTCCAGCGACTCCCCGACCGGAACGGAGTACTACAAAAGCTAGAAGAACAGTTCGACTGCGTCGGTGACGTCGTGAACCATGCCGAGGCACTGACGGTTCCATTCCTTCGCGAAGCGTCCGTCGCGCGCGCTGCTCTGCGCGACTAGTTTGCCCACCACCACCGCCTGCGCGCGGCTCACGCTGCCGACCACGTCGCGCGTGTGATAACGGATGCACGCGGCGCCGGCATCGGAGACGTGCATGGCCTCCACCTTGAAGCCGCGGGTATCCAGCATTTGGTTCTTGAGTGCCGCGACCGAAGCGTACGCGAGATCGTTGCGCTGGCGCGTTTCGTTGCTTTCGCTGAGGAAGCCGGCGAGTGCCAGGAGGATGAACGGGGAGGCGAGAATCCAGAGCCAGGTCCTGGTGAACGCGCCGGTGCGCTGTTGCTGCATATATAAGAGTGGGGAATCGGAGCCGATACCGGGTTGAACACCAGAATCATCCAAAGTTCACCGTGGCGGCAGCGGTGTGCGTCACATTACGCGTGGGGTAAGGGGTGACACGGTTGTCGGAATTCCGATAGCGAATGCCCTAGCTATTTCCCCCCACATCGGTCAGATTCGCCGCCGATGACCGACGAGGAAAGGGAGAACCCGCCGGGCGCGCTGCGCCGCGCGTTGTTCCAGGACGTGCCATACATCCTGGACAGCCTGTGGCGCTGGGGCGAATTCCGCCTCAATCGCCTCGGCACCGTGCAATTCGAGGATCCGCACGCGTTCGTGCCACGACCCGCCTGGAAGTGCGGTGCCTTCGGCCTCTATGCACTGGTGTGCATCTTCGCGGTCTTCGGTCCCACCTGGGATGCGCTGTGCTCGCTGGGCGGATTCGGCTTCATCACCCACGTGCGCGACGTCGCGAGCGTGCTGCTGTTCATCGCGGCGGCGCTGGTGTTCATGCGGCTGCTGAATGCCGTGACTTCGCAGCTCACGAGGCGCGCGGAAGTCCAGGCCGCCTTGCGCCCATCCATGGATACGGCCAACGAGAGTCCATTCGCCAGCCTGGCCCGGACCCAGGATCACACCGAGCGACGGTTCCAGAACGTACGCGTGGCCTTCGACCGGCGCGCCGAAGAACACATCGGCAACCTGAGCCGCTTCTTTCGCGCATTGCCCAGGCTGCACCCCGGCGATGCCTGGTCGCTGTTCTTCGGCCTCATCGTGCTGATGTTCGGTTCATTGCTGGTGGTGGCGCCCGTCGCGGCCGCGGCCTATGGACTGCGGTTCGGCGAATCCGACCCGATGAGTTGTGTGCACCTCGATCATCCGCGGCTCGCGGTCGCGCAGTTCGCGGCGCTCGGCGTGCTGCTCGCGGGCGGCTGGTGGCTGTGGCGCGGCTTCGGCAAGGCGCATGCATTCCGCACCTGCCTGGCGCTCACGTTGCTGCTGGGCGCGGTCATCGCGGCGCTGTGGCTGTGGTTCACGCCGCCGCTGCCGAGCGAGGCCGCGGGCGGCTTCTATCCGCACGTCTATCTACTGTTCCTCGGCGCGCTGTTCGCCATCGCGCTGTTCGCCCGGCTGCTCGCGCACATCATGTTTTCCGGCTTTCGCGTGGCGCAGACCTTCCGCGAGGCGCTGGCCTCCGAGGACCTGCTGCGCAACGAGCGGACGCCGCCGGACGTGTCGAACCTGCGCCTGCTGTCGGCGCTCATCAACGGCGTGAGCGCGAACCCGCTGCACTTCGCGCTGCTGCCCGCGTTCGTGGCCTTCATGTCTCCCACCGACTGGCTCTGGTGGCTGGTGCCGCTGTTCACGCTGGTGAGCCTGGTGCTGGTCATGTACGGCAGCCTCTCGAGCCGTTGGGAGCAGATGCTGGTGTACGTGCAGCGCTGGTTCCTCGTGGGCACGCCACTCGTCATGTCCATCGCCGTGATCCTGCTGGCCGCACTGCGCTTGCTCGACGTGCAGTACGTGTCCACCGTGCTCGACGCCACGCCCGTGGGCGTGTTGTTCATCTTCATCGTGATGATGTACGTGGCGTTCTGGTTCTTCGAGTACTGGATCAACCACTGGGTGGGCGAGGAGTTGCTCGAAGTGCTCGGCGCCGAGCGCCGCGGCTGTCGCGGCTTCGTGCACGTGGGATTCAAGCCCGGTGATCCCGCGCCGTGGGCCAGCCCTGCGGGCCGCGTCATCGCGCTGCACGGCACCGGGCGGTTCGTGGCGCAGGGATGGTTCGAACGCAAGGAAGCGCTGCCCGGCGAGCGGCCGCGCGAACATGCGTTCACCACCTATGGCCTGGTCGAGTTGTTCCAGGCGCTGGCGGGGCCGCGCAACGCCGAGTGCGGTCGCGACATACGCCGGCGCGTGCACCTCTATTTCACGCTGATCAACCTGCTGCTGTTCGCGGCGGCGGTGGGCCTGTTCCTCTGGCATCTCAACTGGTCGCGCCCGCTCGCGGTGGATCCGATGGTGAAAGCCAGCGCGATCAAGCCCGAGGTGGTGACGCAGGCCGAGCGCCAGGCGCTGGCACTCGCGAGTGGCGACGCCCTGGCGCACCGGCTGCTGCTGCAGGCGGCCGAGCAGCGGCCGTCGGTGATCGTCGCGGCCTCGGGCGGCGGCACGCGCGCGGCGGTGTACACGGCCGTGGCGCTCGAGGGCATGGGCCAGATCAACCGCGCGCGCGACGTGGTGCTGCTGAGCGGCGTGTCCGGCGGCGGCGTCTCGTCGGCGGTGTTCGCGAGCCGCTTCGCCACGCTGCGCCACGCGAATCCGCGCGATGAATCACCGGAGCACCCGGGGCCATGGATGAAATACGTGGCCACGGTGTCGCAGCCCTTCATCCAGGACGTACTCGAAGGGGCGGGCGAGCTGCGCATCGCGGGCAGCGCTTCGCTCGGCGTGTTGCTCAAGGAAAGCCTCGAGCGGCGCGCGTTCGCGCCCGAGTTCACCGACGTCGACACCTTCGCCAAGCTGCAGGATCCGCAGCTCATCCTGAACTCGGCGATCAGCGGCCATCCGTACAGCGATTCGGAGCTGCTCGCGGGCCGGGTCGCCGCGCCCGGCGAATCCTGCGTGAGCCAGTCGCGCCCGTACGCGAATCTCGCCGGCGGCCGGCTGATCTTCACGAACCTCGACAATCTCAGCGGCTTTCCCGAGCCCAGCACCGACGTACCGGACATGTGGCTGCCGTACCGCATCGTCAACGACGGCAACGTCGAGCTCGCGTCGGCCTCGGCGCTCACGGCCAATTTTCCGCCGGTGTTCTCGAATGCGCGCGTGCGGCTGATGGGGCGCGGCAGCGGCAATTGCCCGGCGCAGTCCTATTTCGTCACCGATGGCGGCGCCACCGAGAACCTCGGCCTGGTCTCGGCGTTGTTCGCGCTGCGCGGCACGCTGAGCCAGCTGCCCGAGGACGCGAAGCTCACGGACCTGCACGTGCTGGCGCTCGAGGCTTCGGCCATCGACTATGACTACCACGACGATCGCGGCGTCGGCGCGGCCACCGGCGGTTCCAAGGAGCGCATCAACGCGGGTCTCACGCAGTCGCTGCTGAAGGAGATCGGCGCACTCGCCGCGCGGCACGGCGCGGCACTGCGCGTGCACTATCTACCGTTGCCGGTGGCGTTCCGCTCGCGCGGCGGTTTCGGCACTCACTGGATGTTCGCGCGCAACGTGCGCGTCTCGAACCCGCTGCTGGCCGTGGCGCCGAGTTTCAAGGAGACCCTGTTCTCCCGGGGCGAGGTGACGGATCACGTGGACCTCGAGCGCACCGAGGTGCTGACCATCTGGCGCGCATTGTTCGATCCGGGCCAGCCGATCTGCAAGACGGCCGAGGACTTTCTGAAGGATCCGAAAACGGCACCGCCGGGCTGGACGCCCGGCGTGCAAACCGTTTCGCGCTGGATCTGCGGCGAGGACGACGCGCGCAAGCGCCACCTCGACACCGACTACCAGGTACAGGCCTGGCAGACGGTGGTTCGCGAGCTCGGCCGCCTCTAGCCGGCTCGCGTCCCGATCAACGCGCGCTGGCCGTCGCGGTGTCGGCCGGCATCACGCCGTCGAGCGTCGGCACCAGCACTTCGCTGAAGAACAATCGCGTCTGGTCCTTCTCGCAGCGATCCACGGCCTTGCGCAGCGCGCCCGGCCATTCGTCCCAGAACTTCTCCTCGAGCGAGTCCGGCACGTGTTTCTTCTGCATGTAGAGACGCGCCGAGGTGTACGGCATGACTTCGAGGCTGGCATCGCGGATGCCGGCTTCCTGGCGCATGCGGTCGACTTCCCAGAGGAAGTCCGCGCACATCAGGGTCTCGACGCGCAGCGTCTCCTGCTGGATCGGCGGCGGCTTCACCGTGACGCGCACGACTTTCTTCGAGCCGCGCTTGTACATGTTCACGGTCACCTTGACGGTGGCCTTGGTGGCTTCGCCCTTGGAATTGAGGCCCGGCAGGAATTTCATGCCGCGCATGAAGTCCACGGCGAGCCCATCGGCTTGCACGTTGCCGCTGGTCTCGCTGACCAGCACGTTGGCGATGGCGCCCGTCGCGTCGACGTGCACTTCCACCGGCACCGAATAGTCACTGTCGAGCTCGGGTCGGTTGTGGGAGTACTCGACCTTTCCATCGGTCACGAGCACCGGCTGGATGGGTCCCATCTGCGCGAAGGCGGGAGTGGCTGCGAGGCATAAAACATAACCAAGCAGCGCGGGGAGGCGGTGAAAGGTTGGGGTTTTCATGGCTCGAAACTGCGCCCGCGCATCGACGCGCGCAATTGTTAGGCGGGAATTACGTGCGGTCCCTACGCTTGCGGCTTGGGGACTGTGAACCATCCGTCACGCGGGTCACGCATTGGTAAATCCGTCGCGATCCCGCACACTCCGCGCATGACATACAAGAACGGCGCCTGGATGGCGTTGCTGGGGGGTCTGCTGGCCGGGCCGCTGAACGCGGCCGCGCCGCAGGAATTGCCGCTGCTGGACGGACGCACACAATCGCTGGAACTGGTCGACGCCCTCGTCAACGAGGCCATGAACACGCGCGACGTGCCGGGCCTCGGCGTCGCGATCATCCACGACGGCCGCGTGGCATTCACGAAATCCTGGGGCCAGCGCAGTCTCGATCCGCCGCTGCCGCTGCGGAATGACACGGTGATGTACGGCGCCTCGCTGACCAAGGCGACGTTCGCGTATCTCGTCATGCAGCTGGTCGACGAGAAGAAGATCACGCTGGACGCGCCGATCGGCACTTATCTCGCGAAACCGCTGCCGGAATACGGCGCGTACGCGGATCTCGCCGGTGATGCGCGCTGGAACAAGCTCACGTTCCGGATCCTGCTGAACCACACCTCGGGCTTCGCGAACTTCCGCTGGATCGAGCCGGACAAGAAGCTCCGATTCCACTTCGATCCCGGCACGCGTTACGCCTATTCGGGCGAGGGCCTGCAGCTCGCGCAATTCGTGCTCGAGGAGGGGCTGAAGCTCGACGTGGGCAAGGAAATGCAGTCACGGATCTTCGATCGCTTCGGCATGATGCGCACCTCGATGACCTGGCGCGACGACTTCTCGGCCAACTTCGCGCAGGGCTACACCGAAAGCGGTGAGCTGCAGGAACACAGCCGCCGCCGCAAGGCCGGCGCCGCCGGTTCCATGGACACCTCGCTCGGCGACTGGGCCAGTTTCCTCGCGGTCGTGGCGCGCGGCGAAGGCCTGAGCAAGCAGGCGAAATACGAAATGATCCGCCGCACCATCGTCATCGACAGCGCGCGGCAGTTCCCGACGTTGTCCGAAGCGCGCACCGACCGATGGGCTGCGATCGGATTGGGATACGCGGTGGGGTGGGGCGTGTTCGAAACACCCTATGGCCTCGCTTTCTTCAAGGAAGGGCACGACGATGGCACCGCCAACTACGCCGTCTGTATCGCAGAGAGGCGCGACTGCATCCTGTTGATGTCGAACAGCACGCGTGCCGAAGCCATCTTCGTCTCGCTGGTCCACAAGCTGTTCGGCGACATTCCGATCCCCGCCGAGTGGGAGGGTTACGGCCCGGGCTGATCATGGGTCGAGGACTACGGGCTCCGGGGAACATGACCGATGAGTCGCGCCGGCGGCGGTGGATAACCTGCGCCGCGGTAGCCCCTGGAGGAACTATGCCCGGTCCCTCGACGCGCGATCTCAAGCCCGCCCCCAAGCCCCTCGCTCGCTCGCTGCATCCCGACGAAGAAGAGAAGCGGCGCGAGGAGGAGCTGGACTCGCTGGCCGATGAAAACCGCGCCGCCAGCGAGCACGTCGAATCGGACGAAGAGCAGCAGGCGCGTGAATCCGAGAAGGCCTTCGACCAGGCGATCACGCGCACCCCGCCCGGGTAGTTGGGCCGCGCGCGCCGCGCAGTGTGATCGCGCTCACAACTCCGGCTGGTCACTCATTTAACACGCCGATTATTGTCGACCGGCACTAGGTGTTTCCCGGGGCGTCCATACGATGAGCGCGTGGCTGCGCTCACCATCAAGGAATCGCGAAAGCTCGTGCTGCCGCTCGACACGGTGGTCGAGGCGCTGCTGCATTTCGATGGCAAGTCGCATGGGCCGCTGTCGCGTGGCGACGTGTTGCAGGCCGAAATGGTGAAGGACGAGGTGCAGGGCGACGGCATCGACGTCGCGGTGCGCACCGGCGTCAATCACATCGTCGACTGGCACCACTTCAACTTCTCGAGCATCGCGGCCGCCATCATCAGCTACTGCCGCAGCAAGCGGATTCCCCTGCCGTACTCGGGCGTGAAGTCGCTCGAGCTCACGCGCGAGGGCATCACGTTCAACATCGAGAACACGGTGAGCATCCTGCGCCGGCCGGCGGTGCGCGAGGACCTGTCAGGGCAGCAGCTGCGATACGCGAAAGGCTACGAGCCACACGCGATCCAGCCCAACGGCCAGAACGAAACCTACGTCTAGGCAGCCGACTGCGCGCGAAGCGCCGCCGCGCCAAACACGGGTTTCTTCGGATCGATGAACGCCCAGCACGTGGCACCCACCACGAACAGCCCGCCTAACAACCAGAACGGCATGTTCCAGTCGCCCAACCACTTGACCGAGTAACCCACCACCGGCGCGCTGGCCATGGCGGCGATCTGCCCCGAGGTGTTCATGGTCGCGCTCACGGTCGCGGAATGTTCGCGGCCGATGTCGACGCAGGTGCTCCACGAAGTCGCGGTCGTCAACATGCAGGTGGCCGCGGCGAATGCGATGAGCACGGCGGCGGTCACCGGCGCCGTGGCCACGGCCGCGGAACAGATGCAGACCGCGGCCAGCAGGTATCCCGCGATACCGGGCGTGCGGCGTCCGGCGCCCAGGCCATATCGCTTCGCGATCTCGTCGGAAAAGAATCCGCCCAGGAATTGCGTGAGGATGCTGAGCCCCAGCGGCAGCATCGACACGAAACCGAGCTCCGCCTTCTCGAATCCGTGGCGCTTCATGAGATAGGTGGGCAGCCAGGTGATGCAGAAGTAGAACGTGGCGCAGTTCGGCATGTAGGCCACGCACAGCAGCAGTACGTTCCGTTGACGGAGCAGCTGGCGCCAGAATGGCCAGCCGTGCGGATGCGGAGCCTCGGCGGGGCGGTCAGCGATGATGAGCGCGCGCTCGGCCTCGTTGGCGGCTGGATGTTCGGTGGGCTCATTGCGAAACCAGCGTTGCCAGGCGATCACCCAGACGAAGCCGACGCCGCCGAAAGTCACGAGGATGGACCGCCAGGTCATGTGCGTGAGGAGCACCGGCACGATGAAGGCAGCCACGGCCGCCGACGCATACGCGCCCGCGAAGAACAGGCCCTTGGCCGTGCCGCGGGTTTTCTTCGGAATCCAGCGCGACATGACGCGTGCCACGCAGGGCCAGGCCCCGGCCTCGCCGGCGCCGAACAGGAAACGCGTCGCGAGCAGCGAGTAGTAGTTGAAGGCGCCGGCGGTCGCGATGGTGAACACCGACCACCAGCTGACGATGCGCGTGAGCACGGACTTCGCGCCGCGCGCGTCCGCCCAACGGGCGGTCGGAATCTCGAAGATGGCGTAGGCGAGGATGAACGCGAAGAACACCCAGCTCATCTGCGCTTCGTCGAGCGCGAATTCCTCCGCGATCTTCGGCGCCATCGCGCCGATGCAGGCGCGGTCGAGGTAGGTGACCATGGCGAGCGTCACCATGAACGCCATCACGACGTAGCGTGCGCGCGTTGCCGGGGCGGTGGCGCCGGTCGAGAGGGTGCCGGGCAAGGGATCTCGAGGAAAATCTGTTTGCGCCGACAAAGCCCACCAACCTTCGGTTTTTCTCCTCTTTACAGGCCGCGCAGGAAGATGTCGAGCACCTGGTTGAACTCGGTGGGCTTGTCGAGGTGGATCCAGTGGCCAGTACCCTTGATCACCGTGTGCCCGATGCCGGGCACGGCGTTGTGCAGGCTCAGCGGCGCATCGTTCATCGGCGTGTGGATGGCGAACCTGGTGCCGCGGAAATTGCGCAGGGCCACGGTCGCGTCGTAATCGAGACTGGCCTCGGTCAGCTCGACGACCGCCGCGCGCGCCATCCTGCGCAGCGCGGCCAGTAGTTTGTCCTGCACCTCGGGACGCGAATCCTTGAACGCTCCCTGCTGCCAGAACTGTTCGACGGTGCCGTAAGGATCCTGCGCCAGCGCCTGCTTGATCTGCCGTACCTGGTCGGCGGGCACGGCACCCGGTGCCGGCGGCGCATCGACGAGGCCCAGCGCCTGCACGCGGCGCGGATGCGCGGCCGCATATTCGGCCGCGATGAGCGCGCCGGCGCTGTGTCCCACCAGCACGAATTGCTCGAGCGCTTGCGCGTCGGCGACGTCCGCCACGTCCTTGGCGAGCTCCGGGATCGAATAATGGCCGACCGCGCCGGGCGACTTGCCGTGACCACTCAGATCGAAGGCCACGACCCGGCGCGTGTGCTTCAGATGCTCGAGCTGCGCACTCCAATGAGTGACGTCGCCGGCAAACGAATGCACGAGAAGCACCGGAGTGCCGCCGGTGCCGCGGCTCTCGACGTTCAATGGCAGGGTCATGGCGGGAACATGCCGAACTCCAGCGAAGGCGCCTGTCAGTCTTTGCCGCAGATGAAGGGGTCGGCATGAACCTACCCTTTGTGGGCGAGTTGCCGCTCGGCGGAGGTGATGGCCACCGGGTGCCCTTCGTTTCAGGCCTGCGATTTGCTGCGCGGATGAATGCCCCGCAAGACCACGATACCGAGTTGCTGGCGGCCGGGGGCCTTTCCGCCGTCGTGATCCGGAACAAGGAAGGTATCCTCGACGAGTTCTGCAAGTGCGTGCAGGAGAAACTCGAGAGCGCGCGGCGCGAGCCGCACGCCGTGCTCATAGACACGCTGCCGGCGTTCATCACGCGGGTGGCCTTGGCACTGCGAGGCGTCCACGAAATCGACTACGCCTCGAAGAGCTCCAACCTCGCGCTGGCCCATGGCAACGAGCGCGCGCGCTTCACCACCTACTCGCTCGCGGACGTGCTGAAGGAATATCAATACCTGCGCGAAATCCTCATGGATGTCCTGCGCAAACAGGCCTCGCCCACCGTCGACGAGTGGAAAATCGTGCATCGTTCGGTCGACGAAGCCATGGCCGAGGCGGCGACCGCGTACGTCGAGGTGCAGGAAGGATTCCGCGAAATGCTGACCGCGTCACTGACGCACGACTTCCGCGGCCCGCTGCAGACCGCGAGCAACTACCTCGAGCTCATGCGGCGCGAGCCCGACGAGGCGCTGCGCAATACCATCGCGCGCCGCATCTCGGAGAACCTGCAGCGCGTGGGTCGCATGATCGCCGGATTGCTGGACGCGAGTCGCAGCAACGCCGGCGAACGTCTGTCGTTGGACCTGGCGGAGGCCAGCCTGCGCGACCTGCTCGAGGAGATCGTCGCGGATCTCGATCCCGGGCGTCGCAAACAGGTGAAGCTCTTCATGGTGCAATCGGTCGACGTGTTCTGGGATCGCGAGAAGGTGCGACGCGCCATCCACAACCTGGTGGACAATGCATGCAAATATTCCACGCCGCAGACCGACGTGACGCTGCGAGTGGTCCCCACGCACGATCGCGTACACGTCTCGGTCCACAATTTCGGCGAACCCATCGCGAAGGAAGACCAGCCGTCGCTGTTCAAGGCCTATCGCCGCACGACCAGCGCGCAGATGAGCGGCAAGCTGGGTTGGGGCCTGGGCCTGACATTGGTGCAGGCCGTCGCCGAAGCGCACGGCGGCAGCGTCGGCGTGGAAAGCGATCCGGTGAATGGCACCACCTTCACCATCGACCTCATGCGTGACGTCCGTGACCTGCGGGTGAAACGGGTGTAGTTTGGCCGGCGATGGCGGACCGCGAGCGCAATCCCCTCGATACGCCCACGCCGGAATTCACCGTGGGCAAGCTGCTGGACACGAGCGTGGTGTCGGTTCGCCACGTGACCTGTCGCGGCACCTGCCGGCATCGCAGCGCAGAGGAGTGCGCTTCGCAGACGCACTTCGTGTTTCCGTTCCGTGGCCTGTATCTCCGGCACGTCGGCAAAGACCAGACCGTCGCGGATGCCAATCACGTCTTGTTCTTCAATGCACAACAGGGTTACCAGGTGAGTCACCCGGTGATCGGAGGCGACACCAGCCTGGTGGTCAGCGTGTCGCCGTCGATGCTGGCCGAGCTCGTGCCCAAGTCCTTGTTGAATCCGGGCGACCCATTGACCTTCAACCTGCAGCACCTGCGCATCGACGCACGCGCGCAGGCGCTCGTGATGCTGCTCAATCACTCGCTGCGCAACGGCAGCATCGAGACCCTCGAAGCCGAAGGACTGTCACTCACGTTGCTCTCCCGCGCCGTCGGGCCGCGGACGGCTCGTGCCCCGGGCGCGACGTACTCGCGGCGGCGACTCGTGGATCGCGTGAAGGTGTTGCTCGCGAGCGATCTGTCGCGACGCTGGACGCTGGCCGGGATCGCGGCCGAGATCCGGGGCTCACCCGTGTATCTCACGCAGGCGTTCCAGCAGGTCGAGGGCATGCCGCTCTATCGATATCAGCTGCGACTGCGCCTCGCGCGTGCGCTGGACCTGGTCGCGGAACGCGAGGATCTGTCGGGACTGGCGCAGGACCTGGGCTTCTCCAGCCACAGCCACTTCTCCGCGGCGTTCAAGCAGGCCTATGGCCGCACGCCCTCGGAATTTGCTAAAGATTTCGACAGCCGCCGCTAGCGCCGGGTGGTCTCCTGCGCATGCCCGATGTGGGCATCACGAGGAGACGACCATGACCAAGAAGACCTGTGCGGTGTGCGACTACCCGCTGGAACCCAAGTCCACCATCACCGTGAAGATCGGCGGCAAGCCGGTCGAAGTGTGCTGCGAGGAGTGCGCCACCAAGCTGCGCGAGGCCAGTGCCCAGCAGAAAAAGAAGTGATCGGAACGCCCGGCCCCGGTCGCGGGGGCTTACGCTGCGTTGTCGCAACGCGGCGTAAGCCGTCCCGCATGAGGAATCAGTCACTTGGACGCAAGCGGGAAAAAGTCTCGCTTTGATGCCGGCCGCCGGCCGATGCGGTTGCCCGGAGCATCCCTGGCGGCGAGACTCGGTTCCGAATCGCGCGCAAGACGCGAGCCTGTTCCACCACCGGGGTCGATGAAGTGAATTCTGTTTCGTACCTGCCCGCCGCATTCACCACCTTGTTCTTCCTCGCCGCCAGCCTGCTGCTCGGACTGATTCGTTAGACACGGACAGGCCCGGGGGCGCCAAATGCGGGTTGCATGTCCCGCATGCGCATCGGGTTCGCCGCCGCCGCCGCGCTGACACTGGCGCTGGTGGCCTGGTACCTGCGTGCCGATGCGACCCGCATGCCGGTGACACACGCCGCGGTCACGCCCGAGCCCACTCGCCGATCGGAGTTCCCACCCGCCAACGTCGCGGCACCGCGCGAGTCTCCCGTTCGCCACGCTCCCGATGTTCTTCCGGCGCGCAAGCGTCCCGACTATTCCGGGCGGTACCGCCACGCGGCGGATCTGCTGACTTTCATCGAGGCGCTCGCGCCGCTGGCCGCGGACGGCGACGTCGATGCGCAGTACTACCTTGCGGTGGC
>DATEII010000202.1:0-13209 GCA_035279135.1 Steroidobacteraceae bacterium
TGGCTGGCCATGGCCGGCATGAAGGAAGGCGAGGTCATCGAGAGCGGCATGCTCACGCGCCAGATCGAGAAGGCGCAGCGCAAGGTGGAAGCGCACAACTTCGACGTGCGCAAACAGCTGCTGACCTTCGACGACGTCGCCAACGACCAGCGCAAGGTGATCTACCAGCAGCGTACCGAGCTCATGGGCGCCGAGAACCTCGGCGATGCGGTGCGCGGCATCCGCGCGGAAGTCGTGGGTGGTGTGCTCGACCAGTACCTGCCGTCGAACGTGAGCCACGAAGAGTGGAACCTCACGGGACTGGCGGAGGCCATCGAGAAGAACTTCGGCACCCGGGTGGATCCGGCGCAGTGGCTCAAGGATCAGCCGGATCTCGAGGAAGAAGTGCTGCGCGGCCGGATCATCGGCGCCATCGATGCGATGTACGAGGCGAAGGTCGCGCGCATCGGCAACCAGCCGAACGGCATGCCGATCATGCGGCACATCGAGAAGGACATCATGCTCAAGGTGCTCGACCAGCAATGGCGCGATCACCTCGGTGCGATGGATTACCTGCGACAGGGCATCCACCTGCGCGGCTACGCGCAGAAGGACTATCGCTACGAGTACAAGCGCGAAGCCTTCGAGTTGTTCGCCTCGATGCTCGACCGCATCAAGTTCGATACCGTGACCATCCTCGCGACGCTCGACGTGCAGATCAAGTCGCCCGAGCAGATCGAGCGGGAAGAGGAAGCGCGCCGTGCGCGACTCAATCGCGCGCTGCAGATGCAGCACGCCGAGGCCGCGTCACTGTCCCAGCTCGGCGCCGCGGGTGAACCGCAGCAGCCCCAGCAACCGCCGCCGGGTGCGCGCCAGGCGCCACCGCGCCAGCCCGCGCAGCAGCTGCCTCCGCCGGCGCCGGTGCGTGCGGCTCCCAAGGTCGGCCGGAACCAGCCCTGCCCCTGCGGCAGCGGCAAGAAATTCAAGAACTGCCACGGCGTGCTCGAAGGCGTCGAATAAAGGGGGCAGCCCCCTTTTCCTAGCAAAAGGGGTCAGGCTTTCGGCCGGGCACACACCTTCATGAAACCCCGCCTGCGCGTAGTGGCTGCCGCGTTGTTCGATGCGCGGGGTGCCGTGCTCATCGCGCAGAGACCTGAAGGCAAACACATGGCCGGCTGGTGGGAGTTCCCGGGCGGCAAAGTGGCGCCTGGCGAGAACGACGCAGAAGCGTTGACTCGTGAATTGCGCGAAGAACTCGGCATCGAGACACGTCCGCATCGCGAGATCACAACGATGTCGCACGAATATCCGGACCGCATCGTTGACCTCGTCTTGTGGCACGCATCGATCGAGAGCGGCGAGCCGCGTGGGCTCGACGGACAGCAACTGCAGTGGGTGGATTGTCAGTGTCTCGGCAATGTCGGGCTCCTGCCCGCCGATCTGCCACTCCTCCCGGCGCTTCTGGCGGTATCATCCGCGCAACTAACCAATGGTGAGCAACATGGCCGGTGAACAGCAGCAACTGCCCGAAATCAGACTCGACCCGAAGGACCTGTACCGGGAAGAGATCTTTACTGATCGCAAAGCAGGAACTCTGCGTCGACTCGTGCCGGTGAAGAGTGATGGCAGCGATGACTCTTCGCGCGCTGTGCTGTATTCCGGCCAGACGCAGTTGCTGACACCCGCGGGCGTATTGCCGCTGTCCTTCGATCTCGAAGCCGCATCGATCGACGACGCCTGCACGAAATTTCCAGACGCCGTGAAAGTGGCCATCGAGCAGGCCATCGAAGAGGCACGCGAGATGCGCCGGGAAGCGGCCTCGCGGATCGTGGTGCCGGGAACCGGCGGCGACATGGGCGGCGCGCCTCCAGGCGGCGGACGCATCAAGCTTTAAGGGGGCAGCCCCCTTTTCCTAGCAAAAGGGGTCAGCCTTTCATCTGGTTTTCCTCGGTCGACCGATCGCGACGAGCGATTGCGCCAGCCCATTTCCCACCGCGGCAGCCTCGACCCATTCGGGTGCGCCAAACGGCCGCTGCCGATTCACCGATTCCCGCACAGCCAGTAGCTCGGCGGCCGTCATCGGCTGATTCACGAAATCACTCCACCATTTCGGCAGGTCAACGGGTGACGTGGTCAGCTGAAGGGGTGTGAAGTCGGACGTCCGCCAGTTCAGGCTTCCCCAGCGCCAATCCTCGGCTCGCTTCACGAGCTTGGCTGCCAGCGCGTTGCGCTCCACGTAGCGAAGCACAGTCAGAAGGTGATGGTCCTGTTGAATCAGGCATGCCTTGTATCGCCCCTGCCAGAGACGCCCGGTCGTTCCGTATTTCCGGTGGTGTCGTCGCACATGCGTGGTGAACAACCAGCTGATCCAGGGCGCTATGTCCCCATCGCATCTGGGCCGAACGACCAGGTGCACATGATTCGGCATCAAGCACGCTGCGAGTACCGGCATCTCCAGCCGATCCTGCGCTTCCCGCATGTATTCGAGGAATGCGGCAAAGTCGGCGCTGCTGTGAAACACCCGAGCCTTCTGATTGCCGCGATTGATGACGTGATAACACTCGTTCGCGGCGATCATTCGCAGGGCTCGGGGCATGCCGCAAGTTAGCTCGCATGCGCCTGCGTGCGCCGCAGACGAAATTCACGTGATCAAACGAAAACGCCGAAAGGAGGCCTGACCCCTTTTGCTAGGAATCGGGGGCTGCCCCCTTTAGTTCCCGGTCGAAGAACCGCACGATCTGCGAGTGCGCATGCAGGCCCGGTCCGCTCTGCTTGATCACGCCGTGCTTGCCACCCGGATAGGTCATCAGGTCGAACGGCTTCTGCAGATCCTGCAGCTTCTTCATCAGCGCGGTGCTGTTGGCGAACAGCACGTTGTCGTCCGCCATGCCGTGGATCAACAGCAGCGGCCGGCGCAGCTGGTCCGCATACGTCAACACATTGCTCGCTGCATAACCCGCGGCGTTCGCCTGCGGAGTAGACAGGTAGCGCTCGGTGTAATGCGTGTCGTACAGCGACCAGTCCACCACCGGGGCGCCCGCGACGCCGGCTGCGAACGAATCCGGCGCCTGCATGAGGCACATGAGCGCCAGGTATCCGCCGTAACTCCAGCCGTAGATCCCGATGCGCTGGCTGTCCACGTACGGCAACGTGCGCAGGAATTCCACGCCACGCACCTGGTCCTTGACGTCGATGTTGCCGAGGCGTCCTCCCGAAGGGCCGAGCAGCGCTGTCTCGAACTTCTCGCCGCGTTCGCCGCTGCCGCGATTGTCGAGCGAGAACACCACGTAGCCGTGTTGCACGAGATACTGGTGGAACAGGTTGCCCCACACATTGGCCACCCGCTGGCGCGCCGGCCCGCCGTAGATGTCAACCACGACCGGATACTTCTTGCCGGCCTCGAGCACGCGCGGCTTCATGAGCTTGTAGTACAGCGCCTGGCCATCGTCGGCGGCCACGGTGCCGAATTCCGTGGTCACGTGCTCATCCGCATACGGCGTATAGGGATGGGCCGAGTCCAGCTCGTTGGGCACCAACACCGTCATCTCCGCGCCGGCCCCGCTGCGCAATACCACGTTGGGCGGCGTGTCGGTGTTGGAGAATTTGTCGACGAACACGCGCGCGTCCTGCGACATCGTGATCTCGTGCGTGCCGGCCCCGGGCGTGACGCGCTGGGGCTGGCGGGGCTTGTCCAGCGATACCCAGAAGAGCTGGCGCTCGAGCGGCGAGGGCAGGTTGGCCGTGAAATACACACGGCGCGCGCGCTCGTCGACTGCGCGGATGCCCGGTTCATTGTTGGCGCCTTCCACCATGAACTCGCCGGGCGTCAACGCGCGCACCAGTTGGCCATCGTTGCCATAGAGATAGAGATGCTGGTAGCCGTCGCGCGAAGAAGCCCAGATGAACTGGCGCGACTTGAGCAGAAAGGTGAGCTCGCGATGCAGCGGCACCCAGGTGTCGCTGTGCTCGGTGATGAGCACCTGGCCGCGGCCGTTGAGGCCGAACTTCAGCAGCTCGAGTGTCTTCTGGTCGCGACTCTGGCGCTGCACGGCGACCGCGCGGCTGTCCGGAAACCAGTCGACGCGCGGTAGATAGAAGTCGCCCGTGCCCAGGTCGAGCGGGATGCGTGCGTCGCTGCCGAGGTCGGCGACGAACAGGTCGACGCGCGCATTGGCCGTGCCGGTCGACGGATATCGCTGCCGCACGATGCGCGCGCCCGTGGCCTGGATCTCGAATCGTTCGACCTCGGCCACCGGGGTTTCGTCGACGCGCGCGAGCGCGATGCGCCGCTCGTCCGGCGACCACCAGTAGCCCGTGTCTCGATCCATCTCCTCCTGCGCGATGAACTCCGCCATGCCGAAGCTCACCAGGCCGCCGCCTTCGCGCGTGACCGCGCGCTCGGTGCCATTGGCGAGATCGATCACGCAGAGATTCTGGTCGCGGATGAAGCTCACGTAGTGCGAACGCGGCGAGAAACGCGCGTCGGTCTCGTAAGCCTCGGTGTTCGTGAGCCGCCGCACCGCCTGCCCGGGCTTTGCGCCGAGATCGTAGACGTACAGATCGCCATTGAGCGGGATCAGCAGATGGCGGCTGTCCGGCGCGAAGCTGTATTCGACGATGCCGGACAAGGCCGAGGTGCGCTGGCGTTCACGGCGCGCTTCTTCCTCGGCCGACAGGGCCTTGTCCGCGCCCGCGAGCGTGCGCGAATCCACCAGCCGGCGATGGCGCTGCGACTTCACGTCGTAGGCCCACAGGTCGTAGCGATCCTTGTCGTCGTCGCGACCCTGCAGGTAGGCGATGAGCTGGCCATCCGGGGAGATCTTGACCCCGCGCAACGACGGGCCGGAGAGATCCGGCGCGGCGAACAGGCGTTCCAGTGGGAGTTTCCCCGGCCATGCGGGCGCGGCGAGCAGCAGCGCATACGCCAGGGCGAAGGCCGCGGCGGGACGAAGCGACGACGCGGCGCGCCGGCCGGGCGCGCGCAAGGTGTTTGTTAAGATGCCGCGCAAATCCATTTCGGGAGTTTAGGGATGCCCATCTCTGCTCGCTACCTGAACGTGCTGCTCGCGAGCGCGTCGCTCACGCTGTTCGTCGCGTGCTCCTCGAGTCCCAAGGTCACGTACACGCCGCCCGCGGCGACCGAGGCTGCCAAAATCGCGTACCCGCCCGCGGCCAGGGGCGAAGTCGTCGACGTGTACCACGACGTGAAGGTCGCCGATCCCTATCGCGCCTTCGAGAACGTCGATGCGCCCGCCACGCGCGACTGGGTGACGGCGGAGAACGCGCTGTCGCAGCCATTTCTCGAGCGTCTGCCGCAGCGTGCCTGGCTCGGCAACCGGCTCAAGCAACTCTGGACCTACGAGCGCTTTGGCGTGCCGAAGAGCGAGGCTGGCCGGTATTTCTACCTGCGCAATGACGGCACGCAGGACCAGAGCGTGTTGTACGTGGCGGATGCATTGAATGCGCCGCCGCGTGTGCTCGTCGATCCGAACAACAGCCGCGAGGACGCGACCATCGCGCTGTCCGAGTGGTACCCGAGTCCCGACGGCAAGATCATGGCGTACGCGCTCTCGGACGGCGGCAGCGACTGGAACATCTGGCATTTCCGCCGCGTCGACGACGGCAGCGAACTACCGTCGCTCAAATTCAGCAAGTTCTGGCCGCTGGCCTGGGCGCGCGACAGCTCCGGCGTGTACTACAGCCGTTACCCGGTGAAGCCGGGCCAGAACGCCGATGAAGCCACGCGCGGTGACGATGCCGGTCGTCCCGACCTCTATTTCCACAAACTGGCCGACTCGCAATCCGCCGATGCGATGGTCTTTCGCGTGGCGGACAGCGCCACGCGTGTGCCATCACCCGAGATCACCGAAGACGGTCGTTATCTCGTCATCACGCTGTTCGAAGGTTATGAGGCGAATGGCGTGATGATCCAGGACCTGCGCAAGCCGGGCGCGAAGCCGCGACCGCTGTTCATGGCCTGGGATGCGCTGTACACCTTCATCGGTTCGAAGGGCGACACGCTGTATTTCAAGACCACCCGGGAAGCACCGCGGGGTCGCGTGATCGCGGTGGATGCCAGCAAGCCAGCGCCTGCCGCGTGGCGCACGGTGGTGCCGCAGTCGAAGGATCCCATCGACGATGCGCATTTCGTCGGTGGCCGCGTCGTCGTCGAATACACGCATGATGCGACCAGCGTGCTCAAGGTGTTCGAGAGCGGGGGTTCCGAAGTGGGCGAGGCCAGGTTGCCCGGCCTCGGGACCGTGAAGGATTTCGAAGGTCGCGGCACGAGTCCCGAGGCGTTCTTCTCCTACGCCGACTACCAGTCGCCGACGCGCATCCTGCGACTCGACGTGGCCAACAACCAGGTGAGCGACTACCGCGTGCCCAAGGTGCCGGCGGACTTCACGCCCTACGTCACCGAGCAGGTGTTCTACGACTCGAAGGACGGCACGCGCGTGCCCATGTTCATCATCCGCCGCAGGGACGCGCCGCGTGACGGCAACCAGCCGGTGATGCTGTATGGCTACGGCGGCTTCAACCAGATCATGTCGCCAACGTTCAGCCCGCAGGTGCAGGCCTGGCTCGAGCTCGGCGGAATCTACGCGGTTGCCAACCTGCGCGGTGGTGGCGAGTACGGCGAGGAATGGCATCTCGCGGGCACCAAGCTCAAGAAGCAGAATGTGTTCGACGATTTCATCGCGGCGGCGGAGTACCTGGTGCGCGAGAAGTACACCAACCCGAAGAAGCTCGCGATCCTGGGGCGCAGCAACGGTGGGTTGTTGGTCGGGGCGGTGCTCACGCAGCGGCCGGACCTGTTTGGTGCCGCACTGCCCGGCGTCGGCGTCATGGACATGTTGCGTTACCAGACCGCGAGCGCGAATGCCCGCCAGTGGTCGAGCGACTACGGTCTCGCCGAGAACCCGGACGAGTTCAACGCGATCCGCGCGTACTCACCCGTGCATAACGTGAAGCAGGGGACTTGCTACCCGCCAACCTTGATCACCACCGCGGACCACGACGATCGCGTCGTGCCCTGGCACAGCTACAAGTTTGCGGCCGAGTTGCAGCGCGCGCAGAGTTGCGACAACCCGGTGCTCATCCGCGTGGAGACGCGAGCCGGGCATGGTTCGGGAAAACCGGTCTGGATGCAGATCGAGGACTACGCCGACCAGTTCGGGTTCGTGGCGAATGCGCTCGGCATGACCGCGCCAGGTTGAAGGACTGCAAACCCATGGACCCTCAACTCCACACCGCGCCCGGCGATCTGCCCGTCCGCGATGAACTGATGCAGCTCGAGCCATTGTTCCATCGCCCGGAGCTCGGTTCGGCACGCAGCGATTTCGAGCGCATGACCGCTCCTGAATTCTGGGAAGTCGGCGCATCCGGTCGCCGCTATGGCCGCGAGTTCGTCCTCGACATTCTCATGGAGAGAGTCGAATCCTCGCCCGATGATCCCTGGGAGATCGAAGGATTCCATTGCGCGCGAATCGCGGTGGATCACTACCTGGCGACCTACACCTTGCTCCAGGGCGCGCGCGTGACACGTCGCGCGACCATCTGGCGGCGATCACAGGCTGGTTGGCAGGCGGTTTATCACCAGGGAACGCTGGTGGCGGAGACCTGATCGTCAGGTACAGCAGGTCAGCGTGAACGGCACGTCTTCAGTCGTTTGCTGGGGCCGCTGATTCAATCCATTCCACGCCAGCAACCGCACCGAGCAGCGGTAGTGAGAGCCGCTCGTCTCCGGATACAGACCGGATCCGGATGGCAACGCGATGCGCACCAGCTGGATCGGCGTGTCGCGCTCGAAGGTGATGTGATAGACGCCGCCACGCGCGATTTCCTGGCGCGGCTTGCCGTGCTGGCGCGTGATCCACAACAGCTCGGCGATGGCATCACACAACGGGCGAAGCGTGGCCAGCCACTCATTGAAAGAACGCGCACGCTGGTCGGTCGCCTGGTTCAGCCAGAAGAAGAAATCCGGCAGGTCGAACTCGCAGGTGCCGCCGGGAATCGCGCTGCGATGGCGGATCGCCGACAGGAACTCCGAGTCCTTGAGGCCGGCGAGGTAGTTAGAGCCGCAGGCGACGAGGTCGGCACGCAGGCGCAGCAGGTTGCTCATCACGGTCCGCAGGCGCGCCGAGTCGACACCGGGCTTGCTCTGGAACACGTTGAGCTGCGCGAGGTGGCGCTCGAGCTCCTTCTGCACGTCGGCGCGCACGTCGGAGCGCGCGGCGATGGCGAGGATGTCCAACAGGCTGCCCATGGCGGCGCGGCTGCCCCACTGGCTCTGCATCTCGTTGTGATACAGCGCCTGGCTGTAGAGGAAATCGAGGCGCAGGAAAGTGCGCATCCGCTCGTTGAGCGGCTGCTCGAATACCAGCGGAGCGGTCTCCGGTTCCGGCGCTGTTGCCTGGGCTTCCTCGGCCATCGGGCTATTGTGCGCGACGCCTGCGTCCCCCGTAAACCGATCGCTCACGTGTCGGACCCGTCTGCTTGTGCTTTGGCCGCGGACAGGTACTGCCGATGCAGGCTTTCGACCTGGTCTCGCAACCCGGCGATGTCGCCATCGTTGCGGACCACGTCATCGGCGATCGCGAGTCGTTGCTCGCGGGTGACCTGCGCGGCCAGCATGCGTTCGGCCTGCGCGCGCGTCATGCCGTCGCGCGCCTGCAGGCGTGCGAGCTGCAACCCGGGCTCGCAGTCCACGACCAGCACGCGGTGGAAGCGCTTCGCACCCTGGGTTTCCACCAGCAGCGGAATCGCCACGATCACGTACTCGCTGGTGGCCGATTCGCAACGCGAGTCCGTGAGCTCGCGGATGGCCGGATGGGTCACGCTCTCCAACCACAGTCTTTCGGCCGGATTCGCGAACACGCGATCGCGAAGCCGGGCGCGATCGAGACTGCCGTCCTTCCGCAACACCTGCTCGCCGAAGTGCTCCGCGATCTTCGGCAGCAGCGGCGAGCCGGGCGCGACCACTTCGCGCGCCAGCAAATCCGTGTCGACGATATGCACGCCGAGCGCCGCGAACAGATTCGCGACGGTCGTCTTGCCGCAGGCGATACCGCCGGTGAGTCCCACTCGGTATCCGCGCGGCCGGGTCATTGCACGGGCGCGAACAGGCCGAGGTACCGGGCCACGATGTCGTTGCCCGCGATCAGCGCGATCCAGCCGGCGATGGCCAGGAACGGTCCGAAGGCGATCTGCGTATGACGTCCCTTGCGCTGGCGGACCATGACCACGATGCCGAAGATGGCGCCCACGCCCGAGGCGAACACGATGATGGGCAGCAGCATCTGCCAGCCCAGCCAGGCCCCGAGCGCCGCCAGCAACTTGAAGTCGCCGTAGCCCATGCCTTCCTTGCCGGTGATGAGCTTGAACAACCAGTACACGCTCCAGAGGATGAGATAACCGGCGGCGGCGCCGACGATTGCGTCGCGCGGACCCACGGGTGTCGCGCCTTCGGCCCAGGCTGGATGGCCCAGGCTCACCAGCAGGCCCAGCCACAGCAGTGGGTAGGTGAGCGCATCGGGCAGGTATTGCGTGTCGAAGTCGATCATCGTGAGCGCGATCAGGAACCAGGTGAACGCCAGCGCGGCGCAGCCCGCGAGACCAAAACCGAATCGCCAGGCGATGAAGCCCGACAGGATTCCCGTGGCGAGCTCCACGAGCGGATAACGCATGCTGATCGGGTTCCTGCAGCTCGCGCACTGGCCGCGCAGCGCCAGCCAGCTCACCACCGGGATGTTCTGCAGCGCCGTGATGGGCGCCTGGCATTTCGGGCATGCCGAGCGCGGCGTGACGATGTTGTAGACCGGTGGCTCCGGGATCTCGGCCACGGTCTCGCCGCGCAGGGCCGCATCCTGGGCGGACAGCACGGTGCATTCGGCGCGCAGTTCGTTGTCCATCATGATCGGCACGCGGTGGATCACCACGTTCAGGAAGCTGCCGATGAGCAGGCCCAGCACGAAGCACAGGCCGACGAACAGCCAGGGCAGGGTGACCAACATGTCGACGAATTCGTTCATGGTTCAAAAAGAAACGCCGCACCCATCTTCGAAGAATGGGCGCGGCGTTTCATTAGTTCTTGTTGGCGGGAGCGCTTGGCCTTACACCACCGCGCCCAGCTTGAAGATGGGCAGGTACATGGCGATGACGAGGCCACCCACGAGGATACCGAGGATAGCCATGATCAAGGGCTCGAGCAGCGACGACATGCTGTCCACCGCGTTGTCGACTTCGGCCTCGTAGAACGTGGCCACCTTGCCCGACATGGCGTCGAGTGCGCCCGCTTCTTCACCGACCGCGATCATCTGGATGACCATGTTCGGGAACAGTCCCGTGTTCTCCATGGCGCGCTGCAGGCGCTGGCCGGTGGCCACCTCGTCGCGCATCTTCATGACCGCGTCTTCGAACACGATGTTGCCGGTGGCGCCGGCCACGGACTCCAGCGCTTCCACCAGCGGCACGCCGGCGGCGAACATGGTCGACAACGTGCGCGCGAAGCGCGCGATGGCCGACTTGTAGATGATGGGACCGATGATCGGGAACTTGAGCGTGGCGCGGTCGAGATACTCGCGCATCTTGCGCGAGCGCTTCTTGAAGTAGAGGAACACGTAGATGCCGCCGCCGACGAAGGCGGCGAAGATCAGGCCGTGGTCCTGCAGGCCGCGCGACATGTTGATCACGAACTGCGTGAACGCGGGCAGGTCGGCGCCGAAGCCCTTGAACAGCGCTTCGAACTGCGGGATCACGAAGATCAGCAGGATGCAGGTGACCACGATGGCCACCACCATGACCGCCGCGGGGTAGAAGAGGGCCTTCTTGACCTTCTTCTTGAGGGCTTCGGTCTTTTCCTTGTACGTGGCGATCTTGTCGAGCAGCGTTTCGAGCGCACCGGCCTGTTCGCCGGCTTCGACGAGGTTCACGTACAGGTCGTCGAAATGCAGCGGGTGCTTGCCGAGTGCTTCGTGCAGCGAGGTGCCGCCTTCCACGTCGGCCTTGATGTCGAGGATCAGCTTCTGCATCGCCGGCTTGTCATTGCCGTTGCCGACGATCTCGAAGGCCTGCACCAGCGGAATACCGGCGGCCAGCATGGTCGCGAGCTGGCGGCTGAATACCGCGATGTCTTCCGGCTTGACCTTGCCACCGCCCTTGAGCGCGGCGGACTGCTTCTTGATGCGGTTGACCGCGATGCCCTGGCGGCGCAGCTCGGCGCGCAGGGCATTTTCGTCGGGCGCCAGGCTCTTGCCGGAGACCCGGTTGCCCTTCTTGTCCATGCCGCTCCAGCTGAAAGACTGGTCACGTTTGACTGTCTTTCCGCCGGCGGTTGCTACTGCTGTTGCCATGCTCGCGGATCCTTACGCTGACTATTCGATCGTGACGCTGTTGACTTCCTCGAGGCTGGTGATGCCCTGCTTCACCTTCTCGAGGCCCGAGCGCCGCAGGTCCCAGACGCCTTCCTTGGCCGCCTGGTCGGCGATGTCGATGGCGTTGCCGCCTTCCATGATGATGCGGCCCAGCGTCTCGCTGACCGGCATGACCTGGTAGATGCCGCAGCGACCCTTGTAGCCGTCGGTGCAAGCCGAGCACCCCTTCGGTCCGTAGATCTTGAGGCCGGCGCGCACGTCGGCTTCCTGGAAACCTTCCTTGAGCAGCGCCTCTGCGGGCACATCGACAATAGCCTTGCACTGCGAGCACAGCCTGCGCGCCAGGCGCTGCGCGATGATCAGGCTCACCGAGGTCGCGATGGCGTACGGCTTCACGCCCATGTCCACGAGGCGCGTGAGCGTCTGCGGCGCGTCGTTGGTGTGCAGCGTGGACATCACGAGGTGGCCGGTCTGCGCGGCCTTGATGGCGATCTCCGCCGTCTCGAGGTCGCGGATTTCGCCGACCATGACCACGTCGGGATCCTGGCGCAGGAACGCGCGCAGTGCGGCGGCGAAGGTCAGGCCGACCTTGTTGTTCACGTTGACCTGGTTGACGCCGGGCAGATTGATTTCCGCCGGGTCCTCGGCCGTCGAGATGTTGGTGTCTTCGCGGTTGAGGATGTTGAGACCGGTGTACAGCGACACGGTCTTGCCCGAACCCGTGGGTCCGGTCACGAGGATCATGCCCTGCGGCTTGGCCAGGTTCTTGAGGTAGATCTCGCGCTGGAAGGGTTCATAACCCAGCGAGTCGATGCCCAGCATGGCCTGCGACGGATCGAGAATACGGCAGACGATCTTCTCGCCGAACAAAGTGGGGCAGGTGCTCACGCGGAAGTCGATCGCGCGAGTCTTCGAAAGCTTCATCTTGATGCGGCCGTCCTGCGGCACGCGGCGTTCGGCGATGTCGAGACGCGACATGACCTTGATGCGCGCCGAGAGCTTCATGGCCAGCTGCACGGGCGGCTGCGCGACTTCTTTCAGCACGCCGTCCATGCGCAGGCGAATGCGGTACATCTTTTCGTAGGGTTCGAAATGGATGTCCGAGGCGCCGCGGCGGATGGCGTCCAACAGTAGTTTGTTGACGAAACGCACGATGGGCGCGTCTTCGACGTCGTCGCGCGAGACGCCTTCGCCCGGCTCGTCGTCACCACCCGAGACATCGAGATTTTCGAGATCGAAACCCGTCTCGTCCTCGGTGAGCTGCGGCATGGCCGCTTCGGCCTGCTCGGCGGCCTTGTCGATCGCCTTCTGCAGCTTGTCGTCTTCGACGACGATGGCCTCGATGCCGAGACCCGTCTGGAACTTGATCTCGTCGATGGCGTGCAGGTTGGTCGGATCCGCCACCGCGAGGAACAGTCGCTTGCCACGCCGGTAGAGCGGCAGGCAGCGATGCTTCTGCATCAGCTTGTCCTGGACCAGCTTGACGGTATCGATCTCGACGACGTGGGAGTCGAGGTCGTACAGCGGTACACCGAATTCCGCGGATGCCGCGATCGCGATGTCGCGCGCCTTGGCGGCGCCGGCGGCGAGCACGTCCTCGAGGGCGGCCTCGTCGGGCCGCAGCTCGGCGTAACGCGTCTGGATCGGCTCCAGGAGCTCGACCACGCCCTCGGCGACCGCCTTCTTGAAGTCGCCGTAGCCGGCCCCGGCGAACTCCGCCTCGATCGCCTCCGGGCCGATGCCGCGGGCGACGGCGAGGACTTCGATCAGGTTGGTGACGCCGGCCTTGTCGGGGCCGCGCCGCACCTCGCGGCCGGAGTCCGTGACCGCGCTGCCGAGCTTCTTGCGGATCGCCGCC
>DATEII010000203.1:0-7222 GCA_035279135.1 Steroidobacteraceae bacterium
ACCGCATCGCTAGTCTTTCGACTGCCTCACATCAGAACCACATTCTGACAAACACAATAGAAGGCATATGCAGCGCATCGTCGTCCTGAATCCCAAGGGAGGCTCCGGCAAGACGACGCTCGCGATCAATCTCGCGGCGTATTTCGCCGGGCGCGGTGACAGCACGCTGCTCATCGATCGCGATCCGCAGGGCTCTTCGACGCGCTGGCTGCGCAAGCGCAAGACACCGCAGGCCGAGATCAAGGGCATCGCCACGTTCGAGCGCGATTCGCGCACGACCATGAGCTGGCAGATGCGCGTGCCGGACGGCACGCAGAAGATCGTGGTAGACAGCCCGGCGGCGGTCGAAGCGCGCGCCATGCCCGAGCTGGTACGCGACGCGAACAAGGTGATCGTGCCCGTGCTGCCGTCGGACATCGACATCCACGCCGCCTCGCGCTGCATCGCGGACCTGCTGTTGGTCGCCAAGATCAAGCGTGCCGAGAATCGCATCGGCGTGGTCGCGAACCGCGTGCGCAAGAACACCCTGATGTTCCAGGCGCTGATGCGCTTTCTGGAAAAGCTCGACATTCCCGTGATCGCGACCATCCGCGACTCGCAGAACTACGTGCGCGCCGCCGAACAGGGCGTGGGCATCCACGAGATGAAGGCGTACACCGTCAAGGAAGACCTGGCGCAGTGGGAGACGCTGCTGGGGTGGCTCGAGCCGGAGCGTGCGCTGGCCGAGCAGCCCGCGCCGATGCAGGAACAGCCGGCACCGCAGGCGGCGCCCAAGACTGCCGAAGAATTGCTCGAACCCGGCCCCGACGAGACCGGCGCGCACGATGCGCGTTTCGTGCTGGGAGACCTGGCTAGCTAGACGGCCAGGAAACGGGGGCTGACCCTATTTCTTCGCCGGGGCCGCGGCCGGCTCTTCTTCCCACGAACCCTTCACCTTGTCGGCCCAGTGCTTGTAGCTGGACCAGGTGTAGAGATTCTTGGTGATGGCCGCGTGGCGCCCGCGCGTGCGCTGCATGCGCTCTAACCAGGCGGCGTACGCATCGGTGCCGACGGGCGGCGGCGAGCCGTTCGCGAGATTTCCCCGGTTCTTGTCTGAAGAGCTCATGCAGCTACTCCCGTTTGGTTGACGTAAGCCTACGTTTTCGTCGCACCAATACGACAGGAACTGATTCACGCACCCGCAGCCGATTGCGGATCATGCGTGGCACGTCGCAGAGATTTTTTCGTTATGTCGCGCCCAAACAGGATTCGCGCGGCCCGATTTAACGCATAACTAATTATTGTTACGCGACCAGTCGATAACACGGGCGGTATGCGCTGCCCGGAAGTTTCATGCGTTTCTGCGCAACAAAGGCCGTGAGCAGCTCGTCGAGCAGCTTCATCATCGCCGCATCGCCCGTGATCTCGTACGGCCCTAACTTCTCGATCGCGCGCACGCCGTTTTCCTTCACGTTGCCGGTCACGATGCCGGAGAAGGCCCGTCGCAGGTCGGCCGCCAGCTCGTGCGCGGGCAGGTCGCGGTACAGGCGCAGCGCGCGCATGCTGTCGTGGGTCACTTCGAAGGGGTGCTGGAACGCGGGCGGTATCTTCAGCAGCCAGTTGTAGTTGTACGAGTCGCTGTTGGCGCGCCGGTAGTCGCGCACCTCTCCCATGACCCCGACCATGTAACGCGCCACCTCGGCCGGATCGTCGACGATGACGTGCAGCTTGTCGGCCGCCTTGTCGCCCAGGGTGCCGGAGATGAACCGCTTGATCTGCACGAAGTAATCGGCCGTATGCTTGGGCCCCGTCAGCACCACCTTGAGCGGCTGCGCCGCGTTGGCGGGCTCGAGCAGGATGCCCAGCAGGTACAGGATTTCCTCGGCCGTGCCCACGCCGCCCGGAAACACGACGATGCCGTGCGACAGGCGCACGAAGGCTTCGAGGCGCTTTTCGATGTCCGGCATGATGACCAGCTGGTTCACGATGGGATTCGGCGGCTCCGCCGCGATGATCCCCGGCTCGGTGAGGCCGATGTACCGGCCGCCCACGATGCGCTGCTTGGCATGGCCGATGGTCGCGCCCTTCATGGGGCCCTTCATGGCGCCCGGGCCACATCCCGTGCAGACGTCGAGCCCGCGCAGGCCGAGCTCGTAGCCCACCTTCTTGGTGTACTGGTATTCCTCGGTATTGATCGAGTGCCCGCCCCAGCAGACCACGAGATTGGGCTTGGACTTGAAGTCGAGCACCCGCGCATTGCGCAGGATGTGGAACACGGCGTTGGTGATGGCCGCGGGATTCTCGAGGTCGAACCGGCCGCTTTCGATGATCTCGTTGGAGATGAAGATCACGTCGCGCAGCACGGCGAACACGTGTTCCTTGATGCCGCGGATCATCTCGCCGTCGACGAAGGCCTGGCCCGGCGCGTTCTTCATCTCGAGCTTGATGCCCCACGCCTGGCGCACCAGCTCCACTTCGAAGTCCTTGTAGCGGTCGAAGATCTCCTTGGCGTTGTCGCTCTCGCTGCCGGAGTTCATCACGGCCAGCGCGCACTTGCGGAACAGCTGGTAGAGGCCGCCCGCGCGCGAGTCGAGCAGTTTCTCGATCTCGGCCTGCGAGAGGTTTTCGAGGCTGCCGCGCGGTCCGATGCGGGCGTCCACGAAGTCGGGAATGACGATGCTGGTTTCCAAGATATCCCTCGTTTCACTGCGCCTTTGTTTGTGGCGCGAAGTGTACTCGACTGGGGATATGGGCCCTTCGAGGGGCGACGAGCCTACGGCTCGATGTCGATCCGCACGTTATCCGACGTCATCATCCAGATTTCGACCATGTCGGCGTTCGTGACCGCGATGCAACCATCGGTCCAGTCCTGGGTCGCGTAGTAGTCAGGAGTGTGGCGCGGGTCGTTGGGCAGGCCGTGGATCATGATCGATCCGCCGGGTTGCCAGCCGTTGCGACGCGCGTTGCGGATGTCGGCATCGTTCGGATAGGAGACCTGGATCGAGAGGAAGAAGTCGCTGCGGGTATTGCGACGGGTCAGGCGGTAGCTGCCCTCGGGCGTGCGGAAATCGCCGGCACGTTCCTTCGGTCCACCGGGGTTCAGGCCCAGCGCGACGCGGTAGGCGCGCAGCACGTCGTTGCCGCGCATTAGATACAGTCGGCGCTCGGCTTTGCGCACCAGCACGCGATCGGCGATCGGCAACTCCACGCCTACCGCCGCCATCGCGCGGGCATGATAGGGAAGCGCATCGCCCGACGCCTTCGGGGTGAACAGGGCCGCGCACAAACCCGCGAACAGCACGCAGCCAGGCACGAGGAATTTGGTGGCTAACGACATCTGATTACGAAACAAGCACTTACCAGTGGTACAAAGTATAAAAAGCCCTGCCGGCGCGAACTAAAGGATCGCGTCACAGCTTCAGGTGTTCAATGCAACAAGAATGTCCATCACAAACCATTATGACAAGCCGTCGTGTATTCCTGACCCTGCTCACCACCCTGCTCGCCTCCTGCGCCTCGCTGCCGAATGACGCGCCGGTCGTCGAGCAACTCGATGACGAGACCGGGCTCACTATTGCGCGCCTCGGAAAGCCGCTCGAGTTGTACCGCGAGACCTTCCGCAAGGAGACCGCGGGGAAGTTCGCGTTCCTCGGTCCGTTCGAAACCAATCAGCAGGGCACGCGCGAGTCGTACCTCTGGGTGGCGCTGCCGCTCGAAGATCCTGCCGCCGACGTGACGCCGGTCTATCTCGTGGATCGCAAGCCGCTGGAGCTCGGCACCGCGGGTCGGGACGCCGCTTCCGCGGGCCTGCGCCAGTCGCCTTACAAGATCCCGACCTCGTGGATCGCGATGTTCTACTACCGCGTCGACCACGACGTGATCGCGCGGCTCGGAGCGGCGAACAGCATCCGCATCCAGACGGTCGAGAACACCAAGGCCGGCCCGATCAAGACCAACTACAGCATCGACATCGGGCAGGATCCGCGCCTGAAGGACTTCGCGGCGCGCTAACTACCAGCGAGCACCTCGACGCGCGGCATGACCACCTGGGTGCCCGCGCGCAGGTCAGACAGATCGGTGTCCGGGTTGTACTGCCGCAGCAGCCAGATGGGCAGGTTCGCGAATCGCTGGGTCATGGTCCACAGCGAATCGCCGCGGCGCACGATGTACACCTCGGTGCCCGAGATGCGGTGCTGGGCGAAGAATTCACCCTGCAGCTTGGCGTGATAGTCACGGCGCAACTGTTCGAAGCTCTCGCGTGACACCCTCGAGTAGTCGAGCTGCAGCTTCTGCCCGAGCTGCACCGTCTGGCGCGCCTTGAGCTTGTTGACGACGCGCAGCCGCTGCGTCGGGATCTGCAGCCAGTCGGCGTAGTGGCCCAGGGTCTCGGTGGCCTCGACGCGGATCGTGCCATCGTCGCGCACCTGGTAGTCGATCGAGTCCGCCAGCGCCTGGGTCATTCCCGCCGGGCCCAGCGACGGGCTGAGCTCCTCGGCCTGTGATGCCGACACCGGTTCGCGCGCATCTTCCGCAGCCTTCACCACCGAGTTCGCCACCTCGGGCGTGGTGGCCGCTTCCATGGCCACGGTCGCTGCCGAGCGATACCGGCCGCGCGTGGGTTCGCCGGTGCCGATCGGACGCGTGGTCTCCTCGCGCACGGCTTCGACCACCGCGCCTTCGCGTTGCGCTTCGCCGCGGGCCGCATCGATGGTGGCCACCTTGGTCTCGGCTTCCTCGGCCGTGGCCGCGACCACCACCGTGGCCGCCGGCGCGCCGGCAATGCGCAACCGCTGCCCTTCGTACAGGCGATCCGGATCCTTGAGCGAGTTCATGCGCAGCAGCTGCGCCTCGGGAACACGCACGCGCGCGGCGATGAGTTGCAGCGAATCTCCGCGGCGTACCACGTAGAAATCCTCGGACGGCGCGCTCGCAGCGGTCGCATTCTCGGGTGATGCCGGCACGGCCGCGACCACGACGGTGGCGGACGGCGGCGCACTCGGCGCGCCGACCACGCGAGGCAGCTGCTGGGGCAATGCCAGGTGGCGGCCCGCACGCAGCGGCGCGTTCACCGAAAGCCTGTTCATTTCGGCCAGGCGCTGCGCGCTGAGACCATACTTCGGCGCGATGCTGGCGAGTGTCTCGCCCTTGCGCACGCGGTGCGTGCGCTCGGTGATCTGGCCGGCATACAGCTCGTTGGGTGGCAGCTTCGAGGTCAGCAGATCCGCGGTCCATTTCTCGGCAGTGTCGGCCGGCAGACGCAGGCGATAGCCGCGAGGCACCAGGCGCGTGCCGTTGTAGATAGCGGGCCGCCACGCGGGATTGAGTGCGCGCAGCTGCTCGCGATCGAGTCCCAGCGTGCGCTCGAGCGTCGCGAGCCGCACGTACGCCGGCATCGGCACTTCGCGGAATTTCTGCTCGGGCCGCCGATCGAGCTGCCCGAAGTATTTCTCGGGGTTCTCGTCGATGGTCAGTGCGGCCAGGAACGACGGGAAGAAGTTGCGCGATGCGAAGCCGAAGGTGCGGCTGTTGTACGTGCGGTTGATCTTCACGAAATCGTCGGTGCCGACGGTTTCCTTGGCGCGCCGCATGCCCGCGGCACCGTGGTTGTAGGCGGTCAGTGCCAGCGGCCAGCTGCCGAGCACGCGGTAGTTATAAGCCAGCAGCTGCGCGGCGGCCTCGGTCGACCGGTAGGGATCGAGGCGTTCGTCGACCGCGTCATCGACGCGCATGTAGCGGCGGCCCGTGGAACGCATGAACTGCCACAGGCCCGCGGCGCCGACCTTCGAATACGCCGCGGCATTGAACGACGACTCCACGTGCGGCAACACGGCGAGCTCGGGCGGCAGGCCCTGGTTCGCGAAGGTTTCGGCGATGTGCGTCGACCAGCTCGACGAACGGATCAGTCCCTCGCGGAAACGATCCGCCTGGCCAAGCTGGAAACGGATGCGTTGCGTGGCATCGCGCAGCAGGATCGCGCTGGGGTTCGGTCCCCACAACGCGAGGATGCGCTTGTCTTCGGCCGACAGCCCGTCGCGATCCGGCGCGCTCGGCAGCGCCGCGATGATGCGACGCAAGGCGGCGATGTAGCGGTCGCGACGCTCATCCACCTGTCTTTGGCGGTCCCGCGCCGAGGTGCCGGCGCCGAACTTCACGGTGTCGTAGATGACTCCGAGGTTGCGTTCGTCGTGCAGAAAGCCTTCGTTGGTCGTGACCTCGCTGTACACGCGGATCCAGAAATTGACGTCCTGCTGGATGCCTTCCGGACGCGGAATCGACTCGGCACGCACAGCGAATGGAGCCAGCACCAGCAGCAGCGCGACGCCGAAGGCGGCTCGCCAGGTGTTGCGGCGGATCATGTCGACTGTCGGGCTCATTTACACTCGTTCGCACACATGCAAGTTGTTGATCACAAAAGAATCCGGCGGGACGGCCAAACGTTATGTCGAGCCCTCCACCCGTACCTTGTGTCGAAGATTTTGACAGCAGGTCAGCGCCCACCGACGTGACATATTGCCCAAAGTCGAACTTTGCGTCGCCCGAGGCCCTGCTCGCCCGATTCGGCCTCGCCGCGACCGTGGGATTGTTCTGGCACGTCGCTTGCTCCTCTTAGACACAAGCGGCTGAACCAAGACCGCATCGGACAACAACAAGAAGAGCGAAGAAACACTCCTCCACAAACAAGCAAGCAAGCGACCAATAGACCCCGCGCAAGCGGGGTTTTTTTTTGCCCGCGGCGTCATTGCAACCCGGTTCGAAGCACGGTCGTCTAAAAGTCACAATCACCAAGGACGCGCCATGAAAACTGCCTTCATCACCCTCTCCGCCACCCTGCTCGCCCTCATCGCCTGGACCGCGAGCCCCGTCACCCGGGCGAATGACAGCGGCAGCATCTCCACGGTGAACGGCCAGGTCGTCGCTTCGGAGGGCCAGACCTACGACACGCTCAGCACGGTGAACGGCCAGGTGCATGTCGGTCGCGGAGTCACGGCAAACGAAGCCAAGACCGTCAATGGCCAGGTGCTGATCGAGGAAGACGTGAAGCTCGGCAAGGCCAGCACGGTCAACGGACAGCTGCATGTCGGCGAGGGCTCGACCATCGAGCACGAAGCGTCCACCGTGAACGGCGCGGTGAAGCTCGCCAAGCGCGCGCGCGTTGGAGGCGACGTCTCGACGGTCTCGGGCGAAATCGAGCTCGACGGCGCTGAAGTGGGCGGATCGCTGACCACGCGCAATGGCGACATCG
>DATEII010000204.1:0-13932 GCA_035279135.1 Steroidobacteraceae bacterium
ATCGCTTTCGCTGGCCTACGGACAAATCGGTCGCATCCGCAAGTACCGCACTCTCTTCCTGGTTGGACGTACCCGCGTTCACCTGGACCGCGTCGAAGGTCTCGGCCATTTTCTCGAGCTCGAAGTCATGCTGGTGGACGACGAGCCCCCCGAACAGGGAATCCGCGAAGCGGGCGAGCTCATGGAAAGCCTCGGCATCCAGCCCGAACAGCTGATCGAAGGCGCATACATCGACCTGATGTTGGCCGCGGAACCCGCCCACTGATAGCTTGTCTCTTCCTGGAAACAGGGGAGAACAACATGAAAGCACCCATCTTGGGGCTGGCTATCGCCACCGTCGCGTTCGCCGGCAGCTCGGTATACCTCTGGCAGCAGCTCGACCAGGAGCGTGCGCGTGCCGTCGAGGTCGGGAAAAAGTCGGCGCAGCTCGAAGCACGTCTCGCCCAGCTGGAAAAAGCCCGTGCCCAGCTCGCCGAGCGGCGCATGGCCAGCACGGGCAATTTCACGACTGGCCAGATCGACAGCGCGCATCCCGCGGCCGCGGCGCCGCCACCTCCGGCCGCTGAGCTCGCGCAGTCCGCCAAGTCGGAAGATCCGGTGTGGACCATGCGCCGGCCCGAGCGCTCGCCGGCATTCCAGAAAATGATGCGTTCGCAAATCCGCGCCAACAACAAGCGCGTGTATTCGGACGTCGGCACCAAGCTCGGTCTCGACAAGGAGACCACCAACAAGCTCATCGACCTGCTGACCGAACAGCAGGTGCCGAACTTCGACGCGCCGCGGGACATCAATGACCCCACCGACTGGCAGCGGTACCAGGAAGAGAAGCATCGCCAGGACCAGGCAAGGATCTCGGACCTGATCGGGCCGGACAAGGCCGTGGCGCTGCAGGAATACCAGGAGACACTGCCGGCGCGCATGGAAGTGGACATGCTCGCGCGCCAGCTCGAGGGATATGACGCCGCGCTCAGCGCGGACCAGCGCAAACGACTCATCGACGTCTATGTCGAGGAACGCAAGCGCGTCCCCATGCCCGAAGGCTACGAGGGCATGGATCCCGAGACCTACCAGAAGAGCGTCGCCAGCTGGCAGGACGACTACAACCGCCGCACCGCGGAAGAAGCGCAGCGCATCCTCAGCAGCGACCAGCTGACCGCGTTCAACGAAATGCAGCAGTGGCAGAAGGAGATGCGCGAGAACATGGCCAACATGCCGCCTCCGGGCGCGCCGGCACGGTTCCGCCGCGGCATGGCGGGCGGCAACGCGGTCATGTTCACCACGGCGGCGCCCGTTGCGATCAGCGCATCGGGCAGCGTCGCGGTGGCCGCGCCGGCGCCGGCATCGGAACAGAAAAAACCCTGAGCGAGGTGGCGATGGCGACCGACGAACAGCAGATCCGCGATCTCATCGCCACCTGGATGGTGGCGACCAAGGCGGGTGACACCGACAGAGTGCTTTCGTTGATGACCGACGACGTGGTGTTCCTCGTCGCGGGATCGCCGCCCTTCGGCAAGCAGAAGTTTGCCGAAACCCAGAAGCCGCCCGGCGGCGGGCCACGACCGAAGTTCGACGGCCGCAGCGAAATCCAGGAGATTCGTGTGATGGGCGACTGGGCCTTCATCTGGACCCGCCTCACCGTCGAAGTCACACCCCCGGGGGGCGGCCAGACCCACAAGCGGGCCGGCCACACCTTGTCCGTGCTCCAGAAGGTCGATGGCCGTTGGCTGCTGGCGCGTGACGCGAATATGCTCACGCCCGTCCAGGGCTGAAGGAGTCCGCCATGCAATACCGGGGCAGCTGCCATTGCGGCAAGGTCGCATACCAGGTCGAAGGCGAGATCCAGGAAACCTTCTCGTGCAATTGTTCGTTGTGCTCGCGCCGCGGCAGCCTGCTGTGGTTCGCGCCGCGTGAGCGTTTCAACCTGCTGAGCGGCCAGGACGACCTGACTACCTACACGTTCAACAAGAACGTGATCCAGCACCAGTTCTGCAGACACTGCGGAGTGCAGTCGTTCGCGCTCGGCCAGAACCAGCGTGGCGAGAAGATGGCGGCCATCAACATCCGCTGCCTGGAAAACTTCGAATACGACAAGGTGCCGGTCAAGCACATCGACGGCCGCTCGTTCTGAGCCTTGGATCGACTCTTATATATGTACGCCGCGACCGCCGGTTTTGCCGGCGTGGGGCTGGGCGCGTTCGCGGCGCATGGACTGCGCGCGAAGCTCCAGCCCGAGATGCTCGCGGTGTTCGAAACGGCGGTGCGTTACCAGATGTATCACGCGTTCGCGCTGGTGGCCGCGGCCTGGGGATGGGCACGCTGGCAGCGGCGTGAGTTCACGGTCGCCGGTTTCCTGTTCGTGGTTGGGATCGTGTTGTTCTCGGGCAGTCTGTATGGACTGGCGCTGTCGGGACCGCGGTGGTTAGGGCCGGTGACGCCGGTGGGTGGAGCCGCGTTACTGTTCGGCTGGCTGGCGATGGGCGTTGGAGCGCTGCGTGCGAATCGCGTGGGTTAGCGCGGCGGCGCTCCTGGGTGTGCTCGCGACGTCCTGCACCGCGGTCGAACCGCACTTCGTCGGCATGTTCAAGTGCGACAGCCGTTCAAATGCTGGTCGATCATGGTCATCGTGACCTGACAGTCGCTGCCGATTTCATCGCGGCGTATCTATCGCGGCCGGACATACCTGCTAGGGTGTGGCCACCATGATGTTCTATGACTACTACGCGGACGTGCCCGAAGAGGAGCTCCGCGCTTTCATCACGCAGCAGCAGCTCGGTCGCCTGGTCACGGTCTCCGCCGACGGGCAGCCGCACATCGGGCTCTATCCCTTCGTATTCCTCGGCGACCGCATCGAGATGCATCTGCATCGCAACGACGAGCAGCTCGCCGACGTGATCGCCCATCCGAAATGTGCATACGAGGTGGACGAGGTGCTGGGCTCCATCCCTTCGCACTGGGTACATGCGAGCAACGCCATGTTCGCGACGGCCTATCACCGCACGGTGATCTTCGAATGCGAGGCCAGGGTGTCCGACGATCCCGAAGTCCAGGCCGCGCAGCAGCAGCGCCTCATGCAGCACTATCAACCCGACGGCGGCCACATGCCGGTGACCACCGAACACGCCATGTATCGCGGCGCGTTCAAGGAAATCCGCGCGCTCACGCTCACGGTGCAGGCGCGCAAGGTGAAGTGGAAGCTCGGCCAGAATCGCAAGGCCGAGCAGCTGCAGAAGCTCATCGATGAGCTGCGCCGGCGCGGCCGGCCCACCGATGCCGCGGCGGCGGATGCATTGCAATGGTCGATGGATCGCAACGCGGCGAAGTAGAGGCATTCCCGTGGTGGCGCGCGTCGCTCACCTGGATGCTGATCATCCTGGCGGAAACCCTGCACGGCATGGTGCGCGAGATCTTCATCGCGCCCGTGCTCGGTGACTTGCGCGCGCGGCAGGTCGGCGTGCTCGTCGGCTGTGTACTGATCTTCATCATCGCGTGGCTCACGGTGCGCTGGATCGGCGCGAAATCGCGCCGCGCGCAGCTCGAAGTGGGGGCGCTCTGGGTGGTGCTCACGCTGATCTTCGAGATCGCGCTGGGCCGCGCGCTCGGCGCGAGCTGGGATCGCATCCTCGAGGACTACAATCCCGCGCGCGGCGGGCTCATGATCCTCGGTATGGCATTCCTGTTCCTGGCCCCGAGGCTGGCGGCGGCATGGCGACGATGATCACGCATCGCGGTGGCTGCCACTGCGGCCGCGTGCGCTTCGAAGTGGACGCGCCCGCGGAAATCCTCGTCGACGACTGCAACTGCTCGATGTGCAGCCGCTTCGGTTACCTGCATCTCATCGTGCCCGCGGACCGCTTCCGGCTGGTGAAGGGCCAGGACGCATTGACCACCTACACGTTCAACACCGGCACCGCGAAACACCACTTCTGCTCGACCTGTGGCGTGAAGTCCTTCTACGTGCCGCGCTCGCATCCGGACGGCTTCAGCGTGAACGCGCGCTGCATCGACTCGCCGACGATCACGGGGATGAAGGTGAATCCGGTGGATGGGCGTAACTGGGAGAAGCATTACCCGGCGGGGCGTGGGGACTTCGTCGCGTAATGGGGACATTCCTCATTTCCGCTGTCACATTTCGACGGGTGATTGCCGCGACTGAATGCGCAGTGAAATGTGACAACGGAAATGAGGAATGTCCCCTACCAACGGTTGCGCAGCTCGCGCAGCTTCACGAACACGGTGCGGGCGTCTGGCTTCTCGCCGATGTCGGGGAACCGCTCGCGCAGCTTCGCGACGATCTGCGGGTTCGACAGGCGCAGGAACGCGTTCACGCGCTTCTCCTCGCCGAGCGTGGTAACGCGCGCCGCGGCCGGTTCATGCGCGCGCGCCGTGGCCAGCGCGTGCGCCGCGTCGGCGTTGCCCGGCTCGCGATCCAGCGTGAACGCGAGATTGCGCGCCATGTACTCGTGCCCCGGGTATACGCGCGTCGACTCGGGTAGTTTGGCCAGCTGGTCGACGAAGGTCTGGTAGAGCAGGTTCGGGTCGCCACCGTTGTGGCAATTGCCGGCACCCGCATTGAAGAGCGTATCCCCGCAGAACAGCGCCGGCGCGTCGCCATGCGCCAGCAGGCACACGTGCGCGCGCGTGTGCCCGGGCGTGTCGAGCGTCTCGAGCTCGACCGTCCGCCCCACCTTGATCACATCACCGCGCGCCAATCCGCGATCCACACCGCCGATGACGCGCGCTGCGCCCGCATGCGCGAGCACCTTCGCGCCGGTGGCCGCGACCACGTCCGCGTTGCCGGCCGTGTGGTCCAGGTGCTCGTGCGTGTTGAGGATCTGCGTGATCGTGAACCCGTGCTGGCGCGCCGTCTCGAGGCAGCGCCGCGCATCGAGCGGATCGATGGCCAGCGCCTCGCCGGTCTGCGAGCACGCCACGAGATACTGGAAATTGCGCAGGTCGTTCGCGACCCAGATTCTCTCGACCAGCATGCGGGCGCTTCCTTACGCGCGGAGTGCTTCGTCGAACAATCCGTGCTGTGACTTGAGCGGTACGCGGATGCGCACCGTGGTGCCTTCTCCGACTACCGAGTGGATGTCGATGTTCCCGCCCATGAGCTTGAGGCGCTCGCGGATGCTGAACAATCCGAAGCCACCATGCCGCGTCGGCAGCCGGTTGATGCTCTGCACCTCGAAGCCGACACCGGGATCCACCACATCCAGCGTGAGCTCGTCCTCGCGAACCGCGAGCCGCACCGTCGCACGCTTGGAGCGCGCGTGTTTGACCACGTTCTGCAGCAGCTCGCGCACCGTCTGGAACAACAGTACCTGCACGGAATCCTCGAGCGGCTTCGGTGCTCCGTCGTCTTCCACGTTCACCATGATGCGCTGCTGCTGCCGCACGCGATCGGCCAGCCAGCGCAGCGCGTCGACGAGCCCCGTCTCGTGCAGCCCGGGCGGCGCGAGCTCGAGCATGAGCGTGCGCGTCTGCAGCGTGGTGTCGGCCAGCACCTGCTCGATCTCGACCACGCGCTCGAGCTGTGTCTTGTCGGTGAGCATGCGCTTGATCGACGCCAGCGACAGCGAGATGCCCGTGAGGTTCTGCGCGGGCCCGTCGTGCAGTTCGGCCGCGAGCTTGCGGCGCGCGCGCTCCTCGGCCAGCGTGATCTCCGTGGCCAGCGCGCGCAGCTGCGAATCGTGCTGGGCGAGCGCGTGCTCGGCCTCGCGCATCGCGGTCACGTCGCGGCCGCTGCCCCAGAAGCGCAGCACGTGGCCCTTGTCGACGATGCCGATCATCGAAATCAACAACACGCGATCCAGGCCATACGGCCCATGCACCACGTGCTCGATGTTGCGCACCTGGTAGTTGTTGCGGATGCACTCGCGGATGCGCTCGACGTACACGCGCGACCAGGTGGGATGATCCGCGAGCCGCGTACCGACGATGGGGCTCGGCGCGTCCTTGATTCCGAGCGCCACCATGAAGGCCGCGTTGCACTCGGCCACGTAGCCATGCTTGCGCACCCAGGCCACCTGCTCGTCCGCCGGCAGGGTGACCGGCATGGGCTCGGCCAGCTCGGTGCGGAAGATCGCCTCGGAGCTGTTGGCGACGAAGGCACGGTAACGTTCGTCGCTGCCGCGCGCGTTTTCGATGGCCGCGTCGCGCTCCGACATCACCGCCTGCAGCAGCAGCACCGGCAACACGCACAGCGCGAGGAAGGTCTGCAGCTCGTAGGTATTGTCGAAGGGGCCGTGCCCGCGCGTGGTCGCGAGCGCCGCGAGGCCCACGGTAATACCGGCCGCGAGCGCCGTGCGCCGCGGGCCACCCACCATGCCGATCCACACCAGCACCGGGTAGACGATGTACGGCACGTCGAGCGGCGACGTGCGCGAGGAATGATCGCGCAGGAACACCGCCGCGAGCAGCAACAGCAGCACCGCGAAGGCGGAGTAGGTAGCCGTGCGGCCACCGCGCATCGAGGAAGTCACCGCCACGCCGTGGAAGCCGATCGTCAGGACGAGCGGCGTGACGATGACGGCGCCGAGGAAGTCGCCGATCCACCAGCTCTGCACGGCGGCCAGCCAGAACTCGCGGTCGGAGGTGATGCCCGCGCGCAGGCTGACCGCGATCACGGCGCAGACCAGCGTCGACACCGCTGCCGAGGCCGCGAACCCGAGCACCTGGTGCAGCCGGGCAAAGGAAATCGGCCCCCGCACCGTCACATGCATGAGCCCGACCCCCAGCAGGGCGGCGGCGAACTTCACGAAAAACAGCAGCCCGGACACGGTGTACGGGATGCCGGAGGGGGCAAAGACCTCGTTCCCGAGGATTTCCGAGAGGAACCCGAAGGCCACCAGCGCCGGCCAGTAGCGCGGCGGGTACAGCAGCAGGAAGGCGAACAGCACGCCGGTGGCCGGCCAGAACACGCCGACGCCCTGCTCGGCGTTGAACAGGGCGAACCCCACGCCGACAGCCAAAAAATGCAGAGGGAAGTAGACTGCCCCGGCCTGGACGGGACCTAACTTCAGTCCGAACGGTCGAAGGTGACGATTCATACTGAGACTTGAGCCGTAGCCCCCTGGCGACGGTTTGTTGTTTGCTCGTTCCGGGGCATATTGCGCTTAACCAAGTTTGAAGTCCCGCATTGGGAGAGAGAATGAGACCTCAGGCCAGATTCAGGGTTTTGCTGCTTCCCATTTTCATCGCGTTGGCCTCTTGCGGCGGCGGCGGTGGTGGGGGTGGCGGTAGCAGCAGCGGCGGCTTCGGCGGTAGCAGCAGCAGTGGCGGCGGCTCGGGCACCTGGCAGGCCGGCGTGTTCCAGCCCTCGGCCAACTTCGACAACATGTGCGTGAATCCGCGCGCCGGCACTGCGGACCGCGCCGGCACGCGCACCGACGAGAACAACTGGCTGCGCTCGTGGACCAACGAGCTCTACCTCTGGTACGGCGAAGTCACCGACCGCAATCCCGCGCTGTACGCCTCGTCGCTCGACTACTTCGACGTGCTCAAGACCCAGGCGACCACGTCCTCGGGCGCGCCCAAGGACAAGTTCCATTTCACCTACGACACCGATGACTGGCAGGCTCTGAGCACCGGTGGCACCGAGGCCGGTTACGGCGCGGAGTTCGCCGTGCTGGCCGCGACACCGCCGCGTCGCATCGTCGTCGCGTTCACGGATCCCAACACGCCGGCCGCGGCGCAGCTGCAGCGCGGGGACGAGATCCTGCAGGTCGACGGCGCCGATGCCGTCAACGGCAACACGCAGGCCATCGTCGACACACTCAACAACGGCCTGTTCCCGAGTGCGACGGGCCAAAGCCACAGCTTCCAGGTGCGCAGCGTCGCCGGCGCCACGCGCACCGTCACCATGAACTCGGCCACGATTACGCACACGCCCGTACCGATCGCGACCACGTTCAACACGGGCTCGGGCCCGGTGGGCTACATCCAGTTCAACGATCACATCGCGACCGCCGAGCCGCAGTTGATCAATGCGATCAACCTGGTCAAGAACGCGAACGCCACCGACCTGATCCTCGACATCCGCTACAACGGCGGCGGTTATCTCGATCTCGCGAGCGAGCTCGCGTACATGATCGGCAATACCACGCTGACCACCGGCCGCACCTTCGAGAAGATCGTCTTCAACGACAAGAATCCCACGAAGGACCCGGTGACCGGCCAGCTGCTGACGCCGACGCCGTTCTGGAGCAAGTCGCAGGGCTTCCAGGGCAGCACCACGCCGGTCAACACCAGCCTGCCGTCGCTCAATCTGAACCGCGTGTACATCCTCACGGGCCCGGGCACCTGCTCGGCCAGCGAGTCGATCATCAATTCGCTGCGCGGCGTGAACGTCGAGGTGTACCTGGTCGGCTCGACCACCTGCGGCAAGCCGTACGGCTTCTATCCGACCGACAACTGCGGGACTACCTACTTCAGCATCCAGTTCCGCGGCGAGAACGCCGCGAACTTCGGCGACTACACCGATGGCTTCTCGCCGGCGAACACGCCGGTGTCGAGCCGCGGCACGTCGGTGCCGGGATGCTCGGTGGCGGATGACTTCTCGCATGCGATGGGTGATGTGAACGAGGCGCGCATCGCCGCGGCGCTGGCGTTCCGGGCGAGCAATAACCAGACGTGCCCGGTGGCGAGCGGCACATCGGCACCGCCGCGGCTGTCGAAGATGACGAACGCGCTGGATCCGAACTATGGGCTCGCGGTGTCGAAGCCGGCGGCGAGATCGAATCGAATCCTCAGGTACTGACCTTCTCGCACACGCACGGCGAGCCGGACCTGGCTCGCCGTGTCTTCGCAGTCAGGAGTGGATAGCTGGAGCTGACCATGTTTGTCGTGGCCAGCTATGCGATCGGTGTCTTCGTCATCCGCGCCCTCTCGATCTGGCTTCGGCGAAGCAGAATCCCTGCCCTCTTGATCGTGGCCTCGTGGGCCTTTCTGCGTCCGGGCGGGATGCAGGTGTTGAACCAGTTCCACGTCGGGTATGTGGATCCATTCTGGAAGTGGGGTGCGGCGATTCAGTGTGCCATCGCGCTCGTGTCGCCAATCGCGGGCGCTCATGGTGTGCGCCGCGATCGAACGCCAGGCAGGTCGGGCGTGAATGCTCCGTCGCTTTGATGGCGGAGGGCGCATGAGCTGGCGGATCGCAGAGAGCATGGCCGCAATTGCCTTGTCGTGGTGTTTGTACTTGCTCTCGAGCTCATCGAGTTTCTGTGCCAGCACCTTGTTGGAGCCGAGACGATTGCGCAAGCGAACGAACGCCCGTACGACGTGCACACCCATGTCCACCGCGCGGGAGCTGTTCAATACGTTCGCAGCTTGGAACGCGCCGTGCTCGTGAAAGCCCACGCTCCAATTTCCGGTACCCGCGGCGACCGGGCTTGCTCGGCGACACAGAGACGGAACACGAAGTCCTCCGGGAAGCGCCCGTAGTTGCGTTTTACCGCTTCGTTCGAGCGCGCGGTCGCGACGCCGTAAAGTGCGGCCATACAGCGGGCGCTGTACCCGAATGCATCACAACGGTTCCGTCCACATCGCCTGAAACCGGCACTTTCTTTTTGTCAGAACACGAAACCCGCTACCCCGACCTGACTACTCAACTACCGACACAACCACATCAGGAAGTCGGTAGCCATGAACACAGGGACGCATTCGCACGGCTCGCGCAGGACGCGTGTTGTCAAAGGACTGCTGCTGCAGGCGGCGACCACCGCACTGGTCGCCGCTTGTGGTGGTGGTGGAGGGTACGGCGGCGGTGGCGGCTCTCCCGCTCCGTCACCGGCACCGGCGCCCGCACCGGCCGCAACCATCCGCGATGCACAATTCGTCGACGACACGGTCGAGGGACTGGGCTTCAGCGTCGCCAATGTCGGCGAAGGCCGCACGGACGCGGCCGGCAAGTTCCAGTTCGCGGAAGGCCGCAAGATCGACTTCTTCGTCGGCGGCGCGACCAATCGCATCACGATCGGCAGCGCCACACCCGGCTACACCAGCGGGCCCACGGCCTTCAGCCTGCACGACCTCACCGAGGCGCAGGGTGCCAACGGCGACACCTATCTATCGAACCTGCTGCGCGTGCTCGCGCTGCTGGATGCGAACGACGACACCAGCGATGGCTTCCAGATCGACGCGGCCGCCAACACGGCCATCGGCGTCGCCGTCAGCGGCACGAAGACCCTGGACTTCGGCGCCACGGCGGCGAACTTCGAGAACGACGCGCTCGTGAAGGCGTTGGCCACCGCGAAAAGCCGCACGCTCATCAGCGCGGCCGAGGCGCTGGCGCGTTACCAGCTGCTGTTTCGCCAGTCGCGCTCCTCGTCGATCGCACTCACGGGCGACGACACGCGTGCCGTCGTCGTGAACCGCCAGAAGGCCAGCGTCTCCGTGATCCGCGTGCGCGACAACGCGGGCGCCGACGTCTCCCAGCTGCTCGCGGAGATCCCGGTGGGCAAGGAGCCGCGCTTCGTGGCGCTCTCGCCCAACAACAATCGCGCCTACATCACGAACGCGGTGGACGGCACGATGAGCACCCTCGATCTCACGGCAACGACGCCCGCAGCAATCGGCACGGCGCTCGACGTCGGCGTGGAGCCGCGCGGCATCGCGGTGACGCCCAACGGCACCTACGCCTTCATCGCCGGCAACACGACGGGTGACGTGGCGGTGGTGAACCTCACGAACAACCAGGTCGTCGGCCGGGTGAAGACCGGCGGCAATCCTTACGCCGTCGCCATCAGCAACGACGGCGATCGAAACGATGACGACGAGCGCGTCTATGTGACGCAACTCTTCGGCGAAATCATCGACGCGGCGCGCCCCGACGGATTCGACGATGCCAAGCAGGGCGTCGTGAGCTCGTTTCGCGTCGGCGACGCGGTGACGAATGCGAGTGGCACGGCGGTGACCCGCCTCCTGCTCAAGCCCATGGCCTCCGGCTTCAATGCCGATCGCCGCAACTTCTGCCCGCTGACGCGCGACGCGCTGCAGACCGCGGGCACGGTGAAATACTTCAACAGCAACGCGGACGGCCTCGGCAATGGCGCCGCGGCGCTCAAGAACACGACTTACTGCCCGGATGCGGCCAGTGCGGACATCGCCGCGGATGGCCCGATCGGCAAGGTGGCGCAGAAGGTATACCCGAACATGCTGTTCGGCGCGCTGATCCGCGGTCCCTTCGTCTACGTGAACAACGTGGGCGCGCAGCCCGAGCCGCCGGTGAACTTCAACACCAACGTCCAGGCGCTGGTCGGCGTGCTGAGCTCGGTGACCAACGCGGAGACGCCGCTCTCCGTGAACCTGAACACCTTCGTGGGGCCCGAGGTCGCGAACACGCCCGCGAATGCGCAGGACAAGCTGTTCCTCAACGACATCGTGGCGCTCGACGCGGATCGCCGCGGCAAGAATTTCCTCGTGGTCAGCCGCGGCGGCAATTACGTGATCCGCGCCACGGTCGGCACGGACGGCAAGCTCACCACGCTGGACGCCGACAAACACGCCAAGCGCCTGCAGACCGGCAACCTGCCGAGCGGTGTGGTGATGTCGCGTGACGGGAAGCGCGCGTATACCAACAACGAGCTGAACACCTCGATGACCGCGATCAACCTCGAGACCAATGCGGTGCTCGCACGCGACATCGAGTCTTCGGCGCCGCCGGCTCCCGGCACGCAGGCGCATCGCAACCTGGTCGGCAAGCTCGCGTTCTTCACGGCGCTGGGTGTGCCCGACGTGCTCGACACCAACGGCGACGGCCAGTTCGACATCGCGCTGCGCGACATCGATCCAGTCGCGAACAAGAACAAGGCCTCGAAAGGCGCCTGGTCGAGCTGTGCGTCGTGCCACGACGATGGCCACTCGGACAACGTGACCTGGATCTTCCCGACCGGACCGCGCCAGACGATCCCGCTCGAGGGCACGTTCGCGCGCAACAACCTCGACGACCAGCGCATCCTCAACTGGAGCGCGATCCGCGGTTCGCCCACCGATTTCAACAACAACTCGCGCGCCGTGCAGGGCGGCAATGGCTTCGCGGCCAGCGTCAATGGCGTCGACAAGTCGGCGCAGGTGTTCAACCACGGCCCGACGCGCGGCATCAGCGACTCGCTGGATGCGATGACTGAGTGGGTGGCCACGGTGCGTGCGCCCATCATGCCGCCCATGGACGCAGCGCGTGAGCCCGCGGGCCGTGGCCTGTTCACGAGCTTCTGCGCGAGCTGCCACGGCGGCGCCAAGTGGACCAAGAGCCGCACCAAGGGTCTGTACCTCGACAACCCGCTGCTGCAGCAGGACCCGGTGGGCCCGGCCTTCTTCACCGGCGTCACGAAGAATGACGCGGGTGTGGCACTGTCCGGACCGCAGGTGGTCAGCGTGACGCGCGCCAACAAGCCGGACCCGCTGCTGATCCTCGACAACGTGGGCACGTTCAACATCGCCAGCGCCATCGAGATCCGCGGCGCCGGCGCGGTCGCGGGGCAGACCACGCAGGGCTTCGGCTCGTTCGGCCTCGGCGGCTTCAACAGCCCCTCACTACTGGGTGTGGCCTACTCCGCGCCGTACTTCCACGATGGCTCGGCGCACACGCTGGCCGACGTCATGGCGCGCCACAAGCTCGGCACGCTGACGATCGCCACGGCATTGAACGCCCAGGAGCTCGCCGACGTCACCGCGTTCATCACGAGCATCGACGACGCCACGCCGACGATGCCGAACGCGACCGACGCCTTCATCCAGTAATGGGGATCGGCCCCAAAGGGGCAAATGGGCCAATCCCATTTGCCCCTGGCTACCCGCCGGCCTGACTACTCGAATCGCAGGCTGATTTCGATCTCGGGCAGCAGTGGCGACGGATCGAAGTAGGCACCATCGTCGCGCGACACCAGCACGCTCCCGGCCACGATGTAGTGCGGCGTGCGATCGATCTCGATGCGATACACCTTGCGCGAATGCGCCTTGCCGCGGTGGCTGGGCGGGATGTTGTCGATGACTTCGTCGAGCAGGCACTGCTCGATGGTGAAATCGCTGAACCAGCACGGCATGGACATCCAGACCACGCCGCGGAACAGCAGGTCGATGCGCTTCGGTCCGCCGTCATCACGATCCCCCGAGCGCAGCAGCAACACGCCGTGGTGCTGGTGGAACAGCACCAGGCCGAATTCTCCGTTGAGGCGCGCGGGCAGCTGCAGGGGTCCATCCATGGCCGCGACAAAACTATCAGATTGCGTTGAGCGGGTGCAGTCCCTGCGTGGTCGGTAGATAGTGATCGACCAGCAACGCGGCAAAGAGCCACATGAGGTAGGTGATCGAGAAGCGGAACACCTTCATCGGCAGGTTCACGGCCTCGCCGCGCATCTTCCACGCGTACCCGATGAACATCGCATTCAGCACGATGGCGGCCACGAGATAAATGAGCCCGCTCATGCCCGTCACGAAGGGCATCAGCGTCACCGCCGTGAGCAGCATGGTGTACAGCAGCACCTGCAGTCGCGTGAACGCGACGCCGTGCGTCACCGGCAGCATCGGGATGCCCACCTTGGCGTATTCGTCCTTGCGCGCGATGGCCAGCGCCCAGAAGTGCGGCGGCGTCCACACGAACACGATGAGGAACAGCAGCAGCGCGTTCGGGTCGATGGTATTCGTGACCGCGGCCCAGCCGAGCACCGGCGGTGCCGCGCCCGCGGCGCCGCCGATCACGATGTTCTGCGACGTGGCGCGCTTGAGCCACACGGTGTAGACCACGGCATAACCGATCAGCGAGGCGAAGGTGAGCACCGCGGTCAGCGTGTTCACCAGCAGCACGAGCATGCTCATCGAAAGCAGGCACAACACACCGGCGAACAGCAGCGCCGCGCGCGCCGAGAGCTTGCCCGTGGGCAGCGGCCGCCGCTTGGTGCGCGTCATCTGCGCATCGATGCGCTCATCGAGTACGTG
>DATEII010000205.1:0-8042 GCA_035279135.1 Steroidobacteraceae bacterium
GACCAGTTGCCGCGGGTATTCGACCTGTTCGCACAGTCGGCCACGCGCATGCGTGGCCACCAGGGCGGCCTGGGCATCGGCCTCGCAATCGCGCGCCGGCTGGTCGAGATGCATCACGGTACGCTGGTCGCGCACAGTGAAGGCGCGAATCGCGGCAGCGAGTTCGTGATCACGCTGCCCACGCAGCGGCAGTCGCCCGACGAGCCGGAGGCGCCGCTGGAGGCACAGGATTCCATCCACGGCACCCGCGTGCTCATCGTCGACGACAACCAGGACGCGGCCGATTCCATGGCGCTGCTGGTGGAGCTCGGCGGCGCAGTGGTGCGCGTGGCCTATTCCGCCGAGCAGGGACTCGACCTGATCGCCGAGTCACCGCCCGACGTGGTGCTGCTCGACATCGGCATGCCGGGCCTGAATGGCTACGAGGCGTGCCGCCGCATCCGCGCCAAGTACGGCCATCGCATCACGCTGATCGCCGTGAGCGGCTGGGGCCAGGACGCCGACAAACAACTCGCGCTCAACGCCGGCTTCGACGCGCATCTCACCAAGCCCGCCGATCCCGAAACCCTGGAGCGCACGATCTCGCAGCTCGCGCGCCGGTCCCGCTGACGCCTAACGACCGGGTCGACGTCCCTCGACGGTCGAGTGGCTGAAAGGATCGCTGGCCGGGAATGTGGACGCCACCGCCGCGTCGAGCTCCTCATCGACGGGACGCGGCCCGGGCGCACCACTGCGACGCGCCTCACCTAACTTCTCGGTTCCCTCGGCGCCGATCAGCGAGTCGGTGCGACCATCGGACAGCTGCGTGCGCGAGGGCTCGCGCTGCAGGGCCGCGTGGATCTCCTCGGCGTCACGCGTGCCCTCCTCGATCGCCTTCTCGAGATTCCTGGCGTATTTGTCGATGCGCTTGGCGGGCAGCAGCGGCTCGTGCGGATCCACCGTGGCCTCCACCAGCGCCGGGCCGTCGTGCGCCAGCGCCGAATCCAGCGCCGCACCGCAGGTCTCGGGTGACCCGGTGCGGAACCCGGCGATGCCGAACGCCTCGGCGACCTTGGCGAAATCGATGGGCGTGAGATCGCACTCGTATTCGCGGTTGCCGAGGAACATGAGCTGCTCCCACTTGATCTGGCCCAGCGAGTTGTTCTTCATGACCACGATCTTGATGGGCAGCTTGTAGCGCACGATGGTGGCGAGCTCGCCCAACAACATCGAGAGCCCGCCGTCGCCCGTGAACGCCACCACCTGGCGACCCGGGAATGCCAGCGCGGCCGCGATCGCGTAGGGAATCGAACACGCCATGGTCGCGAGCAGGCCCGAGCCCGCGAACTGCTGGTTGCCGCGTGCCTGCACGTACCGCGCGAGCACGCCGGTGTTGTGGCCCGAATCCCAGGCGACCAGCGCGTCATCGGTGAGTCGTCGTCCCAGGTCCTGGGCGAGTTTGCCGGGCGGCAGGCGGCCCGTGGCGTTGTCCGCCGAGGTCGCGAGCAAGGACTGCCATTCCTGCTTGCGGCGCTGGCAACGCTCGAGAAAGCTGCGGTCGGCATGCGCCTTGAGGCGCTTCGCGAGGATCGACAGCGTCTTGCGCGCATCACCGACCAGCCCGACTTCGGCTGGAAACCGCAAACCGATGCGCGACGCGTCGCGATCGATCTGCACGCCGCGCGCCTGCCCCGGCTTCGGGTAGTACTCGATGTACGGAAACGTCGAGCCGACGATCAGCAGCGTGTCGCATTCCTCGAAGGCTTCCTGCGAGGGCCGCGTGCCCAGGAGCCCGATGCCGCCGATGCTGAGCGGGTGATCGTCGGGTACCACCGCCTTGCCCAGCAGCGCCTTGACGATGGGCGCGCCGAGCAACTCCGCGACTTCGATGAGCTCGTCGCGCGCATGCAATGCCCCGTGGCCCGCGAGAATTGCCACGCGTTTTCCGCGGTTCAGGATCTCGATGGCGCGCGCGATCTCCGGCTCCTCGGGCATGCGCTCGCTTTCCTGGTGCGCAAACGACACGTGATGCTGGACGTTGCGCATGGAGCGCTCGGCTTCCTCGACCGCTTCCTCCTGCACATCCGTCGGAATTGCAACGTGCGCGACGGTGTGCTGCGCGCAGGCGATGCGACAGGCCAGCGAGGTCGCGTTTTCCACGTGCGCCGCGCTCATGATGCGCGTGCTGTACGCGGCCACGTCGGCGAACAACCGCGGCAGGTCGACGTCCTGCTGCGTGAACGTGTCGATGAGATCGTGGTACGGCAATCCGGTGATCGCGACCACCGAGGCCTTGTCGAACTTCGCGTCGTAGAGCCCGTTCAGCAGATGAACGCCGCCGGGACCGGTGGTCGCGAGGCAGCAGCCGATGCGCCCGGTCCACTTGGAATGCGCGCAGGCCATGAGCGCCGCCGACTCCTCGTGGCGCACCTGGATGAAGCGGATCTCGCCTTCACGTTTGCCCTCATTCCTCTTGCGGATCGCCTCCATGACGCCATTGATGCCATCGCCCGGCAGTCCAAAAATCGTGTCGACGCCCCAGGCAATCAGGCAGTCGATGAGCACGTCCGAGCCGTTGCGACTCATTTGGGCGGCTCGACCGTCTGCTGATACGTGCCCACCAGTTCGCCGGCACCGATCACGTGCCCGCTCATGGCCTTCAACACGTCGTCGCGCTCGGCGCCCGGCGGCACGGCGAGCTCGCTATCCAGTGCGAACACCTGGAAGTGATAGTGATGCGGCGGATCACCCACGGGCGGACGCGGCCCGAAGTAGCCGACATTGCCCTTGCTGGTGCGACCCTGCAGCAGGCCCTCCGGCTCGGTGAGCCGCTCCTGTTCTTGCAACCCTTCGGGCAGCGAGGTGCGGTCGGCCGGGATGTTGTACGCCACCCAGTGCACGAATGGTGTCGGTGACTTCGCATCGGGATCCTCGACGATCAGCGCATAGGATTTCGCGCCGTCGATGCGATCCCACCAGAGCTCCGGCGATACGCCGTCGCCATACTCGGATTGCATCTTCTGGATCGTGCCGTGGATGGCCGGCGAGCTCACCTTGATCTGGTTCTTCGCATTGGTCCCGGCGCGCTGCAGCGCCAGCGGCACGCCGCTGCCCTGCTTCGCCTGGGATTGCATCGCCGTCGCCGGCGGTTGTGTGGGTGTGGCCATGTCCTTCTCCTGGTACGAGATGCGGTAGATAACGCCGTTGCCATCGTCGGCCATCAACAGCGAACCATCGCGGGCCACCGCCAGGCCCACGGGTCGCGCGAAATGTTTCTGGCCACCATCACTCAGGAATCCGGTGAGGAACGGCTCGATGCCCTGCGGCTCACCGTTCCTGAATCTCACGCGCACGATCTCGTAGCCCGAAGCCGGCTTGCGATTCCACGAGCCGCGCATCGTCACGAACGCGTCGCCGGTGTATTCGCGCGGGAAGCTGCCGCCGCGGTAGAACACCAGCTGCATCGGCGCGGCATGCGCCGTGTACCCCAGCACCATGGGCTCGCTCTGCGCGCGCCACTGCTCCTTGGTGATCTCGCCGCGCGGCGTGCTCTGCGGATTGATGCCGTCCTTGCCGAACACGTGCGGCCAGCCGTACTGCTTGCCGCGCACGAGGTGATTCAGTTCTTCGGGCTGCTGGTCGTCACCCAGGAAGTCGATGCCGTGATCGAAGCCCCAGAGCTCGCCGGTCTGCGGCTGCCAGTCGAAGCCGATGGTATTGCGCAGCCCGCTCGCGAAGATGGTGCGCGACTTGCCGTCGGGCGTGACGCGCAACAGCGTGGCGTTCTCGGGGTTGCTCTCGTTGCAGGCGTTGCAGGTCGAGCCGACGCTCAGGTAGATCATGCCGTCCGGCCCGAAGGCCAGCGTGCGATTGGCATGCTGGCCGGCGTCCGGCAAGTCGCCGGTGAGTAGTTTGAGCGGGCCGATGGTGCCGTCCGAGTTCAGCGGCCCCGAAAACAATTCCTTCACCGTGACCAGGTAGAAGGTGCCGTCGTGGATCGCGATGCCGTGCGCGCCCGACCGATGCACCACGGCGCGCGGCGCTCCATCCGCCTTGCCGTCGCCGTTGGTGTCGGTGAGCAGCAGCACGTCGCCCTGGTCGCGCCGGCTCACGTAGACATTGCCATTCGGCGCGACGGCCAGGATGCGTGCGTTTTTCAGATCGCGCGCGAACACGTTCACCGTGAAACCGGACGGCACCTCGAGCTGCGCGATGTGCGCCTCGTCGGCCGGTACCTTGTCCGGCTTCCAGACGTGGGTACTGATGGGCACGTCGGTGCCGTCGCCCTGTTGGGCCCACGCGGCCGCGACCCAGCACATGCCCATTAACATGGATAAAGATGTTCGCCGCACTGCCGCTCCTTGCGGGCCTATCCTGTCTGACTCCGGCCATTTAGAACCTCGCGTACCGCACGCGATGTAGGACGCATCAAGCGATGCGGGCTCGGCAATTCCTCCACGCCATGGGCGCGATGTTCGACATCCCATCGCCCTCTGACACGGCAACATGCTGCCGCCAAACACGGAGGTATCCCCATGGCACGAGCAAAACAGGCGAAGTCCGCCGGCGAAGACACGCCCGACGCGATCACGCTGCTGAAGGCGGATCATCGCCAGGTCGAAGACTGGTTCGGACAATTCGAGAAGGCGCGCGACGCGGAGAAGAAGCAGACGCTCGCCACGCAGATCTGCAATGCACTCAAGGTGCACACCATGATCGAAGAGGAGATCTTCTACCCGGCCTTCCTCGAGGCCACGGGCGACAAGGACATCCACCACGAAGCCGAGGTCGAACACGATGGCGCCAAGAAGCTCATCGCGGAGATCGAAGGGTCCTCACCCGACGACGACTACTTCGACGCCAGGGTGTCCGTGCTCTCCGAGATGATCAAGCATCACGTCAAGGAAGAGGAAGGACCGGGCGGCATGTTCAGCAAGTCGCGCGATTCCGAGATGGACCTCGACATGCTGGGCCAGCAGCTCGCGGCGCGCAAAGCGGAGCTCGAGAGCGAGTCCGGCGGGATGGACGAGCCGCCGACTTCACGCGGCAAACGGGGCAGCGAACGGAGGCAGCATGGCTAGTCGCTACGGCAAGAAATCGCAGAGCAAGGTCAAGCGCGCGATGCACGAGCGCAAGGAAGGCACGCTGCGCAGTGGTCGTTCGGGCAAGAAGGTGACCAGCCGCAAGCAGGCCATCGCCATCGGACTGTCCGAAGCGCGTCGCGAAGGCGGGAAAGTGCCATCACGCGGCAAGAGCAAGAGCAAGGGCAAACGCAAGAGCAGCGGAGGCAGCCGCTCACGCAAGAAGAAGTAGTCGGACGCAATGCGACGCGGTCTTCAACCCCGCACGCGTGGTTCGGGGCGGGTGGCCCTGCTCGCCCTGGACCTGGTCACGGACTTCGACTTTCCGGATGGGCCGGCGGTACAGCGCGCATTGTCGCGCCATGCCCCGGCGATCCGCGCGCTGCTCGACACGGCCCGCTCCCATCGCGTACCGGTCATCTACGCGAACGACAATCTCGGTGCCTGGCGCAGCGATGCGCCGGCAATCATCGCGCGCTGCACGGAGCCCACGCGACCCGGCGCATCGCTGGTCAAACAGCTCGCACCAAAGGAGCGCGACGAGATCATCCTCAAGCCCCGTCACTCCGCCTTCTTCGGCACGCCGCTCGAGGCGCTGCTCGGCGACCGGAAGATAGACACCTTGCTGGTAGTCGGCATCTCGGCCGAGAGTTGTGTCTGGATGACGGCCTGCGACGCGCACACGCGCGGCTTCCAGCTCGTGGTACCGGCCGACACGATGGCGGGCGTGACGGCCCGCGCACTGCGCGCGACGCTCACGGGACTCGAGGACGTACTCAATGCGCGAGTACCGGCGCATGCCAGCTCGTTGCGCTTCACTTCGGGCAAGCTGCGCTAACCCACATTGACCGTCAGCCGATTTCCCACGCTCGGCCGACCATGACTCTGACCGCACAGCGATGACACTCCGACTGCGCCGCCATGGCGGCCCGCGCACGCTCCCCCGTACCCAATCACCGGAGAATCATCATGTTGGCAAGCAGGACTCTGTTGTTACTTGCATTGGTGGGGGCGTCTGGCGCCACGTTCGCCGCAAACGCCGGCGATCCGCCGCCACCCGCGGTGTTCGTCTCGAAGGCCGCCCAGGATGGAATGACCGAAGTCGAGCTCGGCAAGGTCGCATTGAACAAGTCGAAGGATGCGCAGGTGCGCGCGTTCGCGCAGCGCATGGTTACCGACCATGGCAAGGCGAACACGGAACTTGCGGGCATCGCGAAGCGCAAAGGCATCGACGTGCCCAAGAAGCTCGACACCGAACACCAGGACATGGTGAAGAAGCTGTCGTCCCAGGACGGGGAGGCGTTCGACATCGAGTACTCGCGCCACATGAACATGGACCACGAGAAGGCCATCGACCTGTTCGAGGGCGCGTCGCAGTCGTCCGATGCGGACCTCGCGGGCTTCGCGAAGAAGACCCTGCCGACACTGCAGGAACACAAGCAGATGGCGTCCAAACTACCGGGCCAGTGAGTGCCCTGGCTACACCCCTTCGATGACACTCACAGCCCGGCGCCCCTTCGAGTCAGGGCGCCGGGCACCTGACATCGGCGGCGCCTCCCGCCTGCACCAAGAGCAATGACCCACTCACGGATCGACACCCATGAACGCCATCACCCCGGATCAAACCACCCAATTCGTCGCCAGCTCCCGCGGCCCGGCCAGCCGCCGCGGATTGCAATTCAGCGACACGACGCTGACCGAGCTGCTCGAGACGCTCGCGAAGATCAAGGCGCGCATGCGACTCGTGGACGGACTGCTGCGGTCCTCGACCACCGAGGCTGCCTTGGTGGAAGGAGACGTGCAGATGACACGCGCGCAGCTAACCACCCTCCGGCGCGAGATGGTCACGCTGCAGAGCGACCTGCGCGCCGAACTGCGCCGCCGCGGCGAAATGTAAACGGTTCTCGATGCGTGTGGGCGGATACCCACGCGCAAAAGCTCCGGAACGCGACAGTGTGGCCGGGCGGTTTCGGTCACCATGCCGCCCCCGTTCCTAACAAGCCAGATTCCGTTGCCCTCCAAGTATCGACTCCGGGAAGGACTTCCCAATCCGCGCGGCGCCACGTGGGATGGCCGAGGCGTCAACTTCTCGCTGTTCTCCTCGCATGCCACCCAGGTGGACCTCAGCATATTCGACGCACAGGGGCGCACCGAGCTCGAGCGCATCACCCTGCCCGAGTACACGGACGAGATCTGGCACGGATACCTCGAAGGCATGGGGCCCGGCGAAGTCTATGGTTACCGCGTACACGGGCCGTATGCGCCCGCGGACGGCCACCGCTTCAATTCCCACAAGCTGCTGCTCGATCCGTATGCGCGCGGCTTCGTCGGCTCGCTCGAGTGGAACCACGCCTGCTTCGGCTACACCATCGGCGCCGAAGGCGACGACCTCACCTTCAACGAGCTCGACAGTGCGCCCTACATGCCCAAGTGCCTGGTCGTCGACCAGTCCTTCGACTGGAAGCAGCAGGCCAAGCCGCGCGTAGCCTGGGACCGCACCATCATCTACGAGGCGCACGTGCGCGGCTACACGCGCCAGCACCCGGCCGTGGCCGAGGCGCTGCGCGGCACGTTCGCGGGCCTGGCGACGCCCGAGGTCATCGACTACGTGCGTGCGCTCGGAGTCACCACGGTCGAGCTCATGCCAGTGCAGAGCTTCGTCAACGACAGCCTGCTGCTCGAGCGGGGCCTCACCAACTACTGGGGTTACAACACCATCGGCTTCTTCGCAGCCGATCCGCGGTATTGCGCCAACCCGATGAACGGCGTGCGCGAGTTCAAGGAGATGGTGGCGCGTTTCCACGACGCCGGCCTCGAGGTGATCCTCGACGTGGTCTACAACCACACCGCCGAGGGCAACGAGCGCGGCCCGACGCTGTCGTTCAAGGGTATCGACAACGCGTCTTACTACCGGCTGCTGCCCGACCAGAAGCGTTACTACATCAACGACACGGGCACCGGCAACACGCTCAACCTCTCGCA
>DATEII010000206.1:0-50883 GCA_035279135.1 Steroidobacteraceae bacterium
GCGCCTGGGTCATCGAAACCGTGCAGGTGCCGGTACCCGAACACGCACCGCTCCAGCCGGCAAAACTCGAGCCGCTGGCCGCCGAAGCCGTCCGCGTGACCGACGCCCCGGCCGCGAAGTTCGCGCTGCAGGTGCTGCCGCAGTTGATGCCGCCGGTGTTCGACGTCACGGTGCCCGAGCCCGTGCCCGCCTTGCTCACCGTCAGCGCGAACGTGCTGGTGTTGCTCGTGAAGGTGGCGGTCACCGACCGCGCCGCCGTCATGGAGACGGTGCAGGTGCTGGTGCCGCTGCAGGCCCCGCTCCAGCCCGAGAACGTCGAGCCACTGGCAGCCGCCGCGGTCAGCGTGACCGAGGTGCCGCTACTGAAGCTGGCGCTGCAGGTGCTGCCACAGTTCACGCCCGTCGGTGAGGACGTCACGGTGCCGCTGCCGGTACCCGCCCTGGTCACCGACAGTGCGAATGTGCCGCCGCCCGAAGGCACGAAGGGCGAGAGGAAGTTGCCGGGGATCACTGTTTGGGCCATGCCCGGCCCTTGCCAGGACACGGCCAGGTTGTCGCCGCCCGTCGCTTCCTTCTGGATGGCCTCGATGTAGTACTTCTGCCCGCCGACCAGGTTGATGCTGGCCGAGCGCTGCGAGGTGAACTTGGTCCACTGGCGTGAATCGGTCCACTCGCTGACGAACGCGATGCGCGTGGCGTTGGCCGGGCTGTCGTTCGTGCTCAGCAGCAGGTCGCTGGCGTCGTCGCTGGCGATCCAGAACGTGTACGCACCCGTGATCGGCGGATGGATGTAGCCGCGCACGCGCGACCCATAGTTGTCCGCGGTGTTGGTCGGCCCTTCGAACGAGGTGAGCTGCGCGCTACCAGTCGGGTTATTCGGGTAGTTAGCGTTGCCCGTCAGGCTCGCCACCGTCGCGCCGGTCACGTTGAGCCAGTACTCGCGCAGGATGGTGCCGCTGCCGCCCGTGCCCTGCGGCACGAAGTTGCCCGTCACGCTGGTGTTGCCGAGGATGCGGATGGTGATCGGGTTCGTGGCGCCGCTCGCATCGCCCGTCCAGCCCGCGAACTGGTTGCCGGCCGCCGGCGTCGCGGTGAGCGTCACGCTGGTGCCGCCGGGGAACGTGGAGCCGGTCGGGCTGCGCGTCACCGTGCCCGAACCATTGGCGGAAGTCGTCAACGTGTAACTCTGGCTCGGATTGCCGACGCCGGAACCGCGCAGGATGGCATCGAGCACGGCCTGGTCGACGATGGCGCCCGTATTGCGATCGAAGATCCGGAAGGTGTTGCCCGTGGAGGGCGCGCCATTGTCCCAGTAGAAAGTCTTGATGCCGTTCAGTGCCGCGGCACGATTGATGTACTCGTTCCAGTACGCGCGCGCCTCGAGGTTCTTGCCGGGACGCGTCTCGACGCCGTACTCGCCGAGGATCACCGGCACACCCTGGTCGATCCACTTCGAACGGACCTGCGCGAAGATGCCGTCGAAATACGATTCGTAGGCCCAGTTGCAATTGCTGCCGGAGTCCGGGTACGGCGCGCCCCAGTAGTTGCAGGCGCCGTTCGGGTTGATCGTGAAATCGTACGGGTCGTAGTTGTGCACCTCGACGATCAGGCGGTTGGCGATCGTGTCGGTGGGTAGTGAGAAGAAGTTCAGCCCGTGCTGCACGTTGGTGTTGTAGGTCTGCACGACCAGCGTTCGCGAGGCGTTGTTACCGCCGGTGGCGCGCACCGCATTCACGAAGGTCTGGTTGTACGACTGCTGCACCGTGATGTGCTCGCTGGTCGGCGTGCCGTAATCCGCGTGCACTTCGTTCGTGCCGGCGAACAGCAGGTGCGAGTCGTAGGTCTTGAAGGTATTCGCGATCTGCGTCCACAGCGCCTGCTGGCGCGCGTTGACCGCGGCCTGGTCGGCGAACGTGACGTGGTCCTGCAGCCAGCCGCCATCCCAGTGGATGTTGATGATGACGTACATGTTCTGGCCGATGGCCATGTCGACCACCTGCTTCACACGCGTCATCCACTCGGCCGGGATGTTGGTCGAACCGTCGGTGATGTGACAGTTCCAGGACACCGGGATGCGGATGGCATTGAAGCCCGCCGCTTTCACGGCGTTGATCAGCGCCTGGCTGGTGGCCGGATTGCCCCACGCGGTTTCACCGCAGATGGCCTCGAGCGTGTTGCCGAGGTTCCAGCCGAGATTGATCTGGCTGGCGACCTGCGGCGCGGTGGGCAGCGTCTGTGCCCGGGTCGGGAAGGAGAATGAAATGGAAATGGCCGCGAGCAGCAGTGCATGAAGCCATGCGCTCCGCCATTTCGCAGCGGAAGGTCTGCGAAGTGACATAGGTCCCCCTGGTTGTTCGGTCCATCGATCTCCCGGCCGCGAGGTTGAGCCCCCACTCTTCCGCCTCCGGGACGTGGCGGTTATGCCTGTCCACCGGTGGCAATGCAATGCGGGTTATCCCAAGCGGGTATGCTCTAACGAGAACAAGCGAGGGCTCACATGCGCGGACTGTTGTCTGAACTCGGACTCTGGCTGGCGGCGATTGTCGCGTTCTGGATCGCGCTCGAGCTGGGTTATCGCCTCGGCTTGCGGCGCCAGGCCAACTCCGATGAACCAGACAAGACCCACGCCAACGCCTTGCACGGCGCGGTGTTAGGCCTGCTCGCGTTGCTGCTCGGATTCACGTTCGCGATGGCGGTGTCTCGCTACGAGAATCGCAAGACATTGATGGTCGACCAGGCCAATGCCATCGGCACCGTGGCCGTGCGCGCGCGACTGTTGCCGGCGCCGTACGCGGACCAGGCAGCACCGCTGGTGATCGCCTACGTGGATTCGCGCATCAAGTACAACCGCGCGTCCAACGACGAGGCGGAAATCGTTCCCATCGAAGCGCAGGCGAACGACATCGAGACGCAGCTCTGGGGCATCGCGCAGGCAGTGCTCGCCGCAGATCCGCAATCGCAGCCGGGCGCGCTGTTCGTGCAAGCCCTCAACGACATGTTCGACCTGCGCGAGAAGCGCCGTTTCGCCTTGCGCGACACGGTGCCCGGCGCGGTCATCGTGCTGCTTCTCGCGGTGTCGCTCACGTCCATGGCGCTCGTGTCCTACAGCTGTGGATTGCATGGACAACGCCGGCCGATGGCCAACATGACGTTTGCCGTGCTGATTGCGCTCGTGATGCTGATCATCTTCGACATCGACCAGCCCCGGCAGGGGTTCGTGACACCGAGCCAGGAAAGCCTGATTCGCCTGCAGCAGTCCCTGGCGCCGGTGCCCCGATGAAGCGCGCGCTGCTGCTGCTCGCGCTCGTGCTGGGCTCGACCGGCGCTCACGCCGCCGCGCCGCGGTTCACCATCCTGTGCACGCTGGATTCACCGCAGTGCTCGTATGCGTCGCGACGCTTGCGCGAGAGCATCGAACGAGCGCACCTGCTGGCGGATGGAGGCCCTGCCGCCGTATTCGAGCTGCGCATCGAGCCGGCACTGGGCGCCGAGGCTTTCTCCATCCAGCGCAAGGATCGGAACGTCCAGATCACGGGCGGCGACGGCCGCGGCCTGATCTACGGCACGCTCGATGTGCGCGAGCAGCTGCTGAATGGCGCATCCATCGACCAGGTGTCCTCGAATACGGAACGCCCCGCCCTCGCCTTTCGCGGCATCAAGTTCAACACGCCCTGGGACAGCTACCGGCCGAGCTCGGCCATCGACCAGCACTACGACACGGTGCGCGACCTGCAGTTCTGGGAGCGCTTCCTCGACATGATGGTCGAGAACCGCTTCAACGCGATCTCGCTGTGGACCCTGCACCCGTTCACTTACATGATCCTCCCGAAGAATTTTCCCGAGGCCAGCAGGTGGACTCCGCGGCAGTTCGCCGACTGGCAGCGGCTGTACCAGGGAATATTCCGGCTGGCCAAGGAACGTGGACTCGACACCTACGTGGTGTTCTGGAGCATCTTCGTCAGCGAGGAATTCTCGAAGGCGCATGGCGTCGCGAAGCAGAACTTCTACCCGCACTACTATGGCGACGGCGACACGTCCGACGTGACGAAGCGTTACCTGCGCGAGAGCGTCGCGCAGATGCTCGAGGAGTACCCCGACCTCGATGGCATCGGCGTTTCGCACGGCGAAGGCATGGGCGGCATGACGCCGCTCGAGCGCCAGAAGTTCGTGGACGAGGTGTACATCGCGGGCGCACTCGCGGCAAAGCGCAAGCAGCCCGTGAAGCTCATTCACCGCGTGCCGTTCTCCTCGGGACTCACCTCGGGGCCGGGCGTGAGCACCGACGTCGAGAAGATCACGCGCGACGCGATGGAAAAACTCGGCGACAAGTTCGACGGTCCCATCTGGGTGGAGATGAAGTTCAACTGGTCGCACGGGCACTCGACGCCGCGGCTGGTCAAGGTGCACGGCGGCAAGCTCGGCCCCACCTACTTCGAGCCGCAGCCGTCCAACTACCGCATCGTGTGGCAGGTGCGTAACGAGGACTTCTTCGCGCTGCGCTGGGGCGTGCCGGAGTTCATCCGCCAGCACATCGCGGAGAACGGACGACAGGACTACGTGGGCGGCTACTTCGTCGGCTCCGAGACCTACATCCCCGCGCTCGACTACTTCACGGCCAGCAAACAACCCGTCGACTGGAAATACGCCTTCGAGCGACAGTGGCTGTTCTACAAGCTGTGGGGACGGCTGCTGTACGACCCGGCCACGCCGGACGCCACGTTCGCGGCCGAGTTCACGCGCCGTTACGGCACGAAGGCCGCGCCGTTGTTGAAGGCCTTTGCGCTGGCCTCGAATACCCAGCTGCGGCTCGCATCGCTGTACGACTCCCGCTGGGACTTCACGCTGTACAGCGAAGGCATGCTGGCGCTGCAGGGCGAGGAAACTCACTACATCGGCATCGACGCGTTGATCAACCAGCCCACGATGGATCCCGCCTACGTCTCCGTGGCGGACTACGTGAAGACGCTGCGCGACGGCGGGCGATTCGGCGATGACCGGGTGACGCCGCCACAACTGGCCGACTTGCTGGAGCGTGATTCGAACGCGGCGTTGGCGCTGGTGAAAGCCATCGATACGCGCGGCAATGCGTCGCTGATGTACGAGGTAGCCGATGTGAAGTCCTGGAGCCAGCTCGGGCTGCACCTGGCCGAGAAGCTGCGCGGCGCCGTGGCGCTCGCGACCTTCCGCGCCAGCGGCGATCCGCAGGACCGGCAGCAGGCCATCGCACACTTGCAGAAGGGCCTGGCCGCCTGGGACGAGCTGATCCGCATCACGCGTCCTATCTACAAGGACATGAAGCTCACGCACTATAACGGCAACTCGTTCGATGCGAACCCCAACAACCTGTTCCACTGGGCCCTGATCCGCAAGGAAGTGGCGAACGACGTTGCCGTGGCAAAACGGGCGCCGAAGCAGTGAGTTCCTGGCCATCCTGGATTTCGGCGTTCGCCATGGATTCTCGGAGGAACAGACCTACTTCGCGATCGACCGGATCTGCGAGCTGACTTCCGCTTCGGACCAGCCTTAGTCGGCCCATTCCGGCACCACGACCCAGCGCCCGCCGCTACTGGCGGCGCCGTGCGACGACCAACCTCGTACGGGATCGAGGAGTCGCCATGGCCAGCCGCAAGCAATCCACCGCCGCCCGCCGCAACGTCAAGAAAGCCGCCGCGGCGGCCAAGCGCAAGAAAACCATCTCGAAGCTGCCGAAACGAACGCGTACGGCGCTCGGCAAGCAGGGCGCGAAGATGGCGCGTCGCAAGGCGTCGGGCCGTTGAATCTCATCCTCAACATCGACGTGCCCGAGCTCGAGCCCGCCATCGAGTTCTACACGAACGCACTGGGTCTCACGCACACCCGCACGCTCGACAGCGATACCGCCGAGCTCACCGGTGCTTCGACCACGATCTATCTATTGAAGAAGCATCCGGGCACACCGGCCGCCCGCCTGCCGCCCATCGACCGCGAGTACGCACGTCACTGGACCCCGATCCATTTCGACGTGGTGGTACCGGACGTCGATGCCGCCGCGAGCCGTGCGTTCGCCGCCGGCGCGCGGCAGGAGACCGGCCACATCGACTGGCATGGCTCGCGCTGCATGAGTTTCAGCGACCCGTTCGGCCACGGCTTCTGCTTCATCCAGTTCGAACAGGACGGCTCTTACACGGACTGACCATGGACCAGCCCACACGACCCCCACTCGTCCAGCGCTGCCGGCGAAAATTCCTCGAATATTTTCCCGACGGTTTCCGCGACGCCGACTATGTCGACCTCGAGCGCGGCTACAAGGTCGAGACCCACGAGCGCTGGCATGAAGTGCTGGGACGCAGCCAGTTCCGGCGCCTGCTGCAGGACCGGCAGTACGCCGAGATCGCGGCACGTGCGGTCCGCGTCGAGCAACGTTCGCGACACAGCATGATCTTCTCCTTCGAGAAGATGGCGCTGCGGGATGCGGTGAAGTCGCCTGCCGGCGCCCGCATCTTCGCAGAAGGATTGTTCGAGCTGCTGCACGGGCGCGGAGCCTTGCCGCGGAGGTTCGACGCGTGGGTGGAGGCCGTCTCTAACCTGCCACGTCGCCAGACGCGCGTGCTCACCTGGCCCTTGGTCACGGTGTTCGCATTCATCGCGCAGCCCGAGACGCACATCTTCTTCAAGCCGCTGGTCACGCGGCGCGCCGCGAAAGCCTATGGCTTCGAGCTCGCCTACTCGCCGCGCCCGTCGTGGGAGGTATACGCCTCGCTGCTCGAGTTCGCGGAACAGGTGCGGCGCGACACGCGCGATCTCGGGCCGCGCGACATGATCGACCTGCAATCCTTCATCTGGGTGCAGGGCTCGGACGAGTACTGACGCGAGTACGGCGGGAAGCGGGCCGTCCATTGACCCGCCGCCCGCCGGCGCGCTCAAACCACTCTCGTCGACTCAAAGTGAATCGAGGAAAGCCAGCACCTGGTCCTTCTGGGCCTGGCTGAGCGCGTTGTAAGCGTTCTTCGCCGCGGTGGCCTGGTTGGCGTGCCGCGTGATGGCCTCCTGCTTGGTGAACGACAGTCCGTCGTGCATGAGCCGGTTGCGTGTACGCAGGCCCCAGAGTGGCGCCGTGCGGATCTGCGAAGCCGTGGACGCGAACGCGGCGCCCGGCAATACCGGGATGCCATCGCCCGTGCCGATGTCGTGCAGCAGGAAGTCGCTGTAGGGATGGAAGATCCTGTTGCCGATCGCGTCCCTCACCCGCGTGGCGCCACCATTGATGCGCGTGCCGGGTGATGCCGTCACCAGCGTCGCGATGTGACACCCGTTGCAGCCCGCCTGGTTGAACAGCGACTCGCCGGCACGCACCGTCGAGTTGATGGGACCGCGCGGCGGCGCCTTCGTGGCGCGCATGAAGTTCGCAAAAGCCTTCACGTCCACTCCATCGTCTTCCGGATCGGGCACGGGATCGAACGGCGTGCCGAAACCCACGTTGCGTCCCAGGGACGTGTTCTCGTCGGGCAACAGCGGCGTGGTGATGCCCATCTCGTTGAGATAGGCATCGGCTGCGAACGACTCGAGCGACGCATGCTGGCTCTTCCAGCCAAAACGCCCGATGCGCGGCGCGTTGTTCGCCTCGAGGACCGCGACCTCCAGCGCGGTTCCGCGGATCGACGCAGGCTGGTTGTTGCGGATCGAGAGCAGCAGATTGTTCGGGATCGCCTCGATGAAGCCCGCGCCCAGCGTGTTGGTGGATATGCGGAAGGTGCTGACACTGTCCTCGAACGGCACGCGCTCGAAGATGTCCGCGTTGGTCGACCGCGACTGGATCAGCGAGCCACCCACCGACTCGACGAACTGCAGCAGGTCCATGCGCCCGGTGCGGTGCTCCGCGACCTGGCTGGCGCCGCCGGTGACGATGTTCTGGTGACATTCGCGGCAGGACTGTGCGTTGTAGGTAGGCCCGAGTCCGTCGCCGACCCTTTCGAACTCCTCGAACACGAACCGGTTGTCGTTGAAGGACCGCAGTGCGACGACATTGTCCTCGTTGAGCGTGTCGAAGGCTGCGCCTTGCGGATCGAACCCGTTGGTCCGGTTGTCGAAGGCCGCGGGTGCCTCGCGCAAGAAGCCGCTGGGCAACGGTTCCGGCGTGACCGCCTGGGTGGTGGCACCGGCTGAATTCGGCGCTGCAGCGTCCGACGCCGAACTTTCCGGGTCCACGCGCAGCGTGGAGGGTGTGAAGCGATTGAATTCGGCGTTGGGCACCGCGTTTTGCGCGATGGCGCCTCCGGTGGTCAGCGATGCGAGCGCCGCCGACACCCCGAGTGTAGTTAGAGACCGATAGCGTGGAAACATGTCTGGCTCCCTTCCTTAGGAGTTGATTTGGAGCGTGGCCCGACGAACGCGGGGCCGCACCCATCCCTATCGAGCGGGATTCACCATGCTCGCCGCAGGCGGGTCGATCAAACTGACGCCATCAGGGGACAACGGGGTATGGAGGATCTAGATCCGCGAGCGCCCGGCGCGAAGCGAAGTGGCGATAACTCTCGATGACGAGCTCACGCAGCTCCCGCGCGTTGAAATCCTTCGAAACATCGAGCGTCATCCATCCCTGGTGACCGAGATAGGGCGGGATGCTGAAGCGCGGATCCATCTCGAGTGGCCCTTGTCGCTCGATGCCGACCCAGACCTGCACGGCGAGACCTTTGCCGTGATCGTGCAACATCGCGAAGCTGCGTTTGCGCGTCCGCCACGCAACCGAGCCCATCTGCCGGCCCTCCTCCGTTTCCGGGAGTCCGGCGCAGATCTTGCGCAGGGCTGCGAGAACTTTGCGGGCCTTGGGCGCGAGCAACCGGTCGATCTCGACGGGCTTCATCTTCTGCGTGGGTGGCGCCACCTTCGGCGGGCCCGTGACGCCGACGGCGAGCTTCGGCGGCGTGCTGTTCAGGTAAGCCATGTGCACGAGCTCGGCGACGCGCTTCCACGAGGCGCCCCTGTTGAGCTCGACCGCGATCCAGCCGCTCGGCCCCACGTAGGGCGGTTTGTACACGTGCGGCAGCGCCAGCAGGCGCGACTGCTCCATCGCCGGCGTGTTGAGCCACAACGCGACGTGCCCGTCGCCGTGGTGGTTCAACGCCCAGACCGCGAACACCTTGCCCTTCCTCGCGCCGGCCCGGGCACGATAGTTAGGAGAGCCGTGCGACTCGAACTCCTCGACCTGCGGAAACGCGAGGCACAACTCGCGCACCGCGGCCGGGATGCCGCGCGCCCTAGCCATCACAGCCCTTGAGCTGGTTGGTCGGATATCCCTTGCCGAAATTGAACACGAACACCGGGCCCAGCTCGATGACCTGCTTCGCGGTCGCCAGATGGATGGACACGCTGCTCTTGGGCAGCGTCGCGCTGGCGACGCGATGCGCGCAATAACTCTGCCATTCACCCGTGATCTTCGAGGTCATGTCCATCGTGGCGGTCCAGGGTGCGGACGTCGCCTGGATACGTGCGGTCAATGAACTGCCACCCTCGGCGGGCTCGGCCGCGCGCGCGTAGTACATGAGCATGATCACGTCGCCTTCGTTGATGGCGCCATTGACGGGCGAGCTGGCCTGAACGTCCCAGGGATTCGCGCCCTTGTTGGCCTTCACGCGGAACGCGTGACCGCCGGGTATGCCCTCGACGGCGAAATATTTGGCCTTCGGCGTCTCCGGCTGGAAATACCAGTTGCCATTGGCGTCGTTATTGATGGTCTTCGACCAGATGTCTTCCTGCGCCACGACGGCGGTGCCGAAAGCAAAACCGGCCAGCAGAAAAAACCAGAACTTCATGCGTCAACCCCCCGGTGAGCGCATCCCTGCGTTTTCTTATGTGATCAGACTGATGGTTTCAGGTACTGCGCGAAAAAGTCGAGCGTGCGCTGCCAGGCGAGCTTCGCTGCGGCCTCGTTGTAACGTGCCTCGCTCGAATCATTGTGAAAGCCGTGCTGCGTGTCCGGGTACATGTGGATGGTGTACGGGACGTGCGCATCGTCGAGCGCGGCCTTGAAATCCGGAATGCCGGCGTTGATGCGCTCGTCGGTGCCCGCGTAGTGCAACAACAGCGGCACCTTGATCTTGCGCGCCTCCTCGTTGGGCGGCGGCCTTCCATAGAAACTCACGGCGCAGTCCACGCCCACGGTTTCGACCGCGGCACGCAGCGCCAGGCCACCGCCGTAGCAGAAACCCACCACGCCGATCCTGCCGTTGTTGATGGGATCGGCCGCGAGCCACGGTACGGCCGCGAGCACGTCGCTCGCGATGCGCGCGCCATCGGTCTTGGCGAACAGGTCACGCGCGGCTTCCTGGTCGGCCGGCGCACCGCCCGCCACCGACAGGCCGTCGGGTGCGATCGCGATGTAGCCCGCCAGCGCCGTGCGGCGCGCGACGTCTTCGATGTGTTCGTTGAGACCGCGGTTCTCGTGGATCACCAGCACGCCGGCCAGCTTGTCGCGCCGGCCGATCTTGCGGGGCATCGCGGTGTAGGCCTTCACGGGTCCGTCCGGTCCGTTGAAGGTGATCCTCTCGCACTTGAGCCGCTTGTCGTCCGGCTCGACCTGGCGCGCCTGCACGTAGTTAGGCTCGAGCACCGCGAGCGCCGTCATGGCCGCGGCCGCGCCGCCCGCCATGCGCGTGAGCCGCGCGATGAATTCCCGCCGCGGCAGCGCCGTATGCACGTACTCGTTGTAGAGCTCGATCATGCGGCGGTCGACGGTCATGGGTTCACTCCCAGTAGACGTGCTTCTTCATCTGCGACAGCGGCACGCAGCCGTGGTATGCGGTCGGGACCGCAACGTACTCCATATTTTCGGTGATGCCCACCTTCGATGTGAAATAACCCAGCAGCGTGAGCTCGCGCGTCATCAGGATGAAGGGCCTGGGCTTGTGGTCTCCGGCCAGCGCGGCTTCGAGAGACTGCCTGACGAAGGCGACGCGCGCCGCCGGTTCCTGTTCGAGGAACGGCTTGCCGAGTGCGCTCGCCGCGTTCTCGAACTCCACGAGGCCCGCCTTGAATCGCGCCTGGTCCTCGGCCGGGTACAACCCGTCGAGCGCGGTGTCGATGAAGGCAGGCACGCCGGCATCCTTCGCGCCACTGCTCTCGGTCCTGGGGATCAAGATCTCCGCGATCTCGGCCACCAGCGCGAGCGCCGCGGCGTCGAGGAATTTCGGCTTCGGTCCCGCGGCCGTGGCCGTGGCCGGCTCCTGCTTCGCCGAGCAACCCTGCAGCACCGCCAGCGCTGCGGGCGCGGAGATCGCGCCGCCTAACAACCAGGCCGCGCGCTTCAGGATCTCGCGCCGGGCCAGCATCCCGGGTGCGTCGTTCGGCTCGCTCATAGGTTGCCCTTCTTGAGTTCGTTGACGGCGTGGTCGGCCGCACGCGCCGTGAAGGCCATGTAGGTCAGCGACGGGTTCTGGCAGCCCGACGACACCATGAAGGAACCATCGGTCACGAACACGTTCTTGCAGGCGTGCACCTGGTTGTATTTGTTCAGCACGGACTTCTTGGGGTCATTGCCCATGCGCGCCGTACCCATCTCGTGGATGCTGTTGCCCACGTGGTAGGAGTCGCTGTTGACCTTGATGTCCTTGTATCCGGCGGCCTCGAGCATCTCCGCCGCGTCATTGCGCATGTCCACTTCCATCTTGCGCTCGTTTTCGCGCACCACGGCATTCACGACCAGCATCGGCAGGCCGTGCTTGTCCTTCTTGTCGCGGTCGAGGCGCATGTGGTTCTCGTGGTACGGCAGGATTTCCGCAAAGCCGGTCATGCCGATGTTCCACGGACCCGGCTCCTGGAATGCCTGCTTGAGCTCGGCGCCCATGAGCGCGCTGTCGTTGAAGCGGTTGTAACCTGCGCGCGAGGCGCGGCCCTGGTAGCCGAAGCCACGCAGGTAGTCGCGCTTGTCCTTGCCGACGTTGCGATATCGCGGAATGTAGAAGCCGTTCGGACGCCGGCCCGTGTACGCGACATCGAGATAACCTTCCACCGAGGCGCTCGAACCACCCGGCTTGTTGTGGTCCATGATGTTGTGGCCGAGCTCGCCCGAGTCGTTGCCGAAACCATTCGGAAAGCGGGTCGAGGTGGAGTTCAACATCAGGTAGGCCGAGCCCAGCGCCGAAGCGCACAGGAAGATGACCTTGGCGAAGTAGTCGGTCTGCGCGCCGGTCTTGGCATCGAGCACGCGGATGCCCGTGGCCCTGCCCTTGTCGTTGTCGTAGATGATCTCGTAGGCGATCTTGTCCGCGAGCAACGTCATGTTGCCGGTGCGCTCCGCCGATGGCAGCGTGGCCGACACGCTGCTGAAATACGCACCGTACGGACAACCGCGGATACACATGTTGCGCGCCTGGCACGTGCCACGCTGCGGACTCTCGTTGTGCGTGAGCGGCGCGGTGAGATTCGCGCAACGCCCGATGATGAGCTTGCGGCCCAGCTTGTCCGAAAGCGTCTTCTTGAAATCCACCTCGACGCAGTTGAGATCGTGCGGCGGAAGGAATTTTCCATCCGGCAGCTGCGGCAGGCCTTCGACGCTGCCGCTGATGCCGGCGAATGTTTCCACCTTGTCGTACCAGGGCTCGATCTCCTCGTACCGGATCGGCCATGGAATCGCGACGCCTTCCCTGGCGTTGGCATCGAAGTCGAGCGGACCGAACCGATAACTCTGCCGCGCCCAGTGCATGGAGCGTCCGCCGACGTGATAGGCACGCAACCAGTCGAAGGGTTCTTCCTCGACATAGGGATTGTCGAGATCGTCGGTCAGCCACAGCTCGTTGGCGGGCGTCGGATAGCCGGTGCGCGCCCAGACGTACTTGCGCTTGCGCGTTTCCTGCGTGATGCGGTTCCCGTACGGGAGATCCCAGGGATCCTTGAGCGCCGTCGGATATTCGGGATGGCGCACCATGTACCCGCGGTCGAGGACCAGTGTCTTGAGACCCTTCTCCGTGAGCTCCTTGGCCGCCCAGCCACCGCTCATGCCCGAGCCGACGACAATTGCGTCAAACGAATTCGTTTCCATCCAGCGCGCGACCCCCGTATCGCAATCTATCGGTCCGGATAATAATCATGGATGCCGTCGCTTCGACGGCGTTTCCGTCGTGGCGCGCAGCGCCTGACAACATTATGGACCTAGTCCGAGTAATTCTGGTTCCGTTTCACGTAACCAGCCTGATCCTGATCGGGGTGTTCGCCGTCCTGTTCAGTATCTTCGACCTGGGCGGGATCTACGGAATCTTCGCGAGTGTCATCGCGCAGATCTGGGTGGTGAAGTACTGCTACGTGCTCATCGAGCACATCGCCGATGGCGCGCAGGAACCGCCGGTGATGTCCGAAGACATGCTGAGTCCGTTCGAAATCCGGCCCTGGGTGCAGGTCGCCATCATCCTCGCGGGCGCGATCCTGTGCACGAAGATCGGCGGCAATGCGGGCATCGTGCTCGGCTGCGTATTGCTCGCCTTGCTGCCTGCGTCGATCGCGGTGCTCGGCGTCGGCGAGCCCTTCTACCAGGCGGTGAATCCGGTGATGTTGTTGCGCCTCGTGCGCGGCCTGGGTCCGTACTACCTCATCATCCTGGTATCGATACCCGTCTATATCGGCATCCTGCAACTGCTGCGGAGTATCGATGCCTGGAACCTGCTGCTGCATGCCGCGGGCCTGGCCTTCGAGATTTCGTTCTTCGCGCTCATCGGCGGTTGCCTGTACATCCGCCGCCACCAGCTCGGCTTCGAGCCCAGTCGCAGTCCGGAGCGCACGGCGGCGCGTGAAGAAGCCGAACGCGTCAAGCTGCGCGCACGCATGCTCGACGACATGTTCCAGCAGGCACGCATCGGCAAGTTCGTGGAGGCCACGCGTCCGCTCGCGCAGTGGTTGAGCGCGCTCGACGGCGACACCGTCGCGCGCGACGCGCAGTTCGTGGCCACGCAGGCGATCGGCTGGCACATGCCCGCGGGGTTGAACACCATCGGCAGCACGTTGATCCGGCACCTGCTGCGCGCCGGGCGGCCCGAGGTGGCGCTGTCGGTGTTCGAAAAACTGCGCGAACAGGCGCCCGCGCTCACGCTCGATTCGAAAGACGACCTGCGCACCCTCATCGACTTCGCCGAGGATGCCGGCAAGTCGGAGCTGGCCACGTCCATGCGGCTGGAAACGCCGATATTCCGGCCGCGCGGCACGCCCTGAACCCATGTGACAACTGTCAGGGGGCCCTGCTGACATCGGGGACTTCAAGGCCTGCGCCCGCGCACGCATGCTGTGCGCCATGGGAGCTCAAACAACACTCGCGCGCCTCGAAGGCGCCCACAAGAACTTCGGCAAGATCGCGGCGCTCGCCGGCCTGAACCTCGAAGTCAGGCGCGGCGAACTGCTGGCCCTGGTCGGACCCAACGGCGCCGGCAAATCCACGGCGATCTCGCTGCTGCTCGGGTTGCAGCGCCCGGATCGCGGCTCGGCGATGTTGTTCGACGAGGACCCGCAATCGATCGGCGCGCGCCGCCGTATCGGCGTGATGATGCAGGAGGTCAATCTCTCGCCCGTGATGCGGCCGCGTGAATTCATCGCGCAGACCGCCAGCTACTACCCGAGCCCCTACGACACCCAGGCCGTCATCAAGCGCCTCGGCATCGAGAAGATCGCCGATCGTGCGTATGGCGGGCTCTCCGGCGGCCAGAAGCGCCAGGCCCAGTTCGGCATGGCCATCTGCGGCCGGCCCGAGCTGCTGTTCCTCGACGAGCCGACCGTGGGCCTCGACGTGCAGTCGCGCGGTGCGTTGTGGCAGGTGGTGCGCGACCTGGTCCACGAAGGCTGCTCGATCATCCTGACCACGCACTATCTCGAAGAGGCCGAGGCGCTCGCCGACCGCGTCGCCGTGATCGACCACGGCAGGCTCGTGGCGGCCGGCACGGTGGAAGAGATCCGCGCGCACGTATCGCGCAAGAACATCACCTGCCGCAGCAGCGTGTCCGTCGACACGTTGCGCGCCTGGCCCGCGGTCCTGCAGGTCAGCGAGAAATCCGGGCGCCAGCAGATCGTGACCCAGGATGCGGAAACCGTGCTGCGCCAGCTGCTCGGCGCCGACGCCGGCGTCCGTGACATCGAAGTGCGCGCGGCCGGCCTCGGCGATGCGCTCGCGGCCCTCACCAGTGATGACAACGCGGGGAGCCTGCAATGAATTCGAAGTACCAGCTCATGAGCGGCTCGCGCGTGTTCGCGGCCTATCTCGGCGACATGCGCTTCGAGCTCACGAAGATGATGCGCACGCCGATGTTCTCCGTGCCGACGCTGCTGTTCCCGCTGATGTTCTTCGTGCTGTTCGGCGTGGTCATGGGCAGCGCACGCGGCAATGGCCAGCAATCGCTGTATGCCTTCGCCTCGTTCGGCGTGCTCGGCGCCATGGCGCCGGGCCTGTTCGGCTTCGGCGTCTCGCTGGCCTTCGAGCGCGAGCAGGGAATGCTGCTGTTCCGCCAGGCCGTGCCCATGCCGGCGGGCTCCTATCTACTGGCGCGCATGGTCATGGCGATGATCTTCGTCGCGATTTCCTCGCTGGCGCTCATCCTCATGGCGCTCTTCCTGGCGCACATGCAGCTGACGATCGGACAGTGTGTCGCGTTCTTCTTCATGAACGTCGTGGGCGTGCTGCCGTTCTGCGCGCTCGGCATGTTCGTCGGCACGCTGGTGTCGGGACAGGCGGCGCCGGCCATCATCAATCTCATCTACATCCCGATCTCCTTCCTCTCGGGCCTGTTCATCCCGATGGAAGTGCTGCCCGCGAGCCTGCGGCAGATCGCGCCGCTCTGGCCCACACATCACCTGCTGCAGCTCTCGCGCGCCGAGCTGGGCCTGAACTCGGTCGGCTCGCCGGAGATCCATGTCGCGGCGCTGCTCGGCGCCACGGTGCTGTTCTTCTCGCTGGCGATGCGCAAGCTCAGCGGCAGCGGCATCCGCCTGATCGGCGGCGCGCGCAGCGGCGGCCCGCTGCCGATGCGCCGCGCGGTCAACATGGGAGTGCTCGGGGTCTCGCTGGGCCTGCTGATCGCGGGCATCACGGGCGGCAATGCGCCGCATGCCGCCACCAAAACCGCGGCCACGTCGAATGGCACGGGCGAATCGGTCCCGGATGCTTCCGGTTCCTCTGCGCCGGTCGGCGTGGCCGCGCCCGACAAGCCGCTGATCGCCAACTTCGACGATGGCCAGGCGCGCACGAGTTACGGCCTCGGCTTCTCGGCCTCGGACGACAAGATGCGCGGCGGCAATTCCAGCGTCGCGCAGAAAGTGGTCGAAGGTGCGCTCGAGGTGTCCGGTGAAGTGGGCACGGCCATCCAGTACCCGTTCGCGGGCACTTCGTTCCTGCCCAATGGCTCACCGGGTGTCGATTGGGCCAAGCAGGGCTTCATGGACTACTCGCACAAGCAGACCTTGAGCTTCCGCGCGCGCGGTGACGGCCACGAGTACATGGTCATGATGATGGGCCCCGCGCTCGACACCATCCCGGCCATGTACAACTTCACGGCGGGCAGCGACTGGCAGGATGTACACGTCCCGCTGCAGAACATGGCCAGCATCGATCTCCAGCGCGTCAAGCTCATCAGCTTCGGCACCATGGCCCCGGGCGCGTTCCGCTTCCAGATCGACGACGTGCGCCTGGAGTGAGCCGGGGTTAGGATTTGTCGCCATGCGTCCCCTGCAGCTGATCCAGAACATCCGCGAGCCGCCGCCGACTTCGATCGTCGGGTACATGACGCGTTACGAAGGGCGCTTCATGCGCAACATGCCCTTCGTGATCCTGATCAACCTGGCCTGGATCTGGTTGTGGCCGCTGATCGCGAACGAGTCGTTCCTGCGGGTGCTGCTGCCCACGCTGATCGGCACGCTGGCGTTCATCTACCTGCACCTGTGCACGTATTTCTATGGTGGGCCGGGCGAGCACCGCCTGCGTTACATCGCGGGCGAATACCTGATCGGCTTCGCGCTCGCGCCCGTGAATCTTTCGGCGCTGGGCTTCCTGATCTTCGCGTTCTTCGTGACCGCGTTCTCGATGCCATTGCGCTTCGCGCGCTACGTGATCTTCGGCAGCGTGGCCCTGTTCATGCTCGAGACCTGGGCGCTGGGCCACAACTGGCAGACCATGGCCAGCGTCATGACACCGGCCGTGCTGCTCGCGATCACGGCGCTGTACACGGCCTACACAGGCCAGCAGCAGATGGCGCTCCGCCGCAGCAACGACGAGATCATGCGGCTCGCGACGCTCGCCGAGCGCGAACGCATCGGTCGCGACCTGCATGACCTGCTCGGCCACACATTGTCCGTGATCGCGCTCAAGTCGGAGCTGGCGCGCAAGCTCATCGATCGCGACCTCGACTCGGCCCGCACCGAGATCGGTGAAGTGGAACGCGTGGCGCGCGATGCGCTGTCGCAGGTGCGCAATGCCATCTCCGGCATCCGCAGCACCGCCCTGCCCGCGGAGATCGTCGCCGCCACGGCGCTGCTCGAGGCCCAGGGGCTGGTCGTGAAGTGCGAGACCGAGAACGTGAAGTTGCCGCACGACCGGGAAACCGCGCTCGCACTGTCGCTGCGCGAGGCGGCGACGAACATCCGGCGCCACGCGAGTGCCAGGGGCGTGACCATCCGCGTGCGCAAGGAAGACACCGCGGTGGTGGTCGAGGTCGCGGACGATGGACGCGGCGGCCGCATCGTGCCCGGCAACGGGTTGAACGGCATGCGCGAGCGGCTCGACACGGTCGGCGGCTCGCTGACGCTCGAGCCCAACAAGGATGGCGGCACGTTATTGCGGGCCTGGGTACCCGTTGCCGCATGAGCAGGGCCGCATGATCAGAATTCTCCTCGCCGAAGACCAGGCCATGGTGCGCGGCGCGCTCGGCGCGCTGCTCAGGCTCGAACGCGACATCGAAGTCGTGGGCACCGCGGCTGATGGGCTGCAGGCGCTCTGCGAGTGCCGGCGGCTCAAGCCCGACATCGTCGTCACCGACATCGAAATGCCCGGCATGACGGGCATCGAGCTCGCGCAGAAGATCCAGGCTGACGCGATACCCTGCAAGGTGGTGATCGTCACGACGTTCGCGCGCCAGGGTTATCTGCGCCGCGCGCTGGACGCCGGAGTGAAGGGTTATCTACTCAAAGATTCACCGGCGGAGCAATTGGCCCAGGCACTTCGTAACGTGAACCGCGGCGGGCGTGCGATCGATCCGGCGCTGGCGGTGGAAGCCTGGAACGAATCGGATCCGCTCAACGATCGCGAGCGGCAGACGCTGCGTTTGTCCGGCGAAGGCCTCTCCGCACCGCAGATCGCGGAGCAGCTCGGCCTGTCAGCCGGCACGGTGCGCAACTATCTTTCCGAAGCCATCGGCAAACTCGGCGCGAACAATCGCATCGACGCGTACCGGTTGGCGCGGCAGAAAGGTTGGCTGTAATCGGGACATTTCCCATTTCCTGGCGAAAGGTTCGGACCTCGCTCGGACAAGCGTCGACGCGAATCTCCCGCGCCTCCAATACGCAGGGCGCCAGAATCCTGCCCTCCTATCCACCCAGCGAAATGTAGCTATTCCCCTCTTCGGCACATGAGAACGGAGCTGCAGACTGTGGTCGCGGGAGCGCGCGACCCCTGAGCGCTCCGGAAGATTCGAATGCGCGCTCCCGCAACCGCAACCTTGAAAGTCCGTCCTCTTGTTACAGAAAAATGAGGAATGTCCCCATTACCCGCGTCCGATAAATGGCATTTTGGGCGGCAAAATGGTCATGAACTGGATGTTGGCGTCCAGCGGTAGTTTGGCCATGTGAAGTACCGCGTCGGCCACGTGCTTGACGTCCATCATGGGCTCCGGCTGCGGCAATCTGGATGCCAGTTCGGTCAGCGCGTTACCGATGTCGATCTGGCCCACGCAGATGTCGTATTTCCGCCCGTCCAGCGACGAGGACTTGGTCAGCCCGGTGACACCATGTTTCGCAGCGGTATAAGGCGCCGAGTTCGCGCGTGGCACGTGGGCCGAGATCGATCCGTTGTTGATGATGCGACCGCCGCGCGGATCCTGCTCTTTCATGAGGCGGAACGCCTGCTGGGTGCACAGGAACACGCCGCTGAGATTGGTATCGATCACCGCGCGCCACTGCTCGAAGGTCAGGTCTTCGAGGTTCACGCCGAACGGCGTGCCCACGCCCGCGTTGTTGAACAACACGTCGAGGCGGCCGAACTTCTCGCGCGTGGCGTCGAACAATCCGCGCACCTGCGCAGGGTCGGTCACGTCCATCTCGTGGACCAGCGCCTGTGCGTCGCCCGCCGTCCTGGCTACCTCATCGAGCGCCTCGCGGTGCCGCCCGGCCAGCACCACGCGGAAGCCGTCCGCCAGGAACGCCAGGGCCGTTGCCTTGCCGATCCCGCTGCCGGCGCCCGTGATGATTGCAACCTTCTGCAACACTAACTATCTCCACGCCGCGTGACCAGCTCCCGCAGCTTGCCTGCTTCGTCCACGTGCAGCTCCATCTCGATGGGCTGGCAGCACACCTGGCAATCCTCGACATAAGTACACGAACCCGCGCTCGCATCCGCCTGGGTCTCGAATGCTTCACCGCAGTATGGACAATTGACGGTGACGAACTCCGCTGTGAAGGAACTGTCATTTGAGGGAGCATCGGCAGCTGGAGAGTCCAGCGCGGGCTCGAGCCCATAAAGGGCATCGATCTCGGCCGGGGTCATCGACCCGGGTGGTTTTTCGGGAGGGCTCATGATGTCGGGACGCATGATGTCACGTCTGCTGCTGATCATCGCCGCCGCACTGATGACCTTCGGCTATTCGAAGTGCGTGTTCGTCAGCGGCGACGGCAGCACCGTGGGAAGCAGCAGCGGCGGCGGCTCGGGCTTCGGCAATGACTTTTCCACCACCCTGGAGCTGCGGGATTCGACCGGCTCGGCGAACACCAGTTTCGTGATGGGGGAACCCATCCGGTTCGATCTCGAGATCCAGAACCGCAGCAACCTCAACGACACGCTGCACTTCCCCGACGCCCAGATCTACGACTTCTACGTGCTGGACGCAGCGGGCTCGCGCATCCGCTGGCGCTGGTCCGACGGCATGACCTTCAGCCCGGCACCGGCCCAGCTGACCTTCGCGCCCTATTCCACCAAGGCCTATAGCGTCACCTGGAATGGCGTGCTCGCCGATGGCACGCAGCTGCCGGCCGGCAACTACCGGGCGCGCGGCGCCATCGTCTCCGATGACTTCGGCGGGGATCCGTTCGTGGATGGTGACCTGGTATCCAACATGGTCGTTTTCACGGTCCGGTAGGGGTTTTCCCGTCACTGCACCCTCCTGGCGATCCCGTCCGTATAGAGGACAGGACACGCGAAAACAGGAGCTGCCCGTGACATTGACTCGTACCTTTGCCGCCCTGGCGGCCACCCTCGCCCTGGGACTTCCCGTGACGGGCGCCGCAGCGGGGCCTGAGCTGCGCATACCCGATTTCAGCCACCTGGCTTCCCGGGCCCGCGACTCGGTGGACATCACGCTGGATGGCTTCCTGTTGCGCCTCGCGCAGAAGTTCGCGGCCGCCGACGGCGAGAGCGAAGAGGATCTGGCCATCCTGCGCGACATCAAGTCGGTCCGCGTGCGCAACTTCGAGTTCGACTCCGAAGATGCGTATTCCCGCGACGACGTCGAATCGGTGCGCAAGCAGCTCGCCGGCCCCGGCTGGAGCCCGCTCGCACAGGTGCACCGGCGCGAATCGCAGGAGCACGTCGACGTGTTCCTCAACATGTCGGGCGACAAGATTCTGGGGCTCGCCGTGATCGCGAGCGAACCGCGCTCCTTCACCATCGTGAACGTGGTGGGAAACATCGACATCGACAAGCTCGCGAAGATCGAAGGACAATTTGGCATCCCGAGGGTCTCCCATTCCGAGCCGTGAAAGTGGCCGAGCCGTGAAACTGGACAGCGCGCAGGCGGAGTCGCCGCAGCTCCTGGAACGCGCGCGGCGCGGTGACCAGGCCGCGTTCGCGGCGCTCATCCGGTTGCACCAGTCGTCGGTGTTCAGCATCGGGCTGCGCATGCTCAATCGCCGCGATGCCGCCGAGGACCTCGCGCAGGACGTGTTCCTGCAGCTGTATCGCAAGCTCGACGACATCGAATCGCTGGAGCACCTGGGTTTCTGGTTGCGCCGCGTGGCCGCGAATCTCGCCATCGACTGGCTGCGACGCGCGGCCTACACGCGCGGCGCACCGCTCGAAGAAGGCGCCGAGATCCCGGCGCCGCAGACCGACCAGGACCCGCTCATGGACCGCGAGCTCGTGCGCTTGTTGGGCGAGCTCGCACCCGCGGCACGCGCCGTCATGGTGCTGCGTTACCAGGAAGATCGCGACGTCGCGGAGATCGCGGCGGCGCTCGACATGCCGGTGAATACCGTCAAGAGCCACATCAAGCGGTCGCTGACCGCGCTGCGCGGAAAAATGATCGGTGCAGAGCTGATCACCGCCGAGGAATTGTCATGAACGAGGAATTCGAAAACCGGCTGCGGCGCGCGCTGCGCCCGGTCGACGCACCGGCGGGTTTTGCGGAGCGCGTGATGCACGCGTTACCCGCGCAGCAGGCCGCTTCGAACGTGGTGCCGCTCGCCATCGTGCGCAAGCCGTCCGCGCCCATGAGCGCCTGGCGCCGTTTCTCGACGCCCGCGGCTCTCGCCGCCTCGCTGCTCGTGGCCGTGTTCACGGGCCAGCACGTGGCTGCGTTGAAGGCCGAGCGCGAGCAGCAGGCCGGACTCGCTGCGAGCCGCGAGCTCATGCAGGCCCTGCGGCTGACCAGCCAGAAACTCGATCTTGCATACGAAGCCGTCCAGCGCCCCGCCCCCGCGCCGACGGTCGACGAGGAGAATCGCTCATGAAAGCGCGTATCGCCTTGTGTGTCGCCACCCTGCTGTTCGCGGGTCCCTTGCTGGCCCAGGCCAGGACTTCGATGGCGGCCATGCCCCGCGGCCAGCTGCTGCTGCCCGAGATGGCGGGCCTGGCGGACAAGGCCGCCGAGTCGGTCAACGTGACGCTCGACCAGAACCTGCTCGGCCTCGGCTGCCGCTTCCTGAACGCCGAGGAACCCGACGAGGCTGCCGCCAAGAAAGTGTGCCAGTCGCTGACCGGCATCTACGTGCGCAAGTTCACCTTCGACACCGACTATGCCTATCCGAAGGCCGACATCGACGGCATCCGCCGCCAGCTCGCGGCGCCGGGCTGGAGCCGCATCGTGGAAGCGCGCAGCCGCAAGGAGCAGACCGATGTCGATGTCTATCTACTGATCGACGGCGGCAAGGCGCGCGGCCTCGCGGTGATCGCGAGCGAGCCGCGCGAGTTCGCGGTGGTCAACATCGTCGGCAGCATCGACCTCGAGCAGCTGCACGATCTCGAGGGCAAGTTCGGCGTGCCGGAGTTGGGGATCGAGTCCGGCAAGAAGGCGGCGACGCCCGCTCCCGCACCGGCACCCGCACCCAGGCCCGCCGCGAAGCCCGCGCCGCAGCCGAACTGAGCTCAGACGTCCGCGGCCACGCGGTGGATGCTGCCGAACACGCCGAGCGCGAACACCAACACGGTGATCCCGTCGGCGATCATTTCGAAGGCATACATCGCCGCCGGCTGCCCTTCCGGCGGGACCCAGCGCCGCAACAGGATCACCACCACCTGCAGCACCGCGCCGATCAGCAACGCTTCCGCGAAAGACCCCCGCGGCTGCCGGAACAGGAAGCCATACGCCGCGATCAGCGCGGTGATGACGACACCGCGCACGCGCGTGTCGATGCGCATCTGCCGCGGCGTGTCGTCGTTCACGCGGGACAGGCGTCCTTGAACGAGAAACGCTCGCCCGGCTGCGAGGCATCCGGCGCGGCGAAGGCTTCGCCGAACGTGAAGCCCTCCGGAGAGGGTCCGTACTTGCGCAGATGCTCGAGCCGCGCCGCGGCTTCGGCGACGGTGGGGCGATGGCCGGCAGGCACCCACCAGAGCACCATGTAGGCCTCCGCCATGCGCGAGAACCATTCGCGCCGGCGCCGCATGATCTCCACGTGCGCGGACTGGTAGACGTAGCGCTTCAGCGCCGCCACGTCACGCCACACGGACATGTTGACGATCACGTTGTCACCCAGCGGGCGCAGTGACGTGGCGTCATTGCCCTCGCCCTTCAGTCGCCACGCGAATCCGTCCGAGCCTTCCGCCAGCGCATTGATGCGGTCCAGGTTGTCGACGAAATCCTTGAGCTCGGGACTGTCGAGAGGCGCCTTGAGGGTGGCAACGTTGAGTTGCGCGATTTGGTAGTTGGACATGTTCAGGAACCTTCCAGGTAGGCGTACGCCACGATGAATTCGAAGATCAGGCCCAGGGTGACGGCCTGCGCCAGGACGCCCGCGATGATGGCGCGCAGTGCGATCCAGGCTTTGCGGCCGCGATAGAACTGCGCCGCGGCAATCGAGAAATAGACCAGCCACAGTCCGTAGTACGCCGGCACGAACACGCGATCGGCCGGGTTCACGTGACCGAAATACATGATCGGGGTGGCGATCAGACCCAGCACGAGGATGCGAAAGCCCGAGGAATACGCGGACAACACCAGGTGTTCGGCGTAGTGCAGGCGTTGGGGCCAGAACAGCAGCGCGCACCACCCCGCGAGGATGGGCATCTGCATGAGGATCACCAGGTTGATGTGCCGCTGCAGGAAACCCGCGGGCCCGGAGTCGGTGACCGGCGTGAAGAATTTCACGCCGGTCACGACGATCATGAAACTCGTGACGGCGACCGCAATCATGAGGAACGCGACCGGACCGAAGTGTGTCTTGCGCCTGCCTTCGACGTATTCGCGCGCCACGTGGCCGGGCCGCCGGGCCAGCGCCTTGATCAGCGCAAAGATGCTGTGATCCGCGTGGGTGAGCGCATGCACGAAGTCGTGCGCGATCTGGCCCATGGTCAGTCGCTGCGCCGTGGACTTCTGTCCGCATTCGCCGCAGAAGCGCTGTGCCCGCGCGAGTGGCGACGCGCAATTCAGGCACTGGGGTGACGCGGCGTTCAAGCGTTGTTCTTGTCTGTTTCCCTGGACCGCACAATGCGGGCGCCGCAGTCCGATGACAAGACCCCGGGCGGAACAAAACCGCCGGCGGGCGACATTCGGGCCAGACCGGTCACAGCCCGCGAGCGATGACCTCTTTCATGATCTCGTTGGTACCGCCGTAGATTCTCTGCACGCGCGAATCGGCGAACAGGCGACAAACGAGGTACTCGTTCATGTACCCGTAGCCGCCGTGCAGCTGCACGCATTCGTCGAGCACCTGCTGCTGCATGTCGGTGATCCACCACTTGGCCATCGAGGCCGTCTCGGTATCGAGCTTGCCGGCCACCAGGTCGACGATGCAGCGATCCGAGAAGACCCGCGCGATACGCGTGATGCTCGCGAGCTCCGCGAGCTTGAAGCGCGTGTTCTGGTAGTTCCACACCGGCTGGCCGAAAGTCTTGCGCTCGCGCACGTATTTCAGGGTTTCTTCGACGCCGCCTTCCATGGCGCCCACGGCGCCGACCGCGATGACGGTGCGTTCGTAGGGGAGGTCGTGCATGAGCTGGTGCATGCCCTTGCCTTCCTCACCGCCGAGCAAATGATCCACCGGCACCTTGGCGCCCTCGAAAAACAATTCCGAGGTGTCCTGACCGTGCAGTCCCATCTTGTCGAGCACGCGGCCCACGCGGTAACCCGCGAGATCCTTCGTCTCAACCATGAGTATCGACAGGCCGCGGTTGCGATCTTCCGTATCGGTGCGCACCACCAGCATCAGCAGGCCCGCGAGCCAGCCGTTGGTGATGAAGGTCTTGCCGCCGTCGATCACGTAGTGATCGCCGTGCTTCACCGCGCGCGTGCGAATGCCCTTGAGATCCGAGCCCGTGCCCGGCTCGGTCATGCAGATGGCGCCGATGAGTTCGCCGCTCGCCATGCGCGGCAGCCAGCGCTGCTTCTGCTCCTCCGTGCCGTGGTTGAGCACGTAGTGGGCACACATGCTGTGCACGCCCTGGCCGAACGCGCCGATGCCACGACGCGCGAGCTCGGTGTACATGATGGCTTCGTGGCGAAAATCGCCGCCGCCGCCGCCATATTCGGCCGGGACGTCCAGCAACAGCAGCCCAATGTCGCCGGCCTTGCGCCAGGTTTCGCGGTCAACGTGGTGCTGCTCGCGCCAGCGCGCGTCGTGGGGAACCATCTCGGTGTCGATGAACCGCACGACGGTGTCGCGAAACACTTCGAGGTCGTTGTCCATCCAGGGAATGACGTACGGATTCATCGCCTGGAGATTAGCGCGTGGCGCCGCGCGACGCAGCCTCAACCGGGAGGAATGTCCCTGCACGCCAGCGGCAGGTAGCTGGACCGCTGGCCACTGCCGTGACTGAACTCCAGCCGGACGCGCCATTCTCCCTGCACGCGCGTGACGATCGCGTCTTCCGCGCCGAGCCAGATCTCACGCGGCTCTTCCCAAGGACCCCATGCTTCCTCGAAGTAGTAGCGCGCCGTCGTGAATCGAAAGGCCACGATTCCCTGCCACTGCAAGCCATTGGCCTTGTCCGCGGCAGTCAGTGGGAGCACGCGATCGAATCGAAAGCTGACATCCTTCAGCTCGACGAGCTCGTCTTCGTCGTGCTCCAGGTCGATCCTTGACACGTGGTTTTCGCCGCACTTCGAAAAGTGCTTGAGAAATTCGCTGCGAGCCGCCGTCACGGCTGCCTGCGCGTCGGCAGTGAGCGCCTTGACCGGTGCCTGCGCGCCTGCCGCCGCGCCCAACATCAGCAATACCAGCGCGCTCGTCGTTCCTGGATACATTTCTTGCTTCCCCCGGCCGCTATGGCGCGCAGGCCTTGTTCTTGCGGGTGACCAGATAGGGAATTCCTCGCCGCATCTTGATGACGGCTTCTCCCTGCTCGATCAGGGACGAGCGCAAAGTGATCTCGCCATCGTGCCCCGCCGTGAGCGAGAGGTTGCGGGCGCCACAGGCATCCCAATCGATATCGACCGTCACGTCGCCACGAGCGCGAAGTCCCTGGACGCTGCCACTGGGCCAGTCCTTCGGCAATGCCGGCAACACATCGATGACCTCGCCCTGGCTCTGCACCAGCATTTCGATCATGCCCGCCGTGGCGCCGAAGTTGCCGTCGATCTGGAACGGCGGGTGCGTGTCCCAGAGATTCGGCAAGGTGCTGTCCTCGAGCAACCCGGCGAGTAGTTTGTGCGCGCGGTCGCCGTCGCGCAGCCTCGCCCAGAAGTTGATCTTCCAGGCGCGGCTCCAGCCGGTGCTCGCGTCTCCGCGCGCATCCAGCGTGACGCGCGCGGCCTTCGCGAGATCCACGTCCTTGAGCGGATCGATGGCATGGCCCGGGTGCAGCGCGAACAGGTGCGACACGTGACGATGATCGTCCTTCGCGTCGTCGAGATCCGATTTCCATTCCTGCAGCTGGCCCCATTGACCGACGCGCAGGCCGCGGTCGAGCCTGGCCAGCGCCGCGTCGATGCGCTGGCCGAAGGCCTTGTCACCCACTAGCTTGGCCGCTTCCGAGGCATTGGTGAACAGGTCCGCGACGACCTGCTGGGACATCGCGGCGCCGGCAGTGAACGGACCGTGTTCGGGGGAGTAGCTCGGGCTCACCACCAGCTTGCCATCGCGCGGGTCGGTCACGAGTGCCGCGAGCCAGAAGTCCGCCGCGCCCTTCATCACCGGCCATGCGCGTTGTTTCAGGAACTGCGTATCCCGGCTGAATAGATAGTGCTCGTAGAAGTGTTGTGCCAGCCATGCCGACGCCTCGGGCTGCCAGAAGGCCGTGGGCCAGTCGATGGGGCCGACGTAACCCCAGGCGTTGGTATTGAGGAACAGCGTCCAGCCCGGCGCCCCGAAGTAACGCTGGGCGGCGAGTTTTCCGGGGGCCACCAGGTGATCGACGAAGTCGAACAGCGGATCGGCCGTCTCGGCCAGGTTCGCGACTTCCGCCGGCCAGTAGTTCATCTGCAGGTTGATGTTGACGTGATAGTCCGCGTTCCACGGCGGCGTGGCCTTGTCGTTCCACACACCCTGCAGGTTGGCCGGCAGCGAACCCGCGCGCGAGGCGGAGATCAGCAGGTAGCGGCCGTAGTTGAAGTACAGCTCCTCGAGCGCGCGATCCGCGCCCGCATCACCGCTGCCGTACTTGGCGCGCAGCTGGTCGGTGGGTAGTTTGCTGGCCGCGGCTCCGAGATCGGGCTTCAGCCGATTGAACAGCGGCTGGTAATCCTCGGCGTGCCGCCGTGCCAGGTGCGAATACTGGCGCGCCGCGGCCGCGTTGGCATCCCTGACGGCATCGGCGACGGGATCGGCGCCGGCGTCGCGGTAGTCCGGATAGTGCATGCGATAGTTGGTGCGCGCCGTGAGCACGAAGACGACGGCGCAGTCACCCTCGAAGGTCATCGAATCGCCGTCGGCCTGCACGCCGCTGCACTGGGGCATCATGAGCAGCGTGACGGCGTACTTGAGTCCGTTCGACTTGAGCGCGCCCGACACCACGAGACGTCCGCCATTCCTGCCGATCTCGACGTGCGTCTCGGCCGTGCGGTTGTCGGGCACGGCGAATCGCACGCGCAGCTTCTGCGCATTGGTGCTGAACCAGCGGCCCACCAGTGCCTGGTCCGGGTAGGAGATGAAGTAGTCGCGCAGGAAACCGGCAAAGCCCTGCCGGTATTTCACGCGCGCCGTCGCGGTGGTCAGATCGAGCTCGCGCCGGTATCCGCCGACTTCGCCCTCGATGCCCGAGCTCTCGATGATCAGATCACCGAAGCTCTGGTAGTCACCGTAGTTGTGCATCTTGCGGCCGAGTTGGTTGGCCAGCGGCTCCGGCGCGAGGGTCGAGCCATCGAGCAGTTGTTTGCCAACAGTGACCACCTGTGCCGCTTGCGACTCCGCGGGCAGGCCATAGTCATAGCCACCTTCCGAGCCCGGCCCGCCGGTCCACAGCGATTTCTCGGAGATCTGCAGGCGCTCGGATGACACGCCGCCGAACACCATGGCGCCGATACGCCCGTTGCCGATGGGCAGGGCTTCCTTTTCCCAGTCGGTGGCGGGCTTGTCGTACCAGAGCAGCGTGGAATCGGCGCCCCAGGAAAGGGACGCACAGAGCATGAGGAGAGCGCAGGAAGTTAGTCGCATGGGGACATTCCTCATTTCTGTTGTAACAATCGTCGTGGCTGCGCGCGTTCGATGACGCAGCCGATTGTTACAGCAGAAATGAGGAATGTCCCCTAGGCGTTGACGGCTTTCAGGACGCGCTGGGGCTGGGCAATGCCATAACCCTGCGCGTAGTCGACACCCAGCGACGTGAGCATCTGGATGATCTCGGCGTTCTCGGCGAACTCGGCGATGGTTTTTTTACCGGTCAAATGACCGATTTCATTGATGGAACGCACCATCTCGCGATCGATGGGGTCGTGCAGGATCTCGCGCACGAAGCTGCCGTCGATCTTGAGGAAGTCGACCGGGAAGTGCTTGAGGTATCCGAACGAGCTCAGGCCCGTGCCGAAGTCGTCGAGCGCGAAGCGGCAACCCAGCTCGCGCAGCGCCTGGATGAAACGGTTGGCCTGGCTGAAACTGGCCACGGCAGCGGTCTCGGTGATCTCGAAGCAGATCTTCGAGGCGTCGATGCCGCTCTTGGAGAACTGCTCGATGACGAACGGCAGGAACTTGTCGTCGCCGAGGCTCTGGCCTGAGAGGTTGATCGAGCACATCGCGAGTTTCTCGCGCTCGTCGGCCTCCATGACCAGCCAGCGCAACGCGTTCTCGATGACCCAGCGGTCGATGGCGGGCGTGAGGCCGTAGCGTTCGGCCGCGGCGATGAAGTTGTCGGGCGAGACCATGCGCCCCGATTCGTCCCGCATGCGCAGCAGCAGCTCGTAATGCTGGCCGGGCTCGGCGCGTTGCAGCGGCTGGATCTGCATGCGATACAGCTCGAAGCGGCCCTCTTCCAGCGCCGCGTTGATGCGCGCGGCCCATTGCATCTCGCGCCGGCGGCGCATGAGCTCGATGTCGTTCTCGGCGAAGCTGTGCACCCGGTTGCGGCCGGATTCCTTGGCCGCGGCGCAGGCACTGTCGGCGGCCGACAGGATGGACGCCACGTCTTCGTTGTCGGCGGCAATCGGCACGACGCCGACCGACGCGCCGAGGCGGAACACGCGATCTTCCCAGGTGAAACGGAAATTTCTGACAGCCTCGCGCAGCACCTCGGCTGTGCGCAGCGCTTCATCGAGCGAGCAGGCCTCGAGCAGGATGCCGAACTCGTCGCCGCCCAGGCGCGCCAGCGTGTCGCGCCAGCGGACCTTGGATTTGAGCAGCGCGCCCACCTGGCCCAGCAGCACGTCACCGGCCGAGTGGCCGCAGGTGTCGTTGATGATCTTGAACTGGTCGATGTCGAGGTAACACAGCGCGTAGCTCGACTCGCGCGCCTTGGCGCTCTTGAGCGCGCGCTCGACGCGGCTCTCGAATTCGCGACGGTTCACGAGACCGGTCAGCAGATCGTGCGAGGCGTGATAGGACAGCCGCCGGTTCAACTCTCGCGACTCGGTCACGTCGTGGAACACGAGCACGCCACCGGAGACCTGGCCCGCGCCATCGCGGATCGGCGCCGCGGTGCTCTCGACGTACAGTTCGTTGCCGTCGCGGCGGATCAGCAGCATCGGGCGGACGCTCTTGATCGGGCGCGTGCGGCGGATGGACACGCTCAGCGGATTCTCGAGCGGCTCGCAGGTCTCTTCGTGGAAGGCGCGGTAGATCTCTTCGATCGGCCGCCCCATCGCATCCTCGAGACGCCAGCCGGTGAGCTGCTCGGCCACGGGATTGATGTAGTCGACGGTGCTGTTCGCATCCGTCGTGATCACGCCGTCACCGATGGACTGCAGCGTGATCTGCGCGCTCTCCTTCTCGCGGAACAGCGCTTCTTCGTACAGCTTGCGCTCGGTGATGTCGAGCTCGACACCCACCAGGCGCAGCAGCCGTCCGTGCTCGTCGACGCGCGCCTTGGCGCGGCTCACCACCCAGCGCCAGTCGCCGTTGCGGTGCTTCATGCGATGCACGGATTCGAAAATCGGGCTCTTGCCGGCGACGTGGTCGCGGATCGCGCTCTGCACGCGCGACATGTCTTCCGGGTGCACCAGGCTGCGCCAGTCGGGCGAGTCGAGCTGGGCGTCGATGGGATAACCCAGCATGGCCTTCCAGCGCGGCGAGAAATGGACTTCGTTGCTTTCGATGTCGAAGTCCCAGAGACCGTCGTTGGCGGCGCCCTGGGCGAGCTCGAGGCGCTCCTCGAGCTTGTGCAAGCGCTGCTCGATACGCAGCTTCTCGAGGCCGGTGGCCAGCGAGTTACCCAGGAGCTTGAGCAGCAGCTGCAGGTTCACGTCCCAGGCACCGCGCGGCAGCGCGTTGGCGAGTCCGAGGATGCCCGCGGGCTGGCCCAGCACGCGGATGGAAATCATGAGCACGGAGCCGATGGAGAGCTCGGCGAAGCGCCTGGCCTCGACCAGCTGGTCCTTCCGGGGTGCGGCGGTATCGCGGATCTCGCAGAGACGCAGGTGATCCAGGCGACTCTTGATCCACGGGTAGGTCTCGAGCGCTGCGGAGCGCCACGCCTCGACGCGGCACTGGGCCAGCGCGCCGTGGGCGGCATACACCTCTTCGATGGACGCGCCATCGGCCGACAGCAGCCATACGAAGGCCGTGTCGACCCCCGAGGAATCACGCAGGGAATTCAGGCTGTCGCGGATGACGGAGTCGAGCGAGCCGCGACGCACGTTCTGCAGGTCGACGGCGATCTTGGTGCAGGCGATGTCGACGCCGAGCGTCGGCTTGCCGCCGCGGGCTGACCACACACCCGTCGCGAACACGTCCGACGAGGTGAAGTCACCAGGATGTTCAGGCGCTTGAGCCACTCTTCTCCCTGCCTTGGTTGGTGGCTGGATGCACGCTACGCCCTTGTTAACAAAAGCGCGGCGATGCGCGACACAGAATCGTGTCAGCGCCTCCTCCCAAAGTTGCGGAGCATTCTGTCACAAGTTTTTAGGAACTCAAGCTAAGTACAGGCTGTGTTTGAAAATAGCGCTCGCGCGTACTGATCAAATCGTCGTCAGTCCAACGGACATAACGTGGCAGGCCGCGATCAACGCGGCTTCGCGTCGTAGTGGATCGCTTTCGACGCATCACCTCTGGAAGCGCAGTCCGCGGCGGCCGGGCCGCGCACCAGGTACCAGTCTTCATCGGAGCTGCGACCCGCCTTGGTCCGGCCCGCATTCTCGAAGCACGGCTTGAGCCCATCCTCGGGCACGAGCAGCACGCGCATCGGGCCGGCGTCGAGCCACGCCGATGCGTCGTATGACTCCTGCGGCCCCTCGAGCCAGCGTCGATGGCCGAAGTTCACCGTGGGCCGATCGAGGTACAACAGGAATTGCTCCTTGTACGCGACCAGTGCGAGCTCTTCGGAGGGCCGGACCTGCGACAGCATGCCCTTGATGAATCCGCTGCCCGAGCGTTCGGCATTCATGGATGGCGCGAGCACGTACGAGAACGCGATGCACAGGCTTCCGAGCGCGACCGGCCAGGCCGCGAGCGGCGCGCGCTGGCGAGCCCATAGTAGTCCGACACCGCAGAGCACGAAGTACACGCCGAACATCGCCGGGATCGGAAGGCCGTCGATGTCGACCGTCTTGATCTTGTGGAGCCCGAACGCGACGAATCCAAGCAGCCCCGCGATCCAGAACACCAGCGCCAGAACCCACCCCGCCCGCCTGACACCGGGATGCTGCAACACGCCGGGAAGCGCCGTCAGGGACACGAGCGCCAGTGCCGGCAGCGCCGCGTGGATGTATACCCCGCGCTTGCCGGGACTGAACGAGAAGAACAGCAGCACCATCAGGCACCAGATGAGCGGCACCCACACGCGCGCATCGCGTTCGCGCGCCGCTTCCTTGAAGCGTGGCACCAGCCAGAACAGCAGCAGGCTCCACGGTAGCCACAATGCGGGGATCACTTCGACGATGAAGTAGTACCAGGGTTTGACGTGGTGCCAGGCCGCCGCATATCGGCTCACGGTCTGCTTGAACAGGATCTCGTCGCGGTAGGCGCGGTACTCGGGCGCACCGCTCATGTCGACGGCCACGATCATCGGCACGAACCACAGGCTGATGCCGACGAGCATGGCGAGCGGCGCCAGCCACCAGCGCCAGCCGATGGGACCCCCATCCACGGGAGCGAGCCCCTGCCATCGGAAGGCACGCAGCACGAAGTACGGGATCAGCACCAGCAGTGGCAGGAACCCGACGCCCTTGGTGATCACGCCCAGTCCCGCGACGAAACCGCCGATCACATACCAGCCCCAGGCGGGACCCAGCAGCAGATGCCGCAGCAGCGCGTACAGCGAGAACGTCACCATGAAACACAGCACGGGGTCGATCTGCGCGCCGCGCATCACCATGACGAAGTGCAGCGTGCACACGGTCACGAGAGCGGCCGCCAGGCCGGCCTCGCGGCTGACCAGCCGCCGGCCGAAGTCATAGATGAGGAACAGGATGCCGCCAGCGGCGAGGAACGATGGCACGAGGAACGACCAGCGGATCGATCCGAACACCGCGTAACACGCGGCCAGCATCCAGAAGAACAGCGGCGGCTTGTCCTGGTAGAGATCACCGCCGACGCGCGGGAACAGCCACTCGCCCGTGGCCACCATGTCGCGTGCGATGGCCGCGAAACGCGGCTCGTCCGCGGGCCAGGGATCGCGGATGCCGATGCCCGTGCCGATGATCACCAGCAGCGCCACAGCGAGCCACAACAGGTCGCGTGTGTGGATCGGCGCCACGTCGCGCAGCGGTGCGCCAACCGGCGGAGGTGGCGAGGTGATGCGCGGCGATTCGGGCGCCGCGGGTTGTTGGGCTTGTACGGAGGCGAGCGCGGCCGTCACCGCCGCCACGGGTTCACTAACTACCGTGATCGCCTCTTCCGGCAGCGCCGCGAAACGTTCGGCGATGGATTCCACGGGTGCATCGACGCGGGCCGTGAAGGCCGCGGCCGCCTTCGGCGGCCCTGCGGCGGCTTCGACCGTTGCCGGCGCGGACGGCGCGCGTGAACGCGGGGGCGGCGCGCCCTGCAACAAACCGATATCAGGCATTGGTGACCGAGCGGCGGTGCCTGATGTCCATGACCAGGTTGTAGAAGGCCACCGACGCCGGCAGCAGGTTCGTCAGCACGCCGACCGCGTCGTTCTTGCCCCAGATGAAATACGAAGTAACCATGGCACTGCCCGCGAGACTGATGATCCAGAAACTGCGCGGGATGGTCGGCTTGCCGGCGCGTTTCGTGGCCAGAGCTTGCACCAGCCAGCGGCCGGCGAACATCAGGGCGCCGAGGAAGCCGACGAGTTTCCACGGCGTCACGACGATGCCGAACACGCTGCCGATTATTTGTCCCATTTGGCATCTCTCATCATGGTTTCAGTCCTCGCGCACCAGCAGGCCCGGCTTGAATCTGCGACGCAGCCACATCACGCCCAGGATGTCGACGATTCCCACCCACAGGCGGTTCAACATTCCATATTTCGACGTGCCGCGCGTGCGCGGCCGGTGGCTCACGGGAATGGACACGACGCGCGCGCCCTGGCGCAGGAACAGCGCCGGCAGGAAACGGTGCATGTGATCGAAGCGCGGCAGCTCGACGAACACCGCACGCTCGAACAGCTTGATGCCGCAGCCCGTATCGGGCGTGCCGTCGCCTAACAAGCTGGAGCGCACACCATTGGCGATGCTGGACTGCAGCTTGCGGAACGCAGTGTCCTTGCGGCTGGCCTTGCGATTGCCCATGAAGAGCTGCACGCCGCGTCCATCGGCCGAGTCGCGCGCCGCGATCAGCTTCGGGATGTCCGCCGGATCGTTCTGCCCGTCGCCGTCGAGCGTGGCCACCCAGGGCGCCCGCGCGGCGCGCACGCCGCTCGCCACGGCGGCGCTCTGCCCGCTGCGGAACGAATGGCGCAACACGCGCAACGCCGGCAGCTCCGCCTTGAGGCGCTGCAGGATGGCCGCGGTCTCGTCGGTGCTGCCGTCGTCGATGAAAATCATCTCGTAGGGAATCGAACCAACGGCAGCGTGGATCTCGCGCGCCAGGGGCTCGACGTTTTCGGCCTCGTTGCAGACGGGCACGACCACGGACAGTTGGACGCTCATGCAGAAGTTTTCCCGTCGAGGGCGTCGCGGGCCACGCCAAACAAACGCTTCAATTCGGCCGCCAGGTCGCGTTGCATCGCCTCGAACGATGCCGGCTGCATGGTGCGCGGCACCTGCTGTGGCGGACCGATGGCGATCGCAATGCGCGCAAAGGGCCAGGGGATCACGAACTTGTCCCAGGCTATCAGCCAGGCGCGGCTGGCGGCATAGGCCATGGGCAGTATGGGGCGCTGGGTCATCTGCGACAGCATGATGGCGCCGGGTTTGAAAACGAAGCGCGGACCCTTCGGCCCGTCGGGCGTGATCGACGGCGAGATCCCCTGCTGCACCAGCGCGTCCTTGTAGTCGCGCAGCGCGCGTGCGCCGGTATGTGTCGACGAACCGCGGATCACGTGCCCGCCGAACCGCGACACGATCATCACGCCGATCTCGCCATCCACCGACGGACTGATCAGGAAGCCTAACTTCAGCCCTCGGGACGACTGTTCGAGCAGGTATTTCGCGCAGAACAACTGGTGCTGGTGCCAGTACACCGGGATCAGGGACGGCGCGTCCGCGAGCGCACGCGCGGCGTGTTCATCCCCCACGACCCGCACCACGCGGCAGGTGGACCAGAACAGGCGGATCAATGCCTCGCCGAGAGTGGCGACGATGTGCCAGGCGAAGCGCCGCATCGGAGTCATCCGACGCTTCGACCGGGTCTCCTTCTTGTAGAGGGTATTGCGTAACCCGCCGTCTTCGGGATTTGTTGGCATCCGGTTCGGCCGGCAAAAAGAGGCGCGGATTGTCGGTGATATCATCGCGGCCAGCAATGTCTGCGACCCCCCAAGACGAGAACGAGACCCGCGGTCTGCCGCCGCTGGCCGACATGCAGTTCGACATCGGTGCCGATGACGATGCGATCCATCGCATGACCGAGCTGTTTGCCCGCCATGGCGACATCTACCGTTTCCATTCCCCGGCGCGCCGCGCGGAAATGTGGGTGATCAATCACCCCGATGACGTCAAGCGCGTGCTGGTGTCCAACCACAAGAACTACACCAAGGGTTCGGGCCTCGACCGCGTCAAGATCCTGCTCGGCCACGGCATCATGACCAGCGAAGGCGACCTGTGGAAACGTCAGCGCTACATGATGCAGCCGATGTTCCACCGGCGCGTGTTGACGAGGTTTGCCGAGCTCATCGATGCCTGCAACAACCGCTTCATCGCCAAGTGGGAAGCGCAGGCCGCGCGCGGCGAGCTGGTCAACGTCACCGACGACATGAGCGAGCTCACGCTCGAGATCGTGCTGCTGTCGATCTTCGGCACGGACCTCGCGCGCCTCGCACAGGAGATGGGCGGTAATCCGTTCGACATCGTCACCAGGGAACCGGCGCGCGATCTCAAGTTCGCGTACAAGTTCCGGCAGCTCACCAAGCTCGTGGCCGCCCTGGTCAAGCGACGGCGCGAGGAGAAGACCGAGCATTTCGATTTCCTCGGCATGCTCATGGACGCGCGCGACAAGGAGACCGGCTCGCCGATGTCCGAGCGCGAGCTCATCGACGAAGTCATGACGCTCATCGTGGCGGGCCACGAGACCACCGCGAGTGGCCTGAACTGGACCTGGTACCTGCTGTCGCAGAACCCCGAAGCGGAAAAGCTGCTGCACGCGGAAATCGATGCCACAGAGGAGAAGGCTTCGCCCAGCCTCGCGGACATGGAGGCGCTGACGTACACGAAGAACGTGTGCGACGAGGCGCTGCGCATGTATCCACCGGGCTGGCTGCTGTCGCGCCGCACGATCGCGGCCGACACGCTGTCCGGCTACGACGTCCCGGCCGGAACCGACGTGTTGCTGTGCCTCTATCTACTGCACCGCCATCCGCGCTACTGGAAGGAACCCGAAGCGTTCCGGCCGGAGCGGTTCGACGCCGCGCACGAGGCGGAACGTCCGCGCTTCGCCTACATGCCGTTCGCCGCAGGACCCCGCCACTGCATCGGCGAGACGTTGGCCCTATATGAAATGTACATGCACTTATATAAGGTGGCGCGCCGCTACCGGCTGACCTACGTGCCGGACAAGCCGCTCGAGCTCGAGGCGCAGATCAACCTGCGCACCAGACACCCTCTCATGATGAAGCTGGAACGCCGATGACGATGACCAAAGCCGAAACCCTCGCGGAACTGATCACCAACAACCGCAGCGTCAAGCGCACGATCACGTACCTCGAGGCCGAGAACAGCGAACGCGTGGTGAGCTACGCCGAGCTCTACGAACGCGCGCTCGGCATCCTGTTCCACCTGCAGAAGCTGGGCGCGAAGCCCGGCGACAAGCTCATCATCTATCTCGCCAACAACGAGCAGTTCCTCGATGCCTTCTGGGCCGGCATGCTGGGCGGCATCGTGCCGGTACCCGTGGCACTCGGCATCAGCGACGAGCACAAGCACAAGCTGTTGCGCATCGCGAAGAAGCTCGGCAAGCCATTCATCTACACCGACAAGAAGACGCTGGACCGCATCGGCAGCTTCGCGGGCCCCGCCGGCGAGCAGGGCACGTACGATGCCCTCGCCTCGCGCGCGTTCTTCGCCGAGTCGATCGACGACATCTCGCGCGCCGGCCAGGTCCAACCGGTAAAGCCCGACGACATGGCGTTCATCCAGTTCTCGTCGGGTTCCACGAGCGAGCCCAAGGGCGTGGTGCTCACCCATCGCAACATCCTGACCAACGCGCGTGGCGCCGGCGAGGCGTCGCAGTGGACCGAGAACGACATCAATCTCACCTGGATGCCGCTGACCCACGACATGGGTTTGATCGGCATGCACATCATGATGTTCGGGCATCGCATGCACCTGAACGTCATGCCGACGGAGCTCTTCATCCGCCGCCCGCTGTTGTGGATGACCTTCGCTTCGCGCAAGGGCGTGACGGTCACGAGCTCGCCCAACTTCGGTTACCGCCACTACCTCAAGGTGCTGGGCGATCGTTCCGTGAGTGACCTCGACCTCTCGCGCGTGCGCCTGGTCTACAACGGCGCCGAACCCATCTCCGTGGAGCTCGCCGACGAATTCATGAGTCGCATGGCGCCGGCGAAGCTGCCACGGACCGCGATGTACCCGGTGTACGGTCTCGCCGAAGCCACGCTGGTGGTGAGCTTCCCGCAGCCACCGGGACAGATGTACGAGTTCGTCTCCGTGGATCGCCACCAGCTCAGCGTGGGCAAACCACCCGCGCCGCTGCCCAAGGAACACGCGGACGCGCTGCTGCTCATGGCCGTGGGCCAGCCGATTCCCTACAGCAAGGTGCGCATCGCCGACGACGAGGATCGCGAACTGCCCGAAGGCATGGTCGGCAACATCCTCATCTCGGGCGACAACGTGACCCAGGGTTACTTCGAGAACCCGGAAGCGAATGCGAAAGGCTTCAGCCCGGATGGCTGGTTGAAGACCGGCGATCTCGGGATGCTCAAGGCCGGCAAGCTCTACATCACCGGCCGCGCCAAGGAAATCATCTTCGTCAACGGGCAGAACTACTATCCGCACGACATCGAAAGCATCGCGATCCGCGCTGAAGGCCTCGAGCTCGGCAAGGTGGTGGCAGCCGGCGTGCGCGCCAAACACGGCAGCACCGATGACCTCATCATCTTCGTGCTGCATCGCATGGACATGAAGGAGTTCATGCCGATCGCGGCCCAGGTCACGCGCCTCGTGAACGAACACACGGGCCTCGAAGTGGCGCACGTGGTGCCCGTGAAGCGCATCCCGAAGACCACGAGTGGCAAGATCCAGCGCCACCTGCTCGAAGAGGACTACGTGAACGGCGTGTACGACGCCGAGCTCCAGGAGCTCGCGCAGCTGCGCGCGCAGCTCGAAGCCGCCGGCGGCGCGAAGACCACGAGCAACGAGATCGAGAAGAAGCTCAAGGACATCTGCGACGCCGCGCTCGAACGCAACATCGACGTGCAGGACAACCTGTTCGAGATCGGCGCGAGCTCACTGAAGCTCATCGAGATCCACGAGCAGATCGACCGGATCTACCCCGGCCTCGTGGACCTCACCGAGTTGTTCGACTTCCCGACCATCTCGGAACTGTCGAAGCACCTCGAAGGAAAGATGGCCGCGACGGCCTAACTGTCCCCGTCCCGTACCGGGTTCACGCGCGCCACCTGCCCCTGCGGGCCAGCGGCGTGCTGCGCGGTGGCGGCCGGAACCGCGACGGGACGGGAATCCTGGCTGGACCAGATCACCACGACCATCAGCAGGGCGATGGGCGCCAGCACGGCGATCAACGAGCGGTGGAAGACGAACATGGGTTGCTCCTGAGTGGCGCAATCCTGACGAAAAAGTTTCGCCCGAAAAACCGGACAAAAGCGAATTCATTGTCTGGCGATGCTTGACAGTCCGGCATAAGATGCCGGGCCATGGATCAGCTCCAGGGAATGCGGGTATTCGCGCGGGTGGCGGAACTGGGCTCGTTTGCCCGTGCCGCCGACGAACTGGACATGTCGCGCGCCATGGCCTCGAGCTATGTTGCCCAACTCGAGAAGCACGTCGGTACACGATTGCTTCACCGTACTACACGAAAAGTTACGGTATCCCCGGAGGGCGCCGTCTACCTGGAGCGCTGCAAGCGCATCCTCGCCGAGGTGCAGGCCGCGGACGACGAGATGCGGCATGCACGCGCGCGGCCGCAGGGAAAACTGCGCATCGACGTGCCCGTGGCGTTCGGCCGCTACCTGTTGATGCCCGCCCTGCCCGCGTTCACCGAGCGCTACCCGGAGATGGCTCTCGAGATCCGCTTCAACGACCGTTACGTGGATCTCGCGGCCGAGCACATCGACGTGGTGCTGCGTGCCGGCGAGGTGCGCAGCCCCGATCTCATCGCACGCCGCATCGCGACATCGCGCCTGGTGACCTGCGCCGCGCCCAGCTACCTCGCGCGCCACGGGGTTCCGCGCACGCCGGCCGACCTGCGCAACCATCGCACCATCGGCTTCCTGCGCACCGACACCTCGCGTCCCGCGGAATGGAAGTTCACGCAGGGACGCGGGGGCGTGCAGAAGCTCAAGCTGAACTTCGCGCTGTCATTCAACACCTCGGAACCCATGGTCTCGTCGGCGTACGAGGGCCAGGGCATCGTGCAGACCACGGACCTGTTGCTCGGTCGCTCACTCGCCGAGGGTCGCGTGGTCGAGCTCTTGAAGGAGTATTCGTGCGAGGGGCCGCCGTTGAGCGTGGTCTATCCACGTGCCACGCAGCACCTGGCCAAGGTGCGGGTATTCGCGGAGTTCGCGGCGGAGATCCTGCGCAAGTACCAGGCGCGGACCGCCCGGATCCCGACTACCGAGGCGTAGTCCCCGGGGACTGCTGCGGGAACAGCAGCGCCAGCGTCTGCCGATCGACCTCGTCCAGCTGCGCACCGGCCATCAGCCGGCTGAGTTGCGCGTGTTCGCGCAGCTCGCCGCCGGCCCGGTGCGCCATTACGAAGCGCGCGTGCGCGGCCGCGCGGCTCGAGCCCGGGACACGCGACAACCAGGTGAGGTCTCTCATGCGTACACGCCTTCCTGCGCGCCGATCTGGATACCGCAGTCGAGGAACTGGAAATCATCGATGTGCTCGGGCCTGCTCACGCGGAAGCCTTGCGCATAATCGACGCCCAGCTGCGTGACCGCGCGCAGCTTCGCGGTGGTGTCCACCTGGCTCGCGACGGTGCGCATGCCGAGCGTATCCGCCATGTGCACGAAACCGTTGATGAGCGCGCGCGACAGGATGTCGTCGGTGGCGCCTTCGACCAGCGAGCCGTCGATCTTGAGGATGTCGGCGTTCACCTCGCGCAGGAATTCGAAGCGGCCGCTGCCCGTGCCGGCGTTGTCCACCGACACTTCGCAGCCGCGCTCGATCAGCGAACGCGCCAGCTCGGCAAATTCCTGCGGCGCGATACCGGCATCGAGCTCGGCCACCTCGAAACGCAGCGACGACAACGGCAGTCCGGACTTGTCGAGGCAGTTCTCGAGGTAGTTGCGGAAGTCCGGGCGCACCACCGACTTGCCCGAGAGGTTCACCGAGAACACGGCGTTGGCATCGGCCCAGCGTTCACGATTTCTTTGCATCCATACCAGCAGCGCCCTGATCACCCAGCGGTCGATCTTCGGCATGCGGCCATGACGCTCCGCCGTCTCGATGAACTCGTGCGATTCGAGCACGCCGAATTCCTGCGTGGGCAGCCGGATCAGTACCTCGACGATCAGCGGGTTGCCCTGCGCGGCGGCCGTGTCGTCGCGCAGCGCGACGATGGGCTGCAGGTGCAGTGCGAATTCGTCTTCCTTGAGTGCGCAATCGATGAGCTCGAGCAGGCGCTCCTCGCGCTCCGCCTGCGCGATGTCCTGCTGGAGCTCGTCGTGCGTCGCGATGTTCTCGAAGCGCAGCGCGGCGACCACGGTGGTCGTGCCGGACGCTTCGTCCATTTCCAGCACCGGCACGTCGAAGCGGCGCGCGGCCTGGGCCAGCACCGGCAGCACCGCGGTCAGCGAGGCGACGCGCTCCGCGCGTTCCGGCTCGCCGGTAGTCAGGCCGGAGAACACCACCAGCAACACGCCGCAGAAGTATTCGCCCTCGCAGAGCGCGAGGGCACAACGTGCGCGGGCGCTATCCGCGCTCTCCCACCACAGGCCGCTGGACTGCCCGCGCACGTCGTGCGGTTCTTCGACCACTTCCGCGATCAGCGCGTGATCCTCCGCGAGCAGGAAATCCGCGCTCGACCAGAGCGCATGCCCGAGCGAGTCGTGGATCGACAAGGAGAGGATTTCGGGAGCGCGCCGCATGAGGCCGCGCGCCAGCGGCGCGAGCACCGTGTCGGGTGAATCATGTGTCGGAAGTTGCGTCATACGTGGCCGGAAGATTACGGGGCCACGGAAAAGGCATCGCAGTCGCAGCGCGGCGACGTAGGGTTCCAACGACTCGACGGAATATCGGGACGTTAGGTCAAATGCGCGTGCGAATCAGGCGCCGTACAGGGGTTTTTTCAGTTTCCAGCGCTTGTGGGACCAGGGCCAGTCGGCCGGCGCCGCGCGGATCTGGTCTTCGACGAACCTCGCGTAGCGCCCGGTGAATTCACCTGGCTCCAGCTTTTCGCCTGCCGCGGCCAGCGGCACGAACTCGGCCTCGTAGCGGCCGCGCGCCACGCGTTTGAGACGCACGAAAAACGCCGCGTACCGGGTCGCGCGCACGATTTCCTCGCCGCCCAGGAAAAACGCCGTGTCGCGGTTCAGGAATCTGAGCCAGTGCTTGCGCTCGCTCGACACCGGCTCCTGGTCGGCCACCATGGCGATGACCCGTGGCTTGTTGCGCTGCTGGATGATGTCGCCTAACAACTGCGGCGCCGGGATCAGGCGCGCACCGAACCGGCTGCGCAGCTTGAGCATCTCGCGCTCGGCCCAGTTGTCGACCAGCGGCTTGTAGGCGGCGTCCACGGGCAGCCCGAGCTGGGTCGAGAAGGCGAGCAGCATCCACTCCCAGTTGCACTGGTGCGCGGCCAGGATGAGCACCGGCTTGCCGCGGGCCACCTCGTCGCGGATCAGCTGCGGATTCACGAGCGTCACGCGGCGCTCGAGCTCCGCGGGCGTGAGCCGCGCCGAATGCATGACCTCGACCAGCATGTCGGCGAAGCCACGGTAGTAGTCGCGGATCACGCGCTCGCGCGTCGCGTCATCCCATTCGGGAAACGAAGCTTTCAGGTTGGCAACCACGACGTGGCGGCGATACGGGATCACGCGCCAGGAGAGCCAGGCGAGGAAACGCGCGAACGGATACCACAGCGCCAGCGGGATCAGCGACAACACGCGGATCCACAGGGAGGACTTCGCAGCGCTCATGGAAAGGTGGTGCCCCCAGTCTGATTCGAACAGACGACCCCATCATTACGAATGATGTGCTCTACCAGCTGAGCTATAGGGGCAGGTTCCAGAGGGCGCGCATTCTAAAGGCGCCGGCGGACCTAGGGAAGCGCCGCGACCTTCGGGCCGTCAGGCCGTCTTCCGGCGCAGCCGGATGACCAGGTCGATGCCATCCACCTGCATGCCGGGCGGCGGCTCGGGCAGGCGCTGGAATTCCACGTCGCGCAACGCGACGTCCATGAGGGCCCCGGTGTCGAGGTCATGGAAGTGGTAGTGCGCGTCCGTGTTCGAATCGAACCAGCAGCGGTCGCTACCCACGGAGAGCTGCCGGATCAGCCCGGAAGCCGCGAATAGATTGAGCGTGTTGTAGATCGTGGCCTTGGACACGCGCATGCCCTGGGTGCGCAGGCCCGCGAGGACCTGTTCCGCCGAGAGATGCTGGGGTCGACCGAGAAGCAGCGAGGCAATGCGCAGGCGTTGCGCGGTCGGGCGCACTCCGGCGCGCATCAGCCGCTGATTCAGGTTTTCGACGAGGCCCGGATCGAGGTCCGTCATTGGCATGGGCGCGAGTATACGCGCCGCCCCCGGGCCGGCAATGAGAAACGGCGCAAATCCAGCAGTTTTGGCGCGTGGTTTACGGGATTCCCGGCAGCAAAATCCCGACATGAAAACCAGGCAGGGAAGCCGCGGGATCACGCTGATCGAGCTGTGTTTCGGAGTGGCGGTGGTGGCGATCCTCGCGGGGCTCGCCGCGCCCAGCCTGCGCTCCACCGTGCGGAACGCGGCCATGCGCAGCGCCGTGCTCGATTTGCTCGCGGGGCTTCAACAGGCCCGCACCAGTTCCATCACCCAGTCGCGTCCCGGCGTGTTCTGCCTGAGCGATGCCGCGGGTCGTTGCCTCACCGGCAACGCCACGGCGCAGAGCTGGACGGCCTTTCTCGAGGCCCGCGAGGGACAAACCGTGCTGGCTGGCGGTGCCCTGCCCCGGGGCCTGGAGCTGCATGCCACGCGTGCCCGGCTCAATTTCTGGCCGGACTCGCTGGCCGCCACCACCTCCACCCTAACTATCTGCGACCCCGCGGGTTTCGCACGACCGCGCGCACTGATCGTCAGCCAGAACGGCCGCGTGCGGCTCGCCGACGGCGCGGGTGGCGAGTGCCCGCCGTGAAACGCCCGGCGCGCGGGTTCACGCTGGTGGAAGCGCTGATCGCGCTGGTGGTGCTGTCGATCGGGCTGCTGGGCGCCGGCGGCATGCTGCTCGGCAGCCTGCGGTCACAATCGGATGCCATGCACGAGATGGCGGCCGCGCAACTCGTGCAGGACATCGCCCAACGCATCCGCGCCAATCCGCAGGCCCGGGCGGCGTACGACTCGCGCGAGGCGATGCCGATGCTCGCGCCCTGTGACCTGCCCGCGCCCTGCGTGGCCACCGATCTCGCGGCCGCGGACCTTGCCCATTTCCTGGCAGCTGCGCAGCGGCAGCTGCCCGGCGTCGAAACACGCGCCGTGGTCGAATTCGAGCCCGCCATCGGCCCCGCCGCGGCCGATCGTTTCGCCATCACCCTGAGCTGGCGTGGTCCGCGCGACGACGAGACCCGCGTCGTCGCCCTGAGCCTGCTGGCGCCGCCGGTGGCGGGCTGAGCGTGAAATCGCGTCAACCGGGCTTCAGCCTGCCCGAGCTCATGATTTCGATGACATTGGGATTGCTGCTGCTGGCGGCTTTCTTCGCGGTGTTGCAGCGCTGCCGCGACGCCTTCGCGGCCGGCGAGAGTCTCGCGGCGCTGCAGGACAATGCGCGTCACGCCTTGTCGGTCATGGTGCCGGACCTCGAGCACGCCGGCTTCCTGGGCTTCGCGCGATCGCGCCTGCGCTACTCGCGGGGCGGCACGGTGCTCGCCGAAGGCGATCAGTTGCGACAGCCAGACCGGGATCACCCGGTCGCCGCCGTGGCTGGCCTGCCGTCAGGCGCGCACGACTGCGGCGTGAACTTCGCCCTCGACCTGGAGCTCGCCGTCCAGGGCAGCAACAACGGGTATGCCACAGGCGCTCCGGCCGGCAAGTGCATTCCCACCGCATCCGCCGGTGGCGCCCGTGACGGCTCCGACACGCTCGCCGTGCGCCACGCCTCGTTCGCCGTGTCGAAACCGCTCGCGGGCCGACTTCAGCTGTATTCGCGACGGCTGGAATCGCAGGGCGTCGCCGAGCTCTTTGCCGATGGCCACGCGCCGGGTCCCACGGATTCCGATGCCGAGGTGCGCGATGTCGAGGTGCGCCGGTATTACATTGCGAACGACTCGGTCGACCGACATCACTGGCCTGCGCTGCGCGTCAAGGCATTGACCGAATCACGTGGCGCGGCGCAGTTCCGCGACGAAGAAATCCTGCCGGGCGTCGAAGACCTGCAGGTGGAATTCGGGGTGCGCAATCCGGGCGATACAGAAGGTCGGTTGAGTTTCGTGCCGCCGGACTTCCCGGACCTGCGGAGCCATGCGGTGGTCGCCGTACGCCTGTGGCTGCGCATTCGCGCCGACCGTACGGAGCCGGGATTTTTCGACGCGCGTACGCTGCGCTACGCGGACGTCGAATTCACGCCGGACGATCAGGAGTCGCGGCAACGTCGGCTGCTCGTCTGCCATACCGTGGCGCTGCGCAACCTGCGGCCAACATGAATTCCTCACAACGCGGCGCGACGCTCGCGGTCGGCCTGATCCTGCTCGCCCTGGTGACACTGTTAGGCCTGGCCGGCGCGAGCGCGGCGCATGTCGAACGCCTGCTGGCACAGGATGAAGCCTTTCGCGAGAATGCGGCCAACGCCGCCAGCGCCGGTATCGAGATGGCCATCCGAGCAATCGTGAACAGTTCCGACCCCGCTGCGGTTCTCGCGCGGCTCGCCGCACACGTGCCGGGCTCCGCAGACCGCTACGAGGTGATCGTGCGCTTCGCGGGCTACGAGCTCGCGCTGCCGCAGGCGCCGGGCGCGCACCTGGCCGGTGCGCACTTCGAGCTGGTGAGTACCGGCACGAGCGCACGGCATGCCATCGACCGCCAGCGCGCCGCTGTCATGTGGGTGGTGGATTCGGGCGACGCCACGCCCGCCGACTGCGCACCCGTGGTGCCACGTCGATGTCACGCACGCGGCGAGCTCGAGCGAATCTCCTGGCAGCGGGTCGCGGCGCAATGACCTCGCGCGTGCCACGGACTCGAGGGGTCACGCTCGCCGAACTACTGACCGTCCTCGTCGTGATGGCGGTGCTCGCCGCCGTGGCCGTGCCGATGTGGCGCGTGCACATGCTGCGTGTGCGGCGCGAGGATGGCATCGCCGCGCTGATCGCGGTGCAGGCAGCCCAGGATCGCTACTTCGGCACCCACGCGCGTTACGCCACCCTCGAGCAGCTTGGGCGCGAGCGACAATCGGAGCGCGGGTTCTACGACCTGGAGCTTCGCGGCAGCGAAGACGGACTGAGCTACCTCGCGCGCGCCCGCGCCGCGCACGAGTCCGGGCAGGATGACGATGCGCGCTGCGCGGAATTCACGCTCGACCAGAACAACCGGCGGCGCGCGCTGGACCGCGGAGGCAACGACACCAGCGCAGATTGCTGGCGCTAGGTACGGGTAGATTGCGCTGAGCGCAAAGCCCTGGGCAGCGAGAACACCACGTGCTCTTCACGCCCCTTCAATTCTTCGGCCGCGCTGCCGCCCCACTCTCGCAGTCGGGCGATCACCTGCTGCACGAGCTCCTCGGGCGCCGAGGCACCCGCGGTCACACCGACCGCCGTCTTGCCCTCGAACCACTCGCGCCGCAGGAACGAAGCATCGTCGATCAGATAACCGGGTCGCCCGGCGCGCTCGGCCAGTTCGCGCAAACGATTCGAGTTCGAGCTGGTGACCGATCCGACGACGATCAGCACGTCGCAATTCGCGATCAGCTCCTTCACGGCATCCTGGCGATTCTGCGTGGCGTAGCAGATGTCTTCGCGCCGCGGGCTCGCCAGTGAGGGGAAACGCTCGCGCAGCGTATTGACGATGGCCGCGGTGTCGTCGACCGACAACGTGGTCTGGGTCACGAACGCCAGGCGAGCCGCATCGCGCACCTCGAGCCGGCGCGCCTGCTCGACGTTCTCGATGAGATGCATGTGGCCACCCTGGCTGGTGTCGAAGCGGCCCATGGTGCCTTCGACCTCGGGATGACCGGCGTGGCCGATCAGCACGACGTCGCGGCCTTCGCGCGCATACCGCGCGACTTCCATGTGCACCTTGGTCACCAGCGGACAAGTGGCGTCGAACACGGTGAGCCCGCGCCGTGCGGCCTCGTTCTCGACCGCGGCGGGTACGCCGTGCGCGGAGAAGATCACGGTAGCGCCATCGGGTACCTGGTCCAGCTCGTCGACGAAAACGGCGCCGAGCTGCCGCAACCGCTCGACCACGTGCACGTTGTGAACCACCTCGTGGCGCACGTAGATGGGCGCACCGAACAGGGCGATGGCGCGCTCGACGATGTCGATGGCGCGATCGACACCGGCGCAGAACCCTCTTGGATTGGCGAGATAGATGCGCATGGACTAGCTATCGGTACCCGCGGCCCTGGCGCGCCGCTCGCGCACGGCGTCGCGCAGCGAATCGAAGATCACGAGCGTGGCGCCCACGGAGATGGCGCTGTCCGCGACGTTGAAAGCAGGGAAGTACGAGTTCTCCCAGTGCACGAGGATGAAATCGACCACGTGCCCGAGGTACAGGCGGTCGATGAGGTTGCCGATGGCGCCGCCGACGATCAGCGTGAGGCCGGTGATCAGCAGCGCGTGCTGGGCCAGCGCCAACCGGCGAAGCCAGACGATGAGGCCGGCGGACACGCCAATGGCCAGCGCCGAGAACAGCCAGCGTTGCCAGCCGTCGGCGTGTGCGAGGAAGCTCCAGGCCGCGCCGGGGTTGAACGTGTGATAGATGTTCAGCACCGGCAGCACCTCGATGCTCTCGTACAACGCCATGCTGCCCTGGATCCAGAGCTTGCTGAGCTGGTCGAGCACGATCACGGCGGCCGCGATCCACAGCCAGCGCACACCGCTGGCCGCTACCGGAATGTTGGTCGTCTCGTTCATACGAACTGCCTTGTTTCACCGGGCTCGGCGAGATTCTCCACGCAACGGCCGCAGATGGTCGGGTGCTCGGTGTTGGACCCGACTTCCGGCCGATGGTGCCAGCAGCGCTCGCATTTCGGCGCCGCGGACGCTTGCACGCGGATCCAGACCCCACCGTCCTTGGCAATGTCGGCCACCTTGATGGCGCCCACGGGCGGTCCCGCGGCATTGCTGACGCGTTTCACCCTGGCATCCGACGTGATCAGCAGGAAGCGCAGCTCCTCGCCGAGCGCCATGAGCTTCTCGCGGAACTCGTCCTTGGCGAACACTTCCACCTCGGCATCGAGATTGCCGCCGATGGTGCCCGCGACGCGCAGCTTCTCGAGCTCACCGGCCACGGCGGTCTTCAACTGGATGAAGAGATTCCAGTCGATCGCGTCCGCAGCGACCTTGGGCAACACGTGCCAGGTCTCCAGGAACACCGATTCGCTGCGCTTGCCCGGCATGAAGCTCCAGATCTCATCCGCCGTATAAGAAAGAATGGGCGCCAGCCAGCGCACCATGCTCTCGGCGATGTGGAACAGCGCGGTCTGCGCCGAGCGGCGCGCCAGGCTGTTCTTCGGCGTGGTGTACAGCCGGTCCTTGAGCAGGTCTAGATAGAAGCCGCCCAGGTCCGCCACGCAGAAGTTGAGCACCTTCTGGTAGATCAGGTGGTACTGGTACTTGCGGTACGCCTCGACGATCTCCTCCTGGAGCGCCGCGGTGCGTGCGATGGCCCAGCGATCGATGGCGACGAGCTGCTCCACCGGCACCGCATCGGCGGCCGGATCGAAACCCGCGAAGCTGCCGAGCAGGTAGCGCACGGTGTTGCGCATGCGGCGGTAGGACTCCGACATGCGCTTCAGGATCTCGTCCGACAAGGCCATTTCGTTGGCGTAGTCGGTGGCGGCGATCCACAGGCGAAGCACGTCGGCACCGGAGGTCTGCATGACCTTCTTCGGCTCGATCACGTTCCCGAGCGACTTGGACATCTTGATGCCCTTCTCGTCCACCGTGAAGCCGTGCGTGAGCACCGACTTGTATGGCGCGCGCTCGTACAGCGCCTCGGACATGAGCAACGAGGAGTGGAACCAGCCGCGATGCTGGTCCGAACCTTCGAGGTAGATCTCCACGGGCGGCTTCACTTCGTCCGGGTGCGTGTGATGCACGCACTCGAACGACAGGCCCGAGTCGGCCCAAACGTCCATGACGTCGGTCACCTTCTCGTAGTGTTCCGCGTCGGCCCCTAACAACTCTTTCGGATCGAGATCGAACCACGCCTCGATGGTGTCCTTCTCGATGCGTTTCGCGATCTCCTCGATCAGCTCCTGCGTGCGCGGATGCAGCTCCTGCGTCTGCTTGTGCACGAACAGCGTGATCGGCACGCCCCAGGTGCGCTGGCGCGACAGGCACCAGTCGGGCCGGTCCTTGATCATGTTGTAGATACGCTGTTCGCCCCAGGCCGGAAACCACTGCACCTTCTGGATGTCGCGCAACGCGTTCGCGCGCAGGCCCTTCTGGTCCATGCCCATGAACCATTGCGGCGTGGCGCGGAAGATCACCGGCGTCTTGTGGCGCCAGCAATGCGGGTAGCTGTGGCGGATGGTCTCGTGCTTGAGCAACCGGCCGCGCGACTCGAGCTCCTGGATGAGGACGCCGTTGGCATCGTCCACCTTCATGCCAGCCACGAACGGCGTGCCTTCGCGGAAGCGGCCGTCGCCCATGACCGGGTTGTCGACCGGCAGGCTGTACTTGATGCCGACCACAAAGTCTTCCTGGCCATGTGCGGGCGCGGTGTGCACGGCGCCAGTACCTGCTTCCAGTGTCACGTGATCGCCGACGATCACGGGCACGTGTTTCTTGACGAACGGATGCTCGAGCTGGAGGTGTTCAAGGGCAGTGCCCGGAAATTGCGCCAGCACCTGTCCCTTGCCCAGCCCGTAACGCGCGAGGCACGCATCGAGCAGTTCGTTGGCCAGCACCAGCACTTCCGACCGGCCGCCACGCGATACCCAGACCGCCACGTATTCCATGTCGGGCCCGAGCGAAACCGCCTCGTTGGCCGGCAGCGTCCAGGGCGTGGTGGTCCAGATCACCAGCGACACGGGATGTGCGCCGATGGTGTCGAATTTCACGCCGATGCGTTGCGCAAAGTCGGCCGCATCCGCGACGCGGAATTCCACGTCCACGGCCGGCGAGTTCTTGTCCTCGTATTCGACTTCGGCCTCGGCCAGCGAGGAGCGGCAATCCAGGCACCAGTAGACCGGCTTGGCACCCTTATAAAGGTGTCCGTTCCGGATGACCTTGCCGAGCGCACGCACCTGCTGCGCCTCGAAGCGCGGGTCCATGGTGCGGTACGGATTACCCCAGTCGCCGAGCACGCCGAAACGCTTGAAGTCACCGCGCTGCAGTTCCACCTGCTCCTGCGCGAACTTGCGGCAGGCGGCGCGGAACTCCTTGGCGTTGAGCTTGTTGCCCACGCGGCCAAACTTCTTCTCGATCTGGTGTTCGATCGGCAGGCCGTGACAGTCCCAGCCCGGCACGTACGGCGAGTCGTAGCCGTCGAGCTGGTGCGACTTCACCACGATGTCCTTGAGCACCTTGTTCACGAAGTGACCGAGGTGCGCGGCGCCGTTGGCATACGGCGGGCCGTCGTGCAGCACGAACCGCGGGCGGCCGCGCGAAATCGCGCGAATCTTCGCGTAGAGGTCGTTGGCCTCCCACGCCGCGAGCATCTTCGGCTCGCGCTGCGCGAGGTCGGCCTTCATGGGGAAGCCCGTCTCGGGAAGATTGATGGTGCCCTTGTAGTCTGCCACTGCCGTTTCCTGTCTCTGTCTGACTAACTGTTCTCTGCCAGCAATCGGCGCGCCTCGGCTGCATCCCGGTGCATCTGCTGCACCAGCGCGTCGAGGCTCGCGAATTTCTCCTCGTCGCGAATCTTCGCGACGAACTCCACTTCCAGCTCGGTGCCATAGAGCGCACCATTGAAATCGAACACGTGCGCCTCGAGCAGCGGCTCGGTGCCGTCCACGGTGGGACGGAATCCGAGACTGGCCACGCCGTCGCGCGCCGCGTGCGGATGCAGCGCGTCGACACCGCGCACGCGCACCGCGTAGATGCCGGTCATCGGCAGCTTGCGCCGGCGCATGCGGATGTTGGCGGTCGGATAACCGAGCCGCCGTCCGAGCTGCTCGCCGCCGACCACGCGTCCGCGCATCGAGTACACACGTCCCAACAAATCGCGCGCGCGGGTGAAGTCGCCGGCCGCCAGCGCCGCGCGCACGCCGCTCGAGCTCACGCGCACATCCTCGATGCACACCGAGGGCACCAGCTCGAGCTCGAACGCGCCCGCCTCGGCCGCCTCGCGCAACAGCGTGATGCTGCCCGCGCCACCGCGCCCGAAGCGGAAATCCTGCCCGACCACCACCGCCGAGGCGCCGAAGCGCGTCTTCAGCAGATCGACGAACTGCTCGCCACTCAACTGCCGCAGCTTCTCGTCGAAGCGCAGCACGCAGGCGCAATGCAGGTCCGAGCGCTCGAGCAACCGGAAGCGCTCGCGAAAATCCGTGAGCCTGGCGGGCGGATCCTGCGGAGGCTTCATCTGCCCCGACAGGTATTCGCGCGGCATCGGCTCGAACGTCAGCATCATCGCGGGCTTGCCGAGCTGCTTCGCGAGGCCGCAGGTACTGG